>JANWUS010000011.1 GCA_024958715.1 Cyanobium sp. FGCU52 | reverse complement strand
GGATTGGGTCTGATCCGGGAGAAGCTCGCAACCACCCAGGGTTCAGCGATTGCGTCGAACGTGCTTGTCATGAACCTCCAGAAGCTCTTGGAGCTTCTTTTTGGCCTTATGGCCTACTGGCTGCAGCTTCTCCTGCTCCATAAAGCGGCCTGGAACCCACATCCGAAGCTGCTTAGACTACAACAGTCATCACCTGAACATCAACCGATACGCTGGTCCGGACCCGCTGTTTCTGCCGGCTGAAACAACGTTTTAGTTTCTCAGGAGACCCTACTTGGGAATTGATTCATTTGCCCCCAAAAGAAATAAAGAAAACAAAAGGTCGCAAGGGCTATCGTTCCAATCGATGGGCAAGAGCTTGTTCCAGGTCACGGCATGGTTTTGTTCTATGCGCGGGTGCCGATCGACTATGAGCAGCAGTTCATCGCTGCCTGTACACTCACCCCTGTGAACCCCTGATCGATGTCCACGAAATCAGGGGAACTCCAAGGGATCGCCGATATCATTCTGGCGCGGCAGGTGTCGCTGCGGTGCGGCCAGTGCGGCCGTGTGAATCTCGGTGAACGGCAGCGGTGCCTCACTGTTTCAGCGCAGATCTGCAGCCGGTGACGGCGGAGGGCTGAGCCAGGGACGCGTCGGAACAGCGGGGAAGGAGCAGAACCTGAAGGCCGGGTTGGCTGTACTCAGGCGGCGCTAGGTAAGCGTGCTGGAGGGTCGCGATGTAGGAGGAACTGTGCCTACCGGCCGCATCCCACCCGCAGCAGATCAAAGGGCTCGGATCAGGTTTTTTGCGCAGCAACCAGAAGGTAGTGAGCAGTGTACTCAAGACGCTGGTAGTAGACTTCTAGCCGACGCTTCAGGTCCTCGCTCGAGAGGCGTCCGCGCAGGAGTTGCTCGTGGCCGAATATCACAGCCTGGCGGAAGTGGCCGTGCCAGCAGGGCTCCGTCGCATCCACGACGGACTTGGGCAGAAACCCGACGGACTGCAGGATGCTGCCATAGTGCTCAGGCCCCTCGACAAAATTCTCCGCGACGGTACGGCCGTGGTACCTGACCACGTCTCTGCTGACAAGAATGTCGCTGAGGACGAGATAGCCACCAGGGCGAAGAACACGCAAGGCCTCGCCTAGAAAGCGTTGGCGGGTGTTGAAGTGGAAGGCCGCTTCTACACAGATGACCGCATCGAACGCATTAGCCTCAAAGCCAAGGCTGACGGCATCCATTCTCAGAAAGATTGCCTCCGGCACATTGGCACGACAGCTGGCTAGCTGCTTCTCAGAGATGTTGATACCCGTGATCCGGGCAGGCGAATAGTGACGGGTCAGATATTTTGAAGTCTCTCCCTTGCCACATGCGACATCAAGTATGGAGCCGCTCTTGGCGGGGATCGCGGAAAGCAGCTCCTGCATCAGCCGGTCACCAGCATCTTTGGCATTGTCAATGCCGGGAGCCCAGTAGCCATAGTTCGTGTAATCGCTGCCACGGTTGAAATCGCGCGTCAGCAAGTCATACATCGTGGTATCATAACGCTGATTAATGGTGGCCTCCAATGCGGAACAAAAGGAGGAATCGCGCGAAGGGAAATCCATGATTCTATCAAGGACCACAAAATTAGACCCAGAACCTAGTCGCCAGCTGAACCCGTTGTACAGGCGCTCCAGTCGCCATAAGACGAATCAATGCCAGGGCGGGGAGCTAGCAGGAAGCCACTCACAGCGCTGAGCAGGATAGAGACTCTCGCACGCTGCGCTGGACCAGCCCCAGGAGCGAGGCAATTTTGCATGGCAAGCTTATTTTAGCCGATGGTTGCGCCAGCTGCAGGACGAGGCGGCAAGAAGCTTCCGCCAGCGCACCCGCGAGGAGCGGCACCCTCGCAGACAAGCCCACAGGTCACGAAGCGCAGAAGGCGGAAGATGAAGACTGAATTGACAAACAGGGTGATCCATGATCAAATAGGGGAATGAGTTTTAGGCAGGGCCATCGAATCGGCGCAAATACAGGAAGAGTTGATCACGCTGATCGAAACGCTCATGGAGGAGCATGGATACGATCACGATGAATCGATTGGACCGACGACGCAACTGGTTAGAACGCTCGGATTCTCGTCGCTGGACTTCGTGCAACTCATTGTTGACATCGAAGCCAAGTTCGGACGAAAGCTGGGTTTTCAGGCACTGCTCCTCAACAATGGCACCTACGTTAAGGACGTTAACGTCGGGGAGCTGGTCCGGTTTGTGCGCAGGCAACTGCTAGAAGAACAGGGCGGAACAGCACAGCCCGTGGACAACACAATCCCGGAGCTTCCAGCCAGTCGTGCGGAAACGGTGCTCCACCATCCCCGGATTACAGAGGCCACGGTGACGGCGTTTCGGAACACGATTCGGTCACGCAGCCTTCAGGCGCAGGCAGGAACAGCATCCAAAAACCCTCAGGCGATCTTTGTCCTTTGTCCGCCCCGGTCGGGCTCCACGCTGCTTCGCGTCATCCTCGCCGGGCACCCGCAACTGTTTGCGCCACCAGAGCTATACCTGCTGATGTATGACGACTTGGCGCAGCGGCGCCAGGAGCTGGCTGGCGAGGTGAACAGCCATCTAATGGAAGGCACCATCCGCGCCCTAGTTGAGCTCTACGGATGTGACGCGGATACAGCCGAAGCGATGATGGCCGGCTTTGAACAACAGCGGATGCGCACCAGGGAGTTCTATCGCCTGATGCAGAAACAGCTTGGAGAGCGCTGCCTGGTGGATAAGACGCCGCTCTATCCCCTGGACCTGAATATTCTTGCAAGAGCCGAATCTGACTTTGAGGAACCGCTCTATATTCACCTCATCAGGCATCCCTATGGGATGATTCGCTCCTACGAAGAATCGCAGCTGGACCGATTCACCCCAGTCCTGTATGAAAATAACTTTGAGCGCAGTCAGCTCGCTGAGCTGACCTGGGTTGTCAGCCATCGCAACATCCTGGAATTCAAGAAACAGGTACCCGCAAGGCGGTGGCTGGAGCTTCACTTTGAGTCACTGGTCACTAATCCCGGTCAGGAAGTGGCCAGGATCTGCGACTTGGCCGGGATCAGCCTTGACCCAGCGATGCTCGAACCCTACAGCGCCCCAGAACGGCGAATGCTGTCGGGAACACGCAAACTGACACGCATGCCGGGCGATCTGAAGTTCCACTTGCACAAGGGGATCGAGCCCGAGTCCGCCACCCGTTGGCGACAGTTTCTCGACCAGGATTTTCTTGGGGATCTCACCTGGCAACTGGCCGAATCGATGGGCTACCGGCAACTGGACGTCCAGCAGTTACTGGCCGCTACGGTCACGACACCGTCGCCTCCCCATGCGGGTGTGCACGGTTGAGACCGTTGCCCCTAGAGAGCCTGAGCGCTCACGCTCACGAAGACAGCGATCTGGCGATGGATCGCCGGTTGAAGATCCATGCCATGACAATGCAAGGATTCGTCACTGTGGTCCGATCGGCGACAGATCGATCGGAATACTCCTTTAAAATGCGGTTTAATGGGGCCTGGACTCAACGCACGGCAATCATGAAGTTTGATCACGCCCTGATGCAGCGGTCAGAGAGCTCTGCGGGCCTGGCGCGCTAGAAGCACCATGCAGTCGCACCAAGGTGCCACCTCAACCGCGACGGATGGCATGGCGAGCAGCCCGCAGGCCACCCTGATCTCGAGGGGCGGTGTCAGTCTTGTGGAACGTCAAGGGCTCCAACAGAAGCCGCGCAAGGGGAAGCCGAAGGTGGAACCATGGGTTTTTCACGCCGAACGCAAGCGGGCGTTCGACCCGGAGACGCCCAGCGGATTGGTGCTGCTCGATCGGTCGGAACAGTTGCAGATGCAGGGACCCGGCACAACGCCAACTCTCTTGGCGGCCTACATCGTGGTCCATGCCGGCGAAACCCTTACTACGCAGTTTCAAGGTGGCAGAGAATTTTATTTCGTCATTCGTGGACATGGCACCTCAAGCGGCAAGGGAGAACGGCTCGCCTGGAGTGCTGGGGACGCGTTTTATCTGCCCGCTGGGAACGCGGCGGCTCACCGGGCTGAAAGCGACAGCGTGATCTATGTCGTGAGCGATGAGCCGCTGGCCCGTTTCCTGGGATTGCAGGCCCGGCCCTCCAGTGAACAACCACTGCACTATGGGGGCAACGCCATCAGAGCGACACAGGCAAGCACGCTGAACCTGACTGGCACGAGTGGAGTGGTGCACTTCGGGCGCGATGCTGAAGTTCTCTACAGTTCTTTTGTGCCGGCGTGGAAGTGGCTCGTCCCCGATGAACACCAGAGCCCACATCGACATGCCGCTGTCGCTGTTCAGTTGTTTGTCGCCGGTTCCAAGGCCTATTCTATCATAGGAGACCAAAGAATAGAATGGCAGGATTTTACTGTTACCGTCACACCAGCGGGGAAACTGCACTCCCACCACAACGAAGGGGAAGACGTCGCCATCTATCTCGTCACCCAGGATTTCCCCCTCTACCGACACCTGCGCACCTACTGGCATGAGGAACCGGCCAGTGGTGTCTGCTTTCAGGACTGGTAAGGAGTGAGACCCAGTGCTGACCTTACACGAAAGTCGATTTCGCAAGGATCTGGTCATCACCTCCACCTTCAGCGTCAGTGAAGGTGGACCGTTATTCCTGATCAGGGACATGCTCTCAGGGCAGACTTTCCGATTTGGACGACGCAAATTCTTCCTCTGCAAGAATTGGGACGGATACCAGAGCATCGACGAGATTCGCCAGGCCTTTCGTCAACGCTTTGGCACAACAATCAGCCGGCAGGAATTCGACAGGTTCCTCGAGGAACTCGCTGCCGCCGATCTGCTGGAACCCCGTCTGGAGACAGGGCCGAAACTGGTGGTCGGTCGCCCACCACCGCAATTCGTCTGGTCGTTTCCCGTGTCAACACGCTGGTTGAAACAGGTTGCCAACACGCTGCATGAGTTCTCCTGGCTGGGGCCCATGGCGCTGTGGTTGAGCCTGCCGATGACGCTGATGGCGATCACGACGCTGCTGCACAACAAGAGAGCACTTGGAACCGACCTGAATTCACTTTTCCAGCTGCCGTTGAGCCAGATGTTGACAAGCCACTTCGGCACGATGTGGACCCTGCAGCTGATGGCACTGGGGCTTCAGGCTCTGGTTCTCACATTCTTCGGCGGACAGGTGAGAAGAATGGGAATCCGGCTTGAAAGTGGTTTTTTGCCGGTGATCGACATCGCGACCGAGAGGATTGAAACCCTGACGCAACGTCAACGTCTGTGGGTCTACGGGACACCACTGCTGTTGCGACTGATCGTCACTGCCGCCGTCGTGATCCTGTGGTTCAACACGCGCTCCACTTCGGGCTCCCTGTGCCAATGGGCCCTGTTCATGTTGATCAGTGGAGCCCTGCAGCTGGTGACATACGGCAGCCCACTCTGGTATCACGACGGCTATTGCTTTCTCGCGAATTATATGCGCAAGCCACAAATTTTACCGCAGGCTCAGCTACTGTGCCTTATGATCATACGCCGCCGCAGCCTGCCCATGGCCCTGGGCAACGCACGGGCGTTCGGAATGGGAGCGCTGGGGGCGATCTCCATGATTTTCACCCTGGCCATACTGGTCTTTCTCGTCATCCTGTTCAGCAGTGGTGTAGGCAAGCTACTGTATGGGCTTCTTGGCCAGGCTGGATTACCCCTCACCTTGATCGGGGTATCGGCAGTGTTCCTTCGCTATTTGGTGAAAACATTGGTGAAATTCTCGGAAATGAGTTGATGAAGGTACCTTCCCTTGAGCGTGAGCGACCACCGGTCGCCATCGCCCCCCAACCCAAGATCCGTTGGTCCTTGCCCAGTCGCCGGCAGGCCACCCACTTCGCGCGTCATCACCGGCTGACTCTGGGTGTGCTGATCGGCCTAGGGATCATCGGATGCCTGCCATACAATCTGAAACCTGGCGGCAAGGTGGAACTGCTGCCACTGACCCAGCAACAGATCCAGGCCAAGGTCAGCGGCCGGGTCGGCCAAGTCCTGGTGGATGGGGGCAATCGGACGGTGGTTCCAGCGGGAACGCTGCTAGCTACCCTTGACGTCCCTGATCTGGAAACACAACAGCAGACGATTTCCAAGCAGATTGAAACCCAGAATGCCAGTATCACGGTCGCTAAGCGGGAGATTGAGGTGGCGCAACAGCAACTCAGCGCGGCCAAAGTGCAGCTGAAAACGGCAGGTATTCGCGCCAGCTTTAGCGCAAGAGCCGCCAAACGGTATCACGCTCTCAGCATCGAAGGAGCCATCTCCGAGCAGGTGGCGGAGGACTACAAACGGCAAGCCGATACCGAAGCCTCTGACGTCCAGGAGCTTGAGGCCACGGTGAATGAGAAGCTTCAGTCCCTGAAAGAATCGCAGGAACGCATCGGCGTCGCACAAGGCGAAAGGGAGCGACTGAACAAGCAGTTCGCTTTCGCGTCGGACGAACTGAAGCGAGCCCGCATTGAAATGCCTTTCAATGGCATCCTGATTGATCATCATTTAAGAGATAAGATCGGCACCTACCTGGACAAGGGAGACACCTACGCGACCGCCGAAGCGGCCGACAGCGGCAAGCTGCGTGCGCGGGTGCAATTGCCAGAGGTGGTAGCGGATCGGCTTAAGCCAGGCAAAGAGGTGGAAGTTAAACTGATGGCGTTCCCTGATGCTCCCATCCGCGGTGAAGTGGTGTCGATTGAACCCAGCCTCCATCTGATCGAAACCGAACAGAGTCGCTCGGATAACAGCGGAGACACCGTCACCGTCGCCCATCCCACGGAAGCACGGCTGCTTGGGGTGATCATCCAGTTGCCGAACAAGGACGGGCGTCTGCGTCCGGGGATGAGCGGTTACGCCAAGGTGGATGGTGACACAGTCCCCCTGGCGGTGGCCTTCACGCGCTCGCTGGTGCGCTTCTTTCAGATCGAGGTGTGGTCATGGCTGCCCTGATGGCCGAGCGGTGGCTCCTTCCGCCAGGCGGCTGGACCCAGGAGATCCATGCCCGGGCGCTTGCGACCACAGTCTCCCCCTGTGCTGATCAAGTGATGTCGCGCGTTGCGACTCTGAACGCCCACCCCCAGTGATCCGATGACGTCCTCTTCAGCCCTGCCGCCTTCGGCCGACGGCAACCAACAGGCAGCGCACGCCAGTGACATCGTCGTGATCGGCATGTCGGCGTTGTTCGCCAAGGCCAATGGTCTGCAGGAGTACTGGCAAAACATCTGCGATCGTGTTGATGCAGTCACGAAGGCAAGCAGCGAGTGGATCCGAAACAGCTATGATCCCTTAGTGACGCGAAATGATCGTCTCTGCACTGAAAAAGGAGGATTTCTGCATGACCTGGCAAGGTTCAACCCTCTGAAATATGGGATCATGCCCTGCGCCGTCGATGGGGGCGGTCCGGACCAGTACCTGGCCATCGAGCTCGTCTCCCAGGCGCTTGCCGATGCAGGCTATGGTAGCGGTGCTCCGCTGCGGCCCTTTGATGGAGAGCGGACAGGGCTGATCCTTGGCTACGGCAGCTACATGAACCGTGGCTTCGCCAATCTGCTGCAGCATGGCCTTATCGTCGATCAGACGGTCGAACTGCTGGCGCATATCGCCCCTCAGGTTGATCATGAGACTCTGGAGCGCGTCCGTGAGGGATTAAAGGACAGCCTCCCGCCGTTTTCAGCGGAGATGTGTCCGGGACTCGTCCCGAACAATGTGACCGGACGCGTCGCGAACCGATTGGATCTGATGGGGCCCAACTACGTGGTTGACGCCGCCTGTGCCTCGTCGCTGATCTCCCTGCATCTGGGCATGGAGGAACTGCGCCACAACAGATGCGATCTAGCGATTGTCGGTGGCGTCAACGCCTCCACGCCGGCCCCGATCTCTCTGATCTTCAATCAGCTGGGAGCGCTTACCCGCGCTGATATCCGTCCCTTTGATGCCGCGGCAAGCGGCACCCTTCTCGGAGAGGGTCTGGGCATCCTTGTGCTCAAACGATTGCGCGACGCGGAAGCCGACGGAGACCGCATCTACGCGACACTCAAAGGCGTTGGATCAGCGAGCGACGGGAAAGCCCTGAGCAGCGTCGCACCTCGGCTGGAAGGGGAAGCGCTCGCCATGCTGCGGGTCTATGGTGAAACCGGCATTGACCCCAGAACCATTGGCCTGGTGGAGGCCCATGGCACAAGCATTCCCCTCGGCGATCGCACGGAAGTGGGCTCTCTGCGGTCCGTGTTTGGCGAGCGTGCGGCATTTCCCCGTTGCGCCCTCGGATCCGTCAAGTCGATGGTGGCTCATTGCACGACGGCCGCGGGTGCAGCAGGCCTGATCAAGACGATCCTGGCGCTGTATTACAAGATTCTGCCGCCAACAATCTGCGAAGAAGTTAATCCCGACCTCGACATTGAGTCGACTCCATTCTACATAAACACCAGGACGCGACCCTGGATTCATGCTCATCGCGACCATCCGCGTCGGGCAGCTGTGAATGCTTTTGGATTTGGGGGGATCAATACCCACGCCATTCTCGAAGAGTATCGCGGCCATCCCTACGAGGCTCCTCAACAACTGCATAGCCGCTGGCCTAACGAACTGGTGGTGCTGACCGCGCCGAACCGTCAGGCGCTGAGGGAGCGCATCCATTCCCTCCAGGCCTACCTGGAGGCCGCCGTTGTGGATGAAGAGCCGCACACTCTCGCTGGGATTGCATGGACACTCTCGCAGGAGACTACACAGGCCTGCCGCCTCGCGATCGTCGCTGCCAGCTGCGAGGACCTGCGTAACAAACTGACGACTGCGACAAAGAAGCTGAACAACTCTCAGGCAGGCTTCAAGACACGCAACGGACTGTTTTACGGCGAATCCACGGAACCCCCAAGACGGACGGTTTTTCTCTTTCCTGGGGAAGGTTCGCAGTATGCCGACATGCTGTCGGATCTGTGCATGCTGTTTCCGGAGGTGCGGAGATGGTTCGATCTGCTGGACGAAGCCCTCGGAGCGGCCGATCGCCCTGCTCCCAGCAGTGTGATTTTCCCTCCACCAACCAGCATCAGCGATCAGGAGAGACAGCTGGCCGGCGATCTTCTGACCGGATTAGAGATCGGTCCGGCAGCGGTGTTCGCCGCCAGCATGGCGATGTACGAGCTGACACGGATGTTCGGCTTGCATCCCGACGCCATGGTCGGCCACAGCAGCGGTGAAAATTCGGCCCTCACCGCGTCGGGCACGGTGACCTATGAACGCCAGGCCGATCTGATCGAAAAAATGGGCGAATTCGATCAGGTCATCAAGGAGGTGGAAAGCAGGGGCCTGGTTCAACGCGGCACCCTGCTGGCTGTCGGCGGCATGGAGCAGAGCGTCCTCCGGGAGGCCATCGCCCCCTGCGGCGATGACGTTGTCATCGCGATGGACAACTGCAGCAATCAGTGCATCCTTTTCGGGCCGCCCGAGGAGATGACCACCGTTGCTGAACAGCTCCGACAGAGCGGGGGAATCTGCCTGGAACTGCCGTTTGATCGTGCTTATCACACCCCACACTTCGCCGCTGTCGCGCAGGAGCTGCGCAGGTTTTACGACACATTCCCCTTTCAGGCCGCCCACACAGCGGTGTACAGCTGTGCGACATGCGAACGCTTTCCCGACGATCCGGCTGCGATGAGGGACCTGGCCGCGTACCAGTGGATGGCACCGGTTCGCTTTCGGGACATGATCCAGAAGCTGTACGACGACGGGTACAGGCAGTTCATTGAAATCGGACCGAGCGCTAATCTGACCGCCTTCGTCACCGACATCCTGCGGGGGCGGAAGGGCACCGTTTCAGTCGCCACGAACAACCGCACCAGACCCGGACTGGAACAGCTCCAGCACAGCCTCGGCCAGCTGATCGCCGTGGGAATGGATCTGGATCTCGCCCCTCTGTTCAGCCGGCGCAACCTCAGCACGTGCAATCTCGAGGCTAGGCCCACCGCCAGGCCCGCGGAGATGCCGTTGGTGACGACCCTGCCCGTCCCATCCCTGACAGACGACGTGATCGGGAGGCTGCGCGAACAACTGGGTCAGGCCACGGCTTCAGGCAGCGCGGCCCTGTACGCGGCTCCTTCCAGCGACCGCGAAGCATTGGACCCGACCCACTGGCCCCTGCTCGGAACGGTCATCAGCCGCAGCACCCAACGGCTGATCTGTGAGCGTCGTTTCAATCTCGCTGAGGACTGGTTCCTGGAAGACCACGTCTTCGGGGGCTCTCTGTCCCAGCACCAGCCGGCGCTCACCCCCCTGCCTGTGATCCCCCTCACCTTCAGCCTGGAGATGATGGCCGAAGCCGCCAGCGCCCTGGCGGGTCCGGGCCTGCGGGTGGTCAGCCTGCATCAGCTACGTGGCTACCGCTGGCTGGCGCTCGATCGGGGCAGCCTCGTGCTGCGCGTCGAAGCCGCCTCGCGAACTCCTGCGGACCTCAGCAGCGTGGAGGTCCGCATCGTTCAGATCGAGCCGGACGTGGATCCAATCCTCGTGTTCGAGGGAAGCGTGCAACTCGCCCCGGCCCTGCCGGCTGCACCCGAGGCCTCGCTCTTTGCGCTGGCGTCACCTCAGGTCCCCAGCCTGGCGGACCCTGAGCTGTATCGCACCTGCATGTTCCACGGCCCACGGCTCCAGGGCGTCAAACACCTGCGCCAATGGTCGAGCGACGGCATCGAGGCCGATCTGCGGGTTCTGCCGGTCACGGACTTCTTCCGCCGCTGTCGCCAACCACGCTTTATCCTGGATCCAGGTCTGCTGGACGCGGCGGGACAGCTCGTCGGCTACTGGATTTCGGAACAATGGGGCCCGGCGGATTCCTATTGTTTCCCCTTCCAGATCAGCGACATCTACCAATACGAAGACCCGCTGCCGGCCGAAAGCGACGTGCTGTGCCGATGCTTGCTGAGCTTCACACAGGAGCATCAGATCGAAGCCCAGTTCGAGCTGTTGGACTGCAACGGCAGGCTGCTCTATCGCATTCAGAACTGGACGGACATCTGCTATCAGGTACCACGCAACAACTTCTACCCCTGTCGCCTGAACCCCCAGAGCGAGTTTCTCTCAGAGCCGTGGCTGCAGGTGGAAACGGGTGCCCTCTGCAGGGTGGTAGCACCCTTCCCGGATCAGTTTCTGGATCGCTCCTGGGGCATCTGGAAGCGGATGCTCGCTCATCTGATGCTGAATGCTGCGGAACGCGAGGAGTGGTATGCCCTGCCGGAGGCCGGACCGCGGCGCACGGAGTGGTTGCTGGGCCGCATCGCGGCCAAGGATGCGCTGCGGCAATGGGCCTGGCAGTACCTGGGGCTCGCTCTGGCTCCGGTGGACATCCAGATCCGCACGACCCCGACCGGCCAGCCCTACGGCGACTGCCCGGCACTCGGCGTCGAGCCGCTGCCGCCGGTCTCCATCAGCCACAGCGAGGGATATGCGCTGGCAGCCGTGGCCCCCTCCGGGCAACCGATCGGCCTCGATCTCGAACGCCGGTCAAGCGGTCGCGACTGGGAGGCCCTGCTGGATGGCTTCAGCGCGGGCGAAAAATCGCTTCTGCAGCAGCTGGACATCCCATCCCGTGAGCTAGCGACACTCGGGATGTGGTGCGCCAAGGAGGCCGCAGCCAAGGCCCTCGGCACGGGACTGGCCGGCGCTCCGACCCTCTGGGAGGTGTGCCAGTACACCCCTGATCTCAGTAAGTGCTGGGTGAGCCATGCAGGCCAGACCCTGCCGGTGCGCATCTGGTTCACCGAATCCGATGTCGTGGCGCTCTGCTTCCTGTGATCGGCTCTGGGCGTCGAGACGCTCGTGAGCGGCGCACCCTGCCACACGGCTGCTGCTCAGGGCCGCGTGACATCACGGGCTGGGCTGATCGGGGAAGCGAGCATCATGCGTCCGGGCGAATTTGCATGGCGTTGCTGCAGGTGACGCGCCACTTCCACTAGGGGGCGATCGGCGAACTGACTGTCCAGCGTGACCTGAATCGAATGACGCACCCGCTCACAGAAGAGAGAGAGGGAGTGCCGATCCTCCAGGTCGGGCACTGCGGAGCGAACATCCAGCGCCGGCAGGAATGAGAGATGATAGGGAGTCTGATTCGGGGCGCGGATGGGGGTCACAAAGATGATGGGTCCGTCGTCAAGGTCGATTCGCAGGCGGCTTTCGTGCGGGCCGATCAGGGCAACAGGAACAATCACGGCTTCGGCGATCCACGCCATCCTGGCGAATCCCCAGAAGAAGGGGCGCGTCTGGTAGGGGGGCAGCGAATCCTCGCCTTCCGGATAGATCAGGACGTCATCGCCCATGTCAAGAATTCGAACACCATTCTCAATGGTGCAAGGCACACATCCAAGGGCCTCGAAGATCTCCTTGTGGCGCAGATAGGTCTGCTCATCCTGGTAACACTCAAAGCCCATCAGGGGCCGGGGTGAGCGCTGCCGATAATGCTGGAGGGCGTGGGTGAGTAGAAGCACCGTTTCCGGGATCACACATGAGCTGGCGACCAGGGGAGTGCCGGTGTGATTGCAGACAAATACGGTGGGATACCCCCGGCGCGGCAGGTGCTCCAAGCCGGATACGGACAGGCAATGATACTCACAAACGAACTCAAGAAATTCCGGGGAAGCCTGAGAGAGATCGATCCTTTGCCGCAGGGCTTTCAGCTGAGAAGGGTCAAGCTGGAAGGGCTCCGGCGCTTGGGGCCTGCGGCGGATGTACTTAGGTTTGCGCGCTGCCAGGCCCGACATCAGCAATCCGTATGGTGCAAGGATCATAGAGCCGGTCTCGGCGATCAGAATGCTGCACCATGAACAGCGGATGGACAATCAGGGCTATCTGGGATGTTGCTGCTGAGGATGATCTAGGTGACCGAGCCACACCTCCGACCCACCGCGGGGGTTATCGACGTATTGCCAGTGACCATCTTTCAGGATGGCAACCTTGGGGTTGAACGGATTCACGGTTCCGACAGCTAGGCCAATGGGGGTTGGCAACAGCTTGCGGATGCCGACGTTGTAGGGGTTCTCGAAGCCGGTCTTGGTGACCGGCTCCCAGTGATCGCCGTCAGCGGTCTTCCATAGATCGAAGCCACCTTCGCGTTCCACGATGGCATCAATACCGCCCTGTAGTGTGATGAGGAACTTCCGCAGTGTCGGGGGCCATGCATCGGTAAAGGTGTACTGCAAATACACGCTCCAATCCATAGTGCCCAAATAGAGATGGTCCTCATATTCACACATCTGCCAGAGATAACCGTTGAAAATGTTATCAAAGCCCGGCGACAAGCCACTGGTTGGAAGTTTGACACCGTGGGGGGTCAGACGGGGGGTGCCAACAACCAGATCCCAGGTGTCATCGGGATAGATGCGGATAACTTCACCGGCTGCGGGGCCAATGTTGTTCTTCCGGTCATAGCCGCCATCCTGAATACCCGTGCACGCATAAAGCACCCCCTTAAACGGACACATCCAGATCACCCCCTGATTGAACTTGCCTCGATAGGCACCCAGTCTCAGCACATTCTTCCACGCATATGGAGGAGTCCCTTCAGCGCGCGTCTTCCAGATCTGGAAGCCACTGACGACGTTGAAGGTGCTGGCGTAGAGATGGTCGTTAAAGGCGGTGACATAGAAAATCACCGTGTTGTTATCGTCTCCGAACCTGGGGCGACTGACAGGTCGCCACGCACCACTGGCAGGATCTTCAGATTCGTAAACAATCGGGGAAGCACTGGAGTTAACGACGCTATTGATAGGCTTCCCTTGAGACAGCCTTTTCTGCACGCCACCAATGGGAGAGGTGTAAAGCTTGCCGTTGAACGCCTCGAGAAAGCGAAACGAGTTCAAGCCCTCCAGACCCAGGCCCAGGCCGGAATCGGTTACAGGGACAAATTCGCGACCATCTTCAGAACGCAGGATCAAAGGCCCCGTGCTTCGTGCCGGACTGAGAGAGCAGGCATAGAGAGCCGGCTTGCTGTCGCTCTTACCCTGATAGACAGCAAGGCAGCGGTAGCCGACTTCTCTGGGCACCATCTCACCGAAGCGCCCCATCACCATCGGGGCCTGATAGACCATGTCCCACTGATCCTTCTCCGGGGTATAGCACCAGATCTGGGAACGGATATCAAGGCTGAAGGGATCCTCTGGAATAGGGATCGGGAACTGTTTCATCCGAGGCGAGGGCGTGCGCAGATTGATAAAGATGAGACTTCCGCGCATCGTGCCGCAGTACAACTTTCCCTCAAACCAGGCCATGGAATAGAGGTAATCCGTGTGGGGCTGATCCCAACCTTTGAGGGACAGAGGCCTGAAATGGCGGCGCTCCAATCCGCCGATCTCATGGGTAGCCAGCACAGGATTCCCTGGAGCGTTCACGTCAGGCTGGCTCCCACAAGGGCACGGCTGCTGGACGGAACCTCCCCATGCCGCTGAAAAGAGAACGCGGCATTCCTGCGGTTCCGAGCTGGCTAGAGCTTAACAGGAGTTCTGAGGAGCACAGGAGAGCCGATGACCGAGCTTCACCGGTCGATCCATGGTTCCGCAGCATGCAAGTGCAAGGGGAACAGAATGCAGCATCTCAGGCCATCTCCGAGAGGAATTCACGCAACGGCACGATCAACGCCTTTGGCTGTGTCGTCGGGAAGAAGTGACCGGCTTCTGGAATCACCCAGGAGCGAAGCCGGGGCCAGACGCTCTCGAGCGCACTGAGGGTACTGAGGGTCGGGGAGGCTCCTCCATAGACGCCCGCGACAGGACAGTTGATCGTCTGCAGCTGAGATCTGGTGAGACCATCTTCCCGGCTGAGATCCGGCAGGGCGGTCGTGCGATCAAGCAACTGAAGCAATGTGCCGGCAGTGCGACGACCACCGGCATGAGAAAAGCCGAAGCCTGCGAGCAGCGAGCCTGACAGTCGCGATCGCAGCGCTTCACCACGTTCGGGAGCTTCCCACTGAAGGCGTGCAATCTCGCGCAACAATTGATAGCTCAACTCACCCTGCTCCGGGTGAAGCACGATGCCCATCTCATCGAGAAGCGGCTGCACCAGCGGCCATGACGGCCAATCCGCCAGGGTCATCGTCGGCTGGAACAACTTGAGCCGAACATCCACAAACGTCAGACTGGCAGGCCGCTGGGGATGGTGGACGACGTAGTTCGTCATCACCGCACCACCAAGACTGTGCCCGACGAGGTGAGGGCGTCTGATCTCAAGGTGATCGAGCAGGGCTCCAAGATCAGCGGCAAAATCATTGAGTCGATAGCCGGCCGGCGGCATCGAACTGCGACCGTGTCCTCGCAGATCGAACAGGGTGACGCGGGCAAGGTCAGCCAGAGCAGGCGCGATGTTGAAGAACCAGAAACCCAGATTCGCCCCTAAACCGTGGATCAGAACCACATCCAGCACTTCGCTCGCCTTGGGCTGCGACGGCGGCAACTGCAGATAATTGATCTTGACTGGACCCAGGGTGAGGACAGGCACGGTCGTGTTGGTCAGCTGTGGGGCATCTCGTACAGCGGCCCCGTCCCGTACTGACAGCCGTAGCCAACCAGGGCGGATGACTGCTCAGGGGTCTCGACCCCGGTCGCAATCATCGGCCAATCGTAGGTCTGGGCCAGCTCGGACCATTGCCGCATCCGCAGATCGCTGCGCCACTCAGCCGGAGGCAGCCGAAGCATGCTGATGAGGGGAGGATCGGCAAGCTCAGCAGGCCGTTGAGCCTGATCATCGAGCGTGATCACGATCCCGATTGAGAGCGAACGCAGGCGATTTAGAATCTGGACCGCATCACCTGCAAGCCCCCGCAGCACCAACTGCGACACGATCGGCCGCAGCGCCCAGGTGGGGAGGCCGAACAGTCCTGCGGCGAGAGCCAGCTGTTCCGACAGAACAGGATCGCGCAACTGCTGCTCGGAGAGGAGAAAGCCGACGAAGCTCGGCCGCTGAGGCAGACGTGCGACATGCCGGCTGGCTGAGAAGATCTGCCACCATCCCAGCGGCTGCGATAGACCGGACGCCTCGAGAAGCACTGACGGATTGTCGGGCTCCGGCACGGATTGGTTCGTGTCCGGCCAGACCGGGTGCACCTCTGACGCGACGGTCTGGCCGGACCGGAGCTCGACGACAGGATGGTGGCGAGGGGGGCATGGTTGGCGGAGTATCGCCTGGGACAGGGCGTGAATCCGCTGCTCCCGGCCCTCGCTCTCAGCGTTGGTGGTCTCCCCTTCAGGAATCTCACGCGCCCATTGCCAGGCCGAGAGAAAACAGGCCATCGCCTGTTGATCGCGCCCCTCCCCGAAGTGAGCGGCACCCTGCAGTCGCTGTTGGCGAACGGCAAGCTGGCGATAGTCGGTGGACGTGGCGAGTTGATCGACAGCGGCAGAGGCCTCGCCCGTGGCGAAGCAAGCCGTGATCAGATCGAGCTGCGCCGGTCCGGGAGAGGCGAACAGGAAGGGATACTCCGCACGTAGGCGCTCGAGCAGGTCACGCAGGTCCTCATAGCGGTGACATTCACGATAGATTTCGGCCTGCTTGAGACGCAGGAGGGGAAGCTGCTGACTGCCCAGGGGCGCGGATTCAAGCAGCTGCAGGGCCTCCTGCCAGCGGTGGTCGCGGCGGTAGACCTCGGCCAATGGCAACCGCGCCTCAATGAGATCCGGGACAATCTCGAGAGCGGCTTGAAGATGCTTTTCGGCCTCCTCAAGACCATCCCGCTTCAGGGCAATGCGACCGAGGCCGACGTGCGCCATATCCGAGCGAGGATTGATGGCGAGTACGGCGAGAAACTCCTCTTCGGCTCTGCCTAGGTCCCCGCAGTGTAGATGGAGCCTTCCCATGGCCAGCAAGGGATAGGGGGAAAGAGGGTCAAGCTGGGCCGCGCGCTGGAAGGCCCGTTCAGCCTCGGGATACTGATGCTTGCGAATGTGAACCTGACCGATGATCAGATGCACATGGGATAGCTCGGGCGCCTTGTCGAGGGCGGCGTGAAACTCATCCAGTGCGGCATCGAGTTGCCGCGATTGCAACATCGCCTGTCCCAACAACAGGCGTTCCTCAAGAGTGGGATCCAGCGCCGCGACATCCAGATTGAAGTCCACGGGCCCAGACGTCTTCGATGGATGGCTTAACAGGCTACCCGACCTCTGCGAATCAGACTGCCCCATTGCGGCCGGGTAGCGCGGATGTCCCCTCAGCTCCGAGCACCATGGCCGCCCCAGCTTCGACGCGGAGAAAGGCTTGAGCCGAAGTGGCCGCAGATCACGCCAGCAGCTCCGGGTCTCGAGGCCTCGGGACCTGCCCCCCCTGACGGAGCCGAGCAAAGCGGGGGGGGGGGGGCAGAAGGACCGGCGCGAAGAGCACACTGTGAACAGATCACCACCGCCAGATAGCTCGCCACGCTTTCGTTGCAAGCGATCGCGCCTTTCTCCCACCCGGAGATTGCCGGTAGAGTGCCAGGGACTCAAGCAGACTAGTGCGGATGAACCACCTGGAATCTGAGTTGCTGGAATCTGAGTTGGTGTCTGAGGTCAGGACAAAGGGCTTTGCCGGCCCCTTCCCCGCCTGCACCCCCGAAGAGATGCAGGAGATCCGAGCGGAGATCGAGCGCGATGTCTTGGATACGCCATCGAAGATCTACGGATTCCCGATCGGTAGGGACCGCCACCTTGACTGCCCCGTGATCTGGGAGCTGTTCAAGCGGCCTTCGATCGCATCGAAGCTCACCGAGATCCTGGGCCCCGATCTGCTGATATGGCGCTCGGGATTTTTCTACAAACCTCCCGGAGCTCCCGAAACGGCCTGGCACAAAGCAGCCGTCTTTACCGACTTCACGGACCATCCGATCCTCGAACCGCCCGACCCGAAGGGCCTCTACTGCCTGACGGTCTGGATGGCGATCGACGAAGCCACCCTGGAGAATGGCTGCGTTCAGCTAATTCCCGGCACTCAAAATATCAAGATGAAAACCTCACAGCAGGAGGTTTCCAAACAGAGCAAGGAAGACGACCGCGAATTCGGCTCCAAGAAGGAGGGCTTCTTCGGCTATAAATTCAACTACGACCTCACCGAAGAGCACATGCGCACGGTGGTGAGCATGGAGTGCAAGTCCGGAGAATTCTTCATTTTTGATCAGCGCACAGTGCACGGTTCCCCTCCGAACAATTCCTCCAAGCGTCGACTGGGGATCAACTTCCGCGTGATCACTCCCAACGTCAAGGCCTACGGACACTTCCTTCCGGAAGGGAAGATCGAGCATTACGGCAATGTCTACGATCTCACCAAGTGGGGCTGCCTGCAGTACAGCGGCGAGGATCGCTACGGCATGAACAAGATCGTCTCTCCTCCCAAAGCCTGATCGCCCTGGATGAGAGCCCTGGCCCCAGGCCGATCGGCGCCGCCCAGGGCCAGGATCAGCCTCTATCCAGCCACACACAGCCAGCACCAGGCTTCTGGGAACCTTCGCGCAGTCCCGGAGCCTGACTGCGATGGTTTGGCCCACCACGACCGCGCACCCACATCCGGCGAGTTGGCCCACAAGGGGCTTTCCCGGGAAACTTCACGCCATCGCAGGAACGGAACGCCTAGGGGCTCCTGCGTAACGGTTGGGCCTGAAGGTTCAGATCAAACAGCCTCCTGGAGAGACTGTGATTGGATTGCCTGAATGAAGCAGGTGCTGAACAAGAAGGATCTTGCTAGGCTCAGAAGGATCCTCTCTGGATGATATGTCGAAGCTGCCAGGTCAGCCAGGGTGGCTCTGCTTTGCGATCGCAGCAGCCGACATAGGTCATGCGGGGACAGCGATCGCTGCGGCTAGGGCTGGCGGCGTTGGGATCCTGGACTGGGAATGGTGCTTCAACGACAGAACGTCGACGCAGACAGCCCTCGATCAGCTTGAGCGGCTTCTCGCCTCCAGCGACCCTGATGGGCAGACACCCGTGGTCGGAGTGCGACTTCGAGCCGGCCAGCGACTTCCTGAACGGGCACACGCCAGGCTCAAGGATGTGCCCCACTGGTTGATTCTCAGCCAATGGGAGCATTCAGACCCGGATAACTCTGATCCTGACAATGACGGGTACGCGCGACTGGATTCCTGTCGCCTGCTGATGGAAGTGACGGATCCGGCTCAGCTGGAGTCGGCCCGATCGTGGCACCCCGATGGCCTCTTCGGACGCGGCCATGAATGTGGCGGCTGGTGCAGCCCTGATTCGGCATTTCTGCTGACACAGAAACTGGTCGAACGCACCGAATTTCCGGTCTGGATTCAGGGTGGAATCGGTGTGAGAACCGCGGCGGCCTGCCGGGCGGCCGGGGCCGCCGGCGTGGCGCTCGAAGAAGAGTTGTGGCTGATGCCGGAGTCGCCTCTGGACGAAGACGCCCGCCTCTGGCTGAGCTCAGCCAACGGACAGGAGGCGATCCTGCTCGGGGAGCGGCTGGGTCGGGGTTGCCGGGTGTTTGCCAGGCCGGGGTTCCAGCCTGTCGAAGCCCTGCGTGCCGTGGCGGAGGAGCTGGAGATCGCCGAGCTGACTGCTTCGCAGCGGCTGGAGCGCTGGCAGGAGCGTGTCGATCACCTGGTGGGCTGGCGATCCGTGCAGGAGTGCGCCTGGCCGGCGGGCCAGAGCATCGGCCTGGCGGCCCCGCTGCAGCAGAGGTACCGCACGACGGGTCGCCTGTTTCGCGCCCTGCAGGAGGAGACGGACAGGGCCCTCCGAGTCGCGGCCGAACACCAGCCCCTCGGATCGGGATCCCCGTTGGCCCGTTCCCACGGCACGACCTACCCGATCGTGCAGGGCCCGATGACGCGGGTGAGCGACACGGCCGCCTTCGCGGAGCAGGTGGCGCTAGCCGGCGGCTTGCCGATGCTCGCCCTGGCACTCATGAAGGGCGAAGCCGTGCGTGCACTGCTGGAAGACAGCAGCGCACGCCTTCAGGATCGGCCCTGGGGTGTTGGCATACTCGGCTTCGTCCCGGAGCAGCTGCGCGCCGAGCAGATGGAGGTCGTCAGAGAGATCAGACCGCCATTCGCGCTGATCGCGGGTGGCAGACCCGATCAGGCGCTGCAACTCGAAGCCGAGGGCATTGCCACCTACCTGCACGTTCCCACGGCTTCCCTGCTGGAGCTCTTCCTGGAGCAGGGGGCGCGACGCTTCGTGCTCGAGGGACGGGAATGCGGCGGACATGTGGGCCCCCTGAGCAGCTTCGTGCTGTGGGAAGCGGCGATCTCCGTGCTGCTCGACCACCTGCCACCGGACCAGGCTTCGGACCTGCATGTCCTGTTCGCGGGCGGCATCCACGATGCGGGCTCGGCCGCCATGGTGGCGGCCATGGCGGCACCGCTGGCCGAGAGGGGCGTGCGGGTGGGCGTGTTGCTGGGGACGGCCTACCTGTTCACGCAGGAAGCCGTGAACAGCGGCGCCATCGGCCGGGCCTTTCAGGATGTGGCCCTGGCCTGCACCGAAACCATCAACCTCGAGACCGGTCCCGGCCATGCGAGCCGGTGTGCCACCACCCCGTTCGCAACCGAGTTCTACGAGACGCAACGCATGTTGCGCCGCCAGCAGCGATCCGCGGAAGACATCAAGAACTCCCTGGAGGATCTCACCCTCGGCCGATTGCGGGTGGCCTCCAAGGGGGTGCTCAGACAGGGGGGCGAACTGAAGAGCGTCGCGACGGAACAACAGCTGCGCGAGGGCATGTACATGCTGGGACAGGTGGCGACCCTTCGCTCAGAGGTGACCACGGTGAGCGCCCTGCATGCCGACATCGCTCTCGGCAGTGGCGAGCTGCTCACACGGCTGGTCAGCCGGCTGCCCGCGCGTCCCATGCCCGAAACGCGCCCTCCCCTAGAGGACATCGCGATCATCGGGATCGGCACGCTGTTGCCACAGGCCCAGGACCCCGCCACGTTCTGGCGCAACATCGTCGCCCAGCAGTCGGCTCTCCGGGAGATTCCCGCCCATCGCTGGGACTGGCGTCTCTACTACGACAGCGATCGCGACGCCAGGGACCGCATCTATTCACGCTGGGGGGGCTTCCTCGATGAGGTGGCCTTCGACCCGATGGATTTCGGCATCCCACCGCGATCGATGCGCTCGATCGAACCGATGCAGCTGCTGACGCTGGAAGTGGTGCGGCGCGCGCTGCTGGATGCCGGTTGCGGTCCGGACAGCGACTTCGACCGCGAACACACCAGCGTGATTCTCGGGGCCGGCGGAGGCGTCGGTGACCTCGGCCAGCAATATGCCGTGCGAACGGGATTGCCCCTCGTGGTCGAAGACCCGGATCCACGGGCTTGGGAACGCCTGCCGGAATGGAACGAGGAATCCTTCCCCGGACTGCTGCTGAATGTCGCCGCTGGTCGCGTGGCCAATCGCTTTGACCTGGGCGGCTCCAACTACATCGTCGATGCCGCCTGCGCGTCATCGCTGGCGGCACTCAGCCTGGCGGTCAAGGAGCTGCAGACCGGCAGGAGCAATCTGGCGATCGCCGGCGGAGTCGACACCGTCCAGAATCCTCTGGCCTACATGTGCTTCAGCAAGGCGCAGGCCCTCTCAGCCAGTGGCGTGCCCCGTCCGTTCGACGCGAACGCCGCAGGCATCACGATCGCCGAGGGCCTGGCAGTGGTGGTGTTGAAGCGTCGCCGGGATGCCGAGCGCGACGGCGACCGGATCTACGCCACCATCCGAGCCGTCGAGGGATCCAGTGACGGACGCGGGCTGGGGATGACCGCCCCCCGTTCCGAAGGGCAGCAACGGGCCGTCCAGCGCGCCTGCGACTGGGCGAAGGTTTCCGCGGGATCCCTGGGACTGTATGAAGCCCACGGGACCGGGACGATCGCCGGCGATCGCGCGGAACTCGAAACGATCAACACGATCCTGACCGAGGCTGGAGCAGCACCGAACGCCTGTGTCGTGGGGTCCGTCAAGGCCCTGATCGGGCACACCAAGGCGACGGCAGGCATCGCCGGTGTGATCAAAGCCGCCCTGGCGCTGTACCACGGGGTGCGGCCGGGTCACGCCGCCGCCGAAGCCCCCCTTCCCCCGCTGCGCGATCCGGCTACGCCGGTCTGCCTGTTACCCGAAGCACGACCCTGGCTGGACTCAGGCGGCCCGCGGCGCGCCGGCGTGAGCGCCTTCGGGTTCGGGGGCACCAATTTCCACGCCGTGCTCGAGGACTATCGCAATACCGTCCCGGCGCCGCTCGGCGGCACCATCTGGCCCCAGGAACTGGTGCTGTGGCGCTGTCGCGACGGGGAGGCTCTCGCCTCGACCCTGCGCTCGCTCCGCGATGCACTGGCCGCTGGCGCCGCGCCGGCACTGCGCGACCTGGCGTACAGCTGCGCCCGGCAATTCGAACGATCCACGGGGGACGCCACGCTGGCGATCGTGGCTGCAGATCTGGCGGGCCTGCAGGCCTCGCTGGCCCTGGTGCTGGCCCGGATCGAGACCGGAAGCGACGACAGACTGCCGCCGTCGATCCACATGAATCTGCAGACACCGGCCACCGCCCCCGGGGTTGCCTTCCTGTTCCCGGGCCAGGGCAGTCAGTACCCGAACATGGGATCAACTGCCGCTCTCTATTTCTCAGAACTTCGCAGCGCGCTGCAGCAGGGTGATCGCTGGCTCGCCGCCCGGTTCGAGACACCCCTGAGCCAGGCGATCTTTCCTCCAGGGGCCTACGACGAGGCCACCCTCGCCAACCAGAAGCAGCAGCTCAACGACACCCGGGTCGCCCAACCGGCGCTGGGCGTGATCGAGATGGGGTATCTAGCCCTCGCACGCCGCCTCGGACTCGTTCCTGTCGCACTGTGTGGTCACAGCTGTGGTGAATATACTGCCCTTTTTGCGGCCCAGGCTCTGTCCGCCGAAGATTTCCTGCAACTGTCCGCCGAACGCGGCCGCATCATGGCGGCGGCCGGAGCGGGGGCGGATGGTGCCATGGCCGCGATTCAGGCGCCGTTCAATCAGGTGCTGGCCGCCCTGGCGGATCATCCGGATGTGGTGGTGGCCAATCGCAACGCTCCCCGTCAGACCGTGATCTCCGGCAGGAGAGAACAGGTGGCCGCCGTCGTCGAGCAGTTCAACGCCCAGGACATCGTCTGTAGCCTGCTTCCGGTCTCGGGAGCGTTCCACTCCCCGCTGGTGGCCCCGGCGTCCGCGGCCCTGACCGACGCCATCGCCCGCGTCACGATCGCCCCGCCGCAGGTGCCGGTCTTCAGCAACGCCACGGCCCTCCCCTACCCGCGGGACGTCGAGGCGGTGCGCCGTCAGCTCGCCGAACACGCGGTACGTCCCGTGAACTTCGTGGGCCAGATCGAAGCGATGGTCGCCGAGGGAGTCCGTGTCTTCCTGGAGCTGGGTCCCAAGAACATCCTGGCCGACCTCACCGAACAGATCCTGGAGGGTCGCGACGGCGTCGCGATCTCCCTCGACCGTCGTGGAGACGGTCTGAGCGGTCTGTTGAACGGCCTCGGGCAGCTGGCGATCGCCGGTGTGCCGCTGCGCGCAGGCGAACTGTTCCGCGACCGCCCCGTCACCACCCTGAACCTCAACCGCCTGGCCGCGACCACAGCGCCGAAACCGCTGGCGGTGACCGCGTGGCTGGTGGATGGAGGCAGCGCGCGCCCGCAGACCGAAGCCGCCACTGGCCGGACGGGCCAGCTGCCGAAGCTGACCCCGGAAACGACCGCTGCAGCGCGCGCCGATTCCGGCAGTCGCATCGCCTCGGATTCCGATGACGCAGGCCGCCTTCCACGCCACCCGGCAGACGCCGGGGCAGGCGATGGCGGAGAGGGGAGCCTGCCGGGCCCCGGCGAAGCCCCGCAGCCACCGTCCACGGCGATTCAGATCACCCTGACCCCCCTCTCCAACAGCACCCTGCCCCCCATGCGCCAGCCCGAAGACCTCCGCCAACATGGGGTCCCGCCCCTCGCCACCTCCACCATCCCTGCCGGGGATTCGCTCGCGTCCCTCCCAACCACCATGTCCACCGATGCCCGCCTCGCCGCACTGCAGAGCCATCAGGAAACGATGCGTCAGTTCCTGTTGCTGCAGGAGAGCGTCATGAGCCAGTTTCTGGGTGGCGCGGCAGCCGCGGCATCGCGGCTGCCGGCGACCCGCCCTGCGCTCTCGCCCCTCCCCCAGCCCCAGCTTCAGGCCACGGGGCCGCGCTCCAATGGACGTCCCGCGGCGCCACCACCCGTCGCGGCCGCTCCGCCCCCCGCGGTCATGGCCCCGTCCCGACCGTCAGCCGTGGCCCCGGCGGCAGCGCCGCCCATCAGCCTCGCGCCCCCCGCAGCGGCGGCGCCCCCACAGACTCCCGCCGCCGCCGAGCAGGCGGTCCCCTCCGCCGGGCTCGACCGAGCCGGCATCGCCCGGCTGCTGCTGGATCTGGTGAGTGATCGCACCGGATACCCGGCTGACATGCTCGGCCTGGACAAAGACATCGAGGCCGATCTGGGGATCGACTCGATCAAACGTGTGGAGGTGCTGGGGAAGCTGCGCCGGAACCTGCCCGAAGCGCTTGCCCCCGTGATGCAGAGCCAGATGGAGACATTGTCGCGGCTCAAGACGCTCGACAGCATCATCGACCGTGTGGTGGACCTTGCGCAGGAGGCTGGCTGCCTGGGAAAGCCGCCAGCGGCAGCTAGCCACGATCCCGTTGGCTCGCTGCCGCGCTTCCAGATGCGTGCGGCACTCTGCCCCCGGGGGACCAGAACGGTCCCCCTGCGAGGCTCATGTCTGCTCACGGAGGACGACCTGGGCGTCGCGGACCGCCTCGCGCAGCGGCTGGAAGCCCGGGGCGTCGCGGTGGTGCGGCTGCCTGCCGCGTCGCTGCCCGATGCCGCGGCTCTCGACGCGGCGGTGACCGCCGCTCGGCAACGGGGACCGATCGCGGCGATCGTGCATCTGGTGCCGCTGCACCTCTTGGAAGCCCGGGACCTGACCGACTGGCGCCGGCAGACCCGCCTCGGCACGGTGGCCCTGTTTCAGCTTCTCCAGCGCTGCGCCGGGGATCTGCAGGGGGCGGAAGGGGCCCGTGTGCTGTCGGTGTCGGGGCTCGGAGGCCAGTTCGCCCGGACGCCCTCGGAGCTGGCCTCGACGGCCGGATCCGGCCAGACGGGCCTGCTCAAGACCGTCGCCCAGGAATGGCCGGGGGTGGCCTGTCGCGTGGTGGATTGCGACCCGCGCGCCTCGGTGGACAGCCTGAGCGAACAGCTGCTCGCCGAACTGGACTGTCTCGAGGGACCCGTGGAAATCGGACTCGATGGCCGTGGCGAGCGCCTCAGCTTCCAGACGGTGGCGACCCCCCTGCCATCGACGCCGTCGCCGCACCGGGAGGGGGCCCTGCAGCCTGCCGCCGAGTGGGTGGTGCTGGCGACGGGAGGCCATCGGGGCATCACCGCCGAAACGCTGAAGGCGATCACGGTGGAGGGGATGACGCTGGTGATCGTGGGACGCTCGCCGGAGCCTGCCGCCGAGGCGGAGACTACGGCGGGCCTGAGCGAGCGAACGCAGCTGCTGCAGACGCTGGTCGCCGAGGTACGCGCGCGGGGCGAATCCCCGTCGCCGGCCACCATCGAGGCCCGACTGAACGCGCTGCTGGCCGCCCGGGAGATCCGCGCCAACCTGGCGTGGTTCCGTCAGCGCTGTCATGTCGACTATCGGTCGGTCGATGTCACGGATGCCGACGGCTTTGCCTCCCTGATGGCCGACATCTACACACGGCATGGCCGCCTGGATGCGGTCATTCACGGCGCCGGCGCGATTGCGGACAAGCTGCTGGTCGACAAGAAAACAGAGGCCTTTGAACGCGTCTTTGACACCAAGGTGATCAGCACCCACGTCCTGCGGCAGAGCCTGGATTTCGAGACACTCAAACTGCTTGTCTTCTTCAGTTCGGTGGCAGGGCGCTACGGCAGTCGCGGCCAGTGCGACTACGCGGCTGCCAATGAAATCATCAACCGCACCGCCTGGCAGCTCCATTGGCAGCATCCCAAGACCCGGATCCTGGCGATCAACTGGGGGCCCTGGGATACGACGGGCATGGCCTCGGAAGACGTCAAACGCCAGTTCCGTGAGCGCGGCATCATCCCGATTCCCCTGCCCGACGGGCGTGACTTCTTCCTGCGGGAGGTCTGCTGCGGCGATCCGGACGCCGTCGAAGTCGTCGCCGGCGAGGGACCCTGGGCTCTCATCGACCCCGCTGTCTCGAGCGCCGCGGGCGCCAGCACCGGTGCGACGCTCGCGCCCTTTCCACTGATGCCCGAAGCCCCGACCCTGCAACTTGACAGCCGCGTCAGCGTCGAGGCCACACTGAAGCCGACACATCCGTACCTGGCCCATCACCAGCTGGATGGAAAACCTTTGCTCGCGGCCGCCATGGCGGCGGAAGGGCTCGCCGAATTCGTGCAGGCGGCCTGGCCGGACCGTACCGTCACCGAACTCCGCGATCTGCGGGTCCTGCGAGGCATCACGGTTCCGGAGGGCGGCGCTGCGGTGCGCTATCTCGCCCGCGCCTCAAGCTATGCCGATCCGATGCATCTCGATGTGCAGGCGGAACTCGTGAATCCAGCCAATCAACGGCCATACTACCGGGCTACGGTTCATCTGAACCACCACTTTCCCGACGCGCCCTCAGATCCATGGCCGGCCTTGAGAGGCCCCTCTCTGGAACCGGCCGGGGCCTACCGGGATCTTCTTTTCCACGGACCATGCTATCAGCTGGTGCTGGCCATCGACGCCATCACGGAAGACGGGGTGGATGCCCGGCTGCTCCCCAGCACCCCTGCGCAGTTCCTCGATGGAGCCTCACCGCAGAGCGCCTGGCTCCTGGATCCGGGTGCCGTGGATGTGGTGCCGCAACTCGCCATCGTCTGGGCCAGGATTGTTCATGACACGACCCCATTGCCATCCCGCATCGGTCGTCTGACGCGCTTCCGCTCCCAGGCGTCAGGTCCGTTGCAGCTGCAACTGCGGGTTGATCAGTTGGAAGACAGCATCCTGACGTACGGCGCAAGGCTCCTGGACGCCGATGGTGTCTATCTGGAACTTGCGGGCGTGGAAGGCAGTTGCAGTCAGGCCCTGAATCGCCTGGCCGGCCAGTCGAGTGAGCGGCAACCGGACGGAACCCCTGCCATCCGGCCTCTCATTCCGGGGTAAGGCATCACCTGCGCGCACAGGCCCACACATCGTTCACCCAATCCAGCATGAACTCCTTCACAGTCATCGACACTGACAGCCACATCCTCGAGCCCATTGATCTCTGGGTGAGGTACATGGACAACAAGGACCTGCTGCCCATGGCTCCCCGTTTCTACGAGGACGAGCAGGGAGAGCAGCAGTTCGCCATCGAGGGCTTTCAGCCGACCCGGCCGAAAGGCACCGGCCTAGGAGGTCGTAACGTGGACAAGAAGTTCGAGGACACGGTGGCCAGCCAGCGCTGGGAACAGCAGCAACCGGGGGGGTTCAGGCCGGAACCCCGCATTGAGGACATGGACCGCGAAGGTGTCGATCTGGCCATGCTTTATCCGACGGTGGGCCTGCGCTACACGGGCATCAATTCAGATGAGGTCGCCGCAGCCGTCTGCCGTGCTTACAATAATTGGCTTGCCGATTATTGCAAGGCATCTCCCAGCCGCCTGATCGGCATCGGCGCCGTGCCCTTTCAGTGCCCTGAACTGGCCGCCAAGGAGATGCGCTTTGTAGTGGAGGAGCTTGGATTCAAGGGGGTCTTCACCCGTCCCAATCCGTTGCGCAATCGCAACCTCGACCACCCAGACTATGACGTGATCTGGCAGACGGCCGAGGAGCTTGATTGCCCGATCGGCATCCACGAAGGTGGATTCATGCCGGGGATCGCCGCCGTCGGCTTCGACCGTTACGACAATCTGGCCTACCGCCACATGGCCTCCCATCCGATGGAACAGCAGCTCGCCTGCATGACCCTGATCCTTGGCGGTGTGCTGGAGCGGTTCCCGAAGTTGAAGATCATTTTTCTCGAATCCGGCGGCGGATGGGTTCCCTATTGGCTGGAGCGCATGGATGAACATCGCAAGCACATGAGCTGGATGATTCCCGAGTGCAAACTTCTCCCCAGCGAGTATTTCAAGCGCCAATGCCTGATCCAGATCCCATCCGACGAGTCCACGACGCCGATGCTGGTGGAGCTTCTCGGCGAGGACCACATCGCCTGGGGCACGGACTACCCCCATTTCGACTGCAACTGGACCGGGGCAGCGCGGCGCCTGCAGCAGTCGTCACTGTCCGCGCAGGCGATCGAGAAAATCCTCGGCAGGAATGCGATCCGGTTCTTCAATCTGGAGCTGGCTCCGCAACAGGCGGCACTGCACCAGAGCGTGGCCTGAAGCCTCCCTGCCCACCGGCCTGACCGTGCGCCGATACGCCACCCCCGCCAGCAGGGTGGCCGCCACCGAAACGCAGCCAGCCCACGTCCCTCCTTCAGGTTCTGCATCCGACCATGACCGTTCCCACCCTCGCGACCCTCGGAACGGTGTCGGTTCTGGTGCTCACGACCAGCATCGCTCCCGGTGCCGGGACCAACCCTCCTCCAAGCTCTCCTCCCCTGATGGCCAGCAGCTGGATTCCCGCGTCCGGGGCCACCGATCAACGTCCGATGACGATCAACGGGCTCCAGCGACGCCTGATCGGGCAGGGAGCACAGGCCTTCTGGATTTTCTATCCGAAAGGCGCCCCATCAGCCAAGGCACCCGTGGTGTTTTTCATGCACGGCTGGCTGGCGATGGATCCCTATTTTTACGGAGGATGGATTGATCATCTGGTCAACCGGGGCTCCATCGTCGTCTATCCCGTGTACCAGACCTCCAAGCAGGACACTCCGGATGCGATGCGGCGCAATGCCCTGGAGGCCCTCCAGCAGTCGGTCCAGGTTCTGAACACAGGGACCCAGACTGCGCGGCCCGACTGGAGCCGTCTCTCCATCGTGGGTCACTCGTTCGGAGGAGGCCTCGCGACGCTGATGGCCGCCGATGGGCGCACGGCTGGCCTGCCCACGGCGCGTCTCGTGCTCACCCTGGCTCCAGGCTGGAGAGGCGGAGCGCTGCCCACTCAGAGTCTCAGCCAGATTCCAACCTCCACCTATCTGCTGGTGGTCGAGGGTGCGGATGACGAGCTCGCCTCAAGTCGGCAGACTTCGGCCATCTTCCGCGCAACCCCCCAACTTTTATCGAACCGCAAAGAGCTGCTGGTGCTGGGGACCAACCAGGATGTGCCGGTCAATCACAGCGCCCCACTTTCGCCTCTCGAAAGCTATCGGAACCCGCTTCTGAGTCCGGGCGAAGTGCAACGGCAGCGCTTCCTGACGTTCATGGTCAACAAGTTCTCGCGCCAGGAACCCGGCCGCATCGATTATGTCGATCGCAACGGATACTGGCAGATCCTGGATCGCGCCAATCAGGCCCTCGATCGTGACGAATCGCCCCTGTCCGCACTCTCCACCAGCTTTCGCGGCGTCGCTGGAGCAGGCTCTCTCCAGAACCCCCGTCGCCTGGTCGTCGATCCCTGAGGGTGGCCGATGGCCAGGGGCGCTGGCTTCCCAGAAGCCGATCAGTTCGTGAATGAAGGCATGCTGTCACACCTGCGAGTCCTCGATTGCAGCTTCGGCATCGCCGGGCCCTATGGCACCCGTCTGATGGCCGGCTTCGGCGCTGACACGATCAAGATCGAACCTCCGCGCACGGGCGACCCGCAACGCCATCGCGGACCGTTCCACCGAGGGCAACCCGGCCTGGAGCGCAGCCTGTCGTTTCACTGGCTGAATGGGGGCAAGCGCGGCGTCACGCTCGACCTCTCGCATTCGCGGGCACCGGAGCTGGTGCGCTCCCTGATCGCGACGGCGGACATTCTGGTCGAGTCGTTTGAGCCCGGTGCGCTGGAGCGCTGGGGATTCGGAATCGACGCGCTTCACGCGATCAACCCCGGGCTGATCCTGATCTCCATATCCGACTTCGGCCAGACAGGCCCCCGCCGGCACTGGAAAGCGACCGAAATCGTGCATTACGCGATGAGCGGGGCCATGTCCCTCACCGGGGATCGCGATCGACCACCGCTCAACAGTGGCCCTGCGATCACGCACTACACTGCGGGCCTGCACGCCTACCTCGCGGCCCTGCTTGCCTATCAGCGACGACAACGGGATGGCATCGGCGAATGGGTGGACGTCTCCATCCAGGAAAGCGCCCTGGAGAACGTGGAGATCAAGCTGGCCGAAGCCCTGCTCGCCAATCACGACGCCATCCGCAATGGCGATTCCCATGCCCTGGTGCCCTGGGAGTGCTATCCAACCGCCGATGGCGCGGCGGCCATCATCGCGGGTCCCCTGCGTAACTGGAGCCAGGGCGCCTCGGCCCTTGGCGATCCGGAGATGCTGGAACCCCCCTTCACCACCATCACCGGCCGCATCGCCCATCGCCAAGAGGTGCATGCGCGGGTCCGAGCGGCGCTCGCCGGAAAGAGCAAGCGTGAGATCTACCATCGCGGACAGGAGGCAGGCCTCGCCTTCGGCTATCTGGCCTCTCTGGCGGAGGCCCTGCAATCGCCGCAGCACGAACAACGCGGCTTCTTCCAGTTGACGGCCACCCATCCCGAGGTCGGTCAACTGGTCTCCATGGCCGCACCCTTTCAATCAGCCTGGCACAGGTGGCACCTCGGACGGGCACCTCAACTCGGCGAGCACAACGCCGCCGTGTATGGCGCCCTGGGCCATTCCCCTGCCACCCTCTCCGAACTGGAGGACATCGGTGCCCTCTGACCACCCTGTATCACCCCAAGTCCCGATGAGCGATCTGCCACTCCAGGGAATTCGCGTGATCGACCTGGGACACGAATGGGCCTGTCCCCATACGGCGCGTTTTCTCGCCGATTTCGGTGCACAGGTGATCAAGATCGAATATCAGAAGCGCCTGGACTTCCTGCGTGGCGGCATCACAATGAATCGCGCCTACAACCGCAAGGTGGCCTTCTGGCAGGTCCATCGCAACAAGCAATCCCTGACCCTCGACCTGCGCGATCCCCTTGAGAAGGATCTGTTCGAGCAACTGGTCAGCCAGAGCGACATCGTTCTTGAAAACTCCAGGCCCGGTGTCTTCGATCGGCTCGGCCTCGGATACGCACGCCTGCGTGAACTCAGGCCGGATATCATCCTGGTGTCGATGTCAGCCTTTGGGAGAACTGGTCCGGAGGCGCACTATCGCGGCTATGGGGGCACCATCGAAGCCCTTGCAGGCATTCAATCCCTCACTGGCTACGGGCCGGACCAGCCTGCCCGGCGCATCCGTGAAATGGACGTGACCAACGGGATCATGGGGGCGGCCGCCGCGCTCACCGCCCTGATCGCGCGACAGCGGACAGGACAGGGGGACTGGGTGGATCTTTCCGAGATGGAATCCGCCAGCCACGCCCTGATGGGAGAGCATCTGATGGATTATGCGGTCAACGGCACACACTTCGTGCTACGCGGCAACCGCCATCCCGAATTCGCGCCCCAGGGCTGTTATCCCTGCTTCGGAGAAAATGCTTGGCTGGTACTGACCGTGCAAACAGATACCGAATGGCGATGCTTATGTCAGGCCATCAACCAACCAGAACTGGCTACAGATTCACGCCTCACCTCGGCCGAGGGGCGTCACGAGCATCACGATGAGATTGATCGTAACATCTCAGAGTGGAGCTGCTCCCGGACACCAATGGAAGCGACCGAAATACTACAAGCATCAGGTATTGCTGCAGGCCCCGTCCTTTCGATGCTTGAGCTGACGAAAGACGAGCACCTTCACCAACGCGACTACTACCAACACCTGGAATCCTCTCCCGAAGAGGGACGCTATCTAGGCTTCCCACTTCGGCTTTCCAGAGGAAACGGTAGATTACTCACCCGAGGCCCTGATTTGGGTGCCCACAACCGTGACATTGTTGTTGGCCTACTGGGTTTATCCGAAGCACGCATTCCGACAATCGATGAAAGCAAGCTCGGAACCAGCTTTGAGCCCATCTAAGTGTCACGTCTCACCACGCTTGTCAGTGGTGCCGTGGACCACGGTGAGCGGCCCAGAGTGAATGAGAGTCCTCAGCCGGCCAGACTGGGCCGGGGACTCCACCATGAAACGCACTAGGCACACAGCCGTAGACGCAGTCTTCTCCGAAAGGAGTACAGATCATCCGCACACTCAAAACAGTGAAGCAACTGATCGCCCAGGGCAAGACAATCGCGCAGATCAGGCGACGAACGTTGTTGCAACACCGCTGCCATCGACCGTCAGGGTGCCATCGCCAAAAGCGAAGAGTCCGCCATTGGCGCGACCAATAAATTCAAAGCCGCTGACGCCCATGATCTGGTTGATGAGTGCCCCCCCCCCGGTGATGGTGTAAGTGCCTGCACCGAGGAGGATCTTGTCAGTCCCGTTACCATCGATAAATGTCCCCTGTCCGAAGCCCTTGAGGGTGTAGTTGTCAATGCCAAGGTCGATTGTTCCAATGCCGATAAGCATAACGGAGCCACCAAAAAGTGCATCAACGGTGTCGTTGCCGGCGCCTGTATCGATCGTGCCGCCGTTGTCGATGCCGACTTCATCACCAGCAGCGCCGATGCCGGTGATGAAGTCGTTGCCGGCCATTGCTTTGATGATCCCTGAAGTCAGAACCCAGCCATCAAGGGACACGACCCAGCTGGAATAATTCGTAAACAGGTCTTGCGTGAGGGAGCTCATGACGTGAATGGGTAGATTTCACTTAAGGTCCTTCACCTAAGGTACTTATTTCATTCCCAGTTCATCGGCTCCAATAATCTTCACACCCTGAGGAAGTCGCCTGCCTGGCCCTCCGTGATCTGGAGCCCTGCCCTTCCTCGCTGGCGGTCAGTGCTGGAGGTGTTCAGGCTCCCCTATTCGGGGCCTCCTGAAAAAGGGTGGCAACCAAAACTGCTCCATGGAGGGCATGAGTGGCTTGGCGTTCACGGCCCACCACGCCGTCGATGCAATGACTGGCGCACCATTCCAGCTTACGGCTAACAAAACTCCAGGCCTTCGCAGCTCAGACATAGAGCCTGAGCAGGTTGCAAAACCAAATAAAGAAGCACAAAAAAGAGGCGAAGCAGCCTCAGGATCTTCTCGGCACACATCACCAGGAAACTCATGGAGATGCAGCTCTCAGCGCCGCAGGCCAATCTCGCCATGATCAGCTACAGCGAATATTGAGGGCCTCCTGAGAAAGGGCAAAGCGACTGTGCCGCAATGGATCTGAGCAGTTTTTAGACGTAGAATGTGTGCTATACGGCCCGATTTCGCCGAAAAGCAGCCCAGTGTTTTCCACATGTATCGACGCGAGCATCGGAACCAGCTCTCGTTCGAGGACTTCTTCTTGCCCTTTGGTGGGAAGCTCTCTAGTGACAATCGCTGGGTCAAGCTCGCCGACCTCATTCCCTGGGATGAGCTGGAAGGCGACTACGCGTCGCAGTTTTGCAGTACCCATTCAGGGGACGGGACGGCACACCGCGAACTTCCCCCCTGCTGAACAC
>JANWUS010000010.1 GCA_024958715.1 Cyanobium sp. FGCU52 | reverse complement strand
GTTGAAGGCAGGGATGCCGTAGCCGTTCTCGGCGGCATGGTCGAGCAGCAGCCGAAGCGGAACGAGCGCCATGGGAAAACCTCGCGGAGGGGTGGGGACGGGGGCCTCGACCGGGGTCGAGGGGGTCGACGGGCGACCGGGTGACGGGCCGTGGCGACCCGGACTGGAGGCGACTTTAGGCGATGCCCGGGCAGCAAAAAGGCCCCGCCGAAGGCGGGGCGTCGACGGGGCGCGGGGCCCCGGCGTGGGGGGCGCGCTCAGTCGATCAGATGCTGGCGGCGCAGGGCCTGGACGCAGAAGGCGTCCTGGCGTGCGGCGCGACGGGCCTCCTCGGCCTGGCGTGCCATCTGCTTGGCAGTGGTGATGGTCATCGGTGCCTCCGTTCGGGATTCCCGGGCCTGGAAGGGCCGCGGGGTGGATGGCGCGTTGCTTCGGGGAATCCCCTACTTCCACCGAGGCAGGGCGGACCCTCCCTCGACCAACGATTAGGCAAATGGTAGCGGTTGCTACCGAAGCAAGATGTTCGTAGTGATACGTGATCCCGATCAGCCCGCCACCACGCCCCCTCCTTCCCGGGCCAGGTCGCAGCAGCGCTGGCTTGCCACCGCCTCCGCCAGGCCCGGCACCATCGGCCTCCCTTCGCGGACCGCCGCCGCCCATCCCTCGATCAGCCGCCGCACCGGCGCGATCCTTCCGTCCTCCCAGGTGCGGGGGAAGGCCAGAGCGGGATCCGCCGGCACGGGGCGCAGGGGCTCACCCGCCGGCGCGATCCACAGCTGGAACCCGTGCACGTAGTCGGCCTGGTTGGAGGAGCCCAGCACCAGGGTGGCCGCGCTGCCGTAGAGCTCGATCCAGCAGCCCCGGCCCTGGCGCGTCACCGAGGCCAGGCTCACCTGGGCGGGCACGCTCCGGCCGTCGACTGTCTCCAGCTTCATCTGGATCAGGGCGATGTCCTCGGCGTCCACTGCCGCGCTGCCGCTGCCGTCCGGCAGCGGGCGGGTGTCGATGGCGGTGGAGAGCTGGGCCCGCAGGCTGCGGCTGGGACCCACGAGCCAATGCAGCATGTCGAAGGCGTGGGTGCCCAGGGCCCCGAGCACGCCGCCCCCCTCAGCCGCCTGGGAGTACCAGCTCCAGGGCCGGCTCGCATCGGCCCGGCTGCTCATCAGCCAGTCGAGTTTCACCAGCCAGGGATCGCCAAGCACGCCCCGCTCGAGCAGCTGCTGCAGTTGCTGGAACAGCGGAACCGCCCGGTATTCGAAATCCACCGCCACCGTCAGCCCCCGCCGCAGGGCAAGGCGCTGCAGCTCCTCCACCTGCTCGCTGCGCAGCGCCACGGGCTTCTCCAGCAGCAGGTGCTTGCCGGCCTCGAGGGCCTCCCGGGCCAAGGCGAAGCGGGGGCCGGGTGGCGTGGCGATCACCACCGCTTCGATCCCGGGATCGGCCAGCAGGGCAGCGAAGTCGGTGAATCCCGGCAGACCGCTGCTGCGGCTGGCCTGCTCCAGCCGCTCGGGCCGCGGATGCCAGAGGGCCACGGGTTCGGTGGCCGGGCAGTCGGCCAGGGCGCACAGGTGCACCTTCTCGCCGAAGCCGAGGCCGGCGACGGCGACCCGCAGGGGACGGTCGGTCATGGGAGGGAAGGGAAGATCAACGGCTCGCCGTGGCGGCGGCGCAGGCCTCGTTCAGCACGGAGGTCATCAGTCCATCGCCGGCCACGGGGCGCCATTCCGCCTGCCAGCGGGGCAGGCCGTTCACGGAGGTGTCGCGGTAGAGGGCCTGGTCGCAGTCGAGCTGCATCACGTAGAGGGTTCCGATGGCGGGCCTGGCGGCTGTCCTGCCGTCGTCCTCGCCCTCGCCCTCGGCAGGGGCGGGGGGCTGGAAGCGGCTGAGCACCGACAGCCTGCCCTCGCGATCGAAGCGCAGGCTGCCGGAATCCCACCACTGGCGCCCCTCGGCGGTGGCGGGAACCTCGTGCCAGTCGACGGGCCCTGCTCCGGCCAGGGCCGGGGCCAGAAGCAGGAGCATCGATGCCAGCAGGGGGGCGATGAGGGGGGCGAGGCGGCGGCCCAGCCAGTGGGCCGCTCCGTCCAGGCGGATGGGCCTCACGAGGCCACGGGCTGGGCGGCGGGCACGGCGCCGTGCAGCCGCAGCAGGCTGGCCAGGGTGGCGCGCAGCTCGGTGCGGGGCACGATCGTGTCCACGAAGCCGTGGTCCTGCAGGTATTCGGCCGTCTGGAAGCCCTCCGGCAGCTTCTCGCGCAGGGTCTGCTCGATCACCCGCCGGCCGGCGAAACCGATCAGGGCCTTGGGTTCCGCCAGGATCAGATCCCCCAGCATCGCGAAGCTGGCGGTGACCCCCCCGGTGGTGGGGTGGGTCAGCAGGGGGAGGTAGAGCAGGCCGGCCCGGCGGTGCCGCTCAAGGGCGCCGGAGATCTTGGCCATCTGCATCAGGCTGAGCATCCCCTCCTGCATGCGGGCACCACCCGAGGCGCAGACGATCAGCACCGGGAAGCGGCGGGCTGTGGCCTCCTCGATCAGGCGGGTGAGTTTCTCGCCCACCACCGAGCCCATCGAGCCGCCCATGAAGCGGAAGTCCATGACCCCAAGGGCGAGGGGGAGTCCATCGAGGCGGCACAGGCCGGTGACCACCGCATCGCGCATGCCCGTGGCCTGCTGGCTGTCCCGCAGGCGGTCGGCATAGCTGCGCCGGTCCTTGAAGGCCAGGGGATCGGTGGGGGACAGGTCGCTGTCGAGCGCTTCGAAGCTGCCCTCATCGGCGATCAGGCGGATCCGCTCGGGGCTGTCGATGCGGTTGTGGTGGCCGCAGCCGCGGCAGACGCTGGCGTTGGCGATCAGATCCTTGCGATAGACCACCTGGGCGCACTCGGGGCATTTGCTCCAGAGCCCGTCACCCTCCTCGGTGTCGGGTCCCTGGCTGTTGCGGACCACCGGAGCGTTCTTGCGGCGATCCGCGAACCAGTCGAACAGGGACATGGGGTACCCGCCGCAGCGGGATCACGACCCCCCCATTAAACGCCGGGGGCCAGCAGCGGCTCCAGTCCCGAGAGGACCACCCAGGGATGGGCCCCACCGATCCACACCACCAGGGCGCCGGCGGCGAGGAACGGACCGAAGGGAAAGGGCTGCTGGGGGCCCAGCCGTCCGCTCAGGCGTGCCAGACCGCCGACCACGGCGCCGCCGAACACCGCCAGGGCCACCGTGACGGCCAGGCCGAGGGGGCCGAGCCAGGCCCCGATCAGGGCGGCGAGGCGGGCATCCCCCAGCCCCAGGGCCGGTCGCCCCATCGCCTTCTCCCCCAGGGCCGAGAGGGCCTCGAAGCCCAGAAGCCCCGCCGCGGCCGCCAGCAGATGGGAAAACAGAAGCGTGCGGGTGGTGCCGTCGCCCTGCAGGGAGCCGAGCAGGGCCGTGGCCGCGAGACCAGAGATCAGCCCCCAGCGACAGAGGGGTTCGGGCAGCAGCATCCGCTCCAGGTCCACCAGCACCAGGGGAATCAGCCAGGCGGCCAGCGTCCAGCCCGCCAGCACCAGCAGCCAGGGGTTCGGCGCGCTGCCCATGGCTTCGGGTCGGGCGAACAGCAGGGCCACCCACAGGCCCGCTGCCAGCAGTTCCACCGCCGGGTAGCGCACGGGGATGGCGGTGCGGCAATGGCGGCAGCGTCCGCCCAGCAGCAGCCAGCCGAGGATCGGCAGGTTGTCGTGCCAGCGCAGGCGGGTGCCGCAGCGGGGGCAGCTGCTCGGGGGGCGCACGAACGACTGGCCGCGGGGGAGACGCCAGGCCACCACGTTGAGAAAGCTGCCCATGCAGGCCCCGAGCGCCAGGGCCGGGACGGCCAGGGCGGCCGGGGCCGTGGCCATCAGGATCGGGAACGACGAATCAGACATCGCCGGCGGCACGGACCGGTGAGGGTGGACGGAGGGGGGTGGCGCCCGAGGGGGGTGCCGGGCGGCCTGCCGCGGCGCGGGGGCTCCGGGGGCGGCCGGCGGGCCGCAGGCGCAGCAGCTCCAGGGGAACGAAACACTCGTGGGGAAGCAGCACCGGCAGGTCGAAGACGACCCGGCCGACGGCTCCTTCCACACCGGCCATCACCACGCCGAGCGGATCGGTGGAGCCCCAGCCGCTTTCGAGGAAGCGGAAGTAAATGATCCGGGCATCCCGCAGCAGTTCGCGGCTGTTGATGCGATCGAGCCGGAGGTTCGCCAGGGGATCGTTGCCGATCGAGCGGTTCGCCGCAGCCCCACCATTCACCCCGCCATTGGCCCCACCGTTCCGACCGGCACCGCGGATCCGGAAGGAGGGGCTGCTGTCGGCGGCGGCACGGACGATGGCACCTCGGTGAGACGAATCACCGAATCTTCTGGCGCCACTGTAGGAGTTGGCACCGAAGCTGGCGTTGTTCAGGCCAGCTTCTTCTTCTCCTCGATCATGCGATGGATCACCGGGGTGAGGATGAGCTCCATGGCGAAGCCCATCTTGCCGCCGTTCACCACGATCGAGGTGGGGCTGGACATGAAGGAGTCGTGGATCATGTCGAGCAGGTAGGGGAAATCGATGCCCCACTTCTCGCGGGCTCCCTTGCGGAAGTGGATGATCACGAAGGATTCATCCGGGGTGGGGATGTTGCGGCAGATGAAGGGGTTGGAGGTGTCCACGGTGGGCACCCGCTGGAAGTTGATGTCGGTGCGGCTGAACTGGGGGCAGATGTGGTTGATGTAGTCGGGCATGCGGCGCAGGATCGTGTCCACGATCGCCTCGGCCGAGTAGCCGCGCTCCGCGTTGTCGCGGGAGATCTTCTGGATCCACTCCAGGTTGGTGATCGGCACCACGCCCACCAGCAGATCGGCCAGGGCGGCCACGTCGTAGCCCTCCCCGGCCACGCCGCCGTGCAGGCCCTCGTAGAACAGCAGATCGGTGCCGGGGGCAATCGCCTCCCAGGGGGTGAACTGACCGGGTTCGAGGTTGGTGCCCAGGCGCTTGTTGTGCTCGGCCGCCTCCTCCACGGAGTGCAGGTAGTAGCGCTTCTCGCCGGAGCCGGTTTCGCCGTAGGTGCGGAAGAGCTCCTCGAGCTTGTCGAACAGGTTGGCTTCGGGGCCGAAGTGGGAGAAGTTCTCGCCCTTGGCCAGCGCCGCCGCCATAGCCTCCTTCATCGGCCCCCGCTCGTAGCGGTGGTAGCTGTCGCCCTCCACCACGGCCGGCTGGATGCCCTCACGGGCGAAGATGTGCTCGAAGGCGCGTTTGACGGTGCTGGTCCCGGCGCCGGAGGAACCGGTGACGGCCACGACCGGGTGACGCTTCGACATCGACGCAGGGGGAGAACGCGCCTGCGAGTTTCGCAGATCGCCGGTCCGCCCCCGGACGCCGGGAGGCTGTCAGGCCGGGAGGGCTTCCAGCAGCTTCTGGCCCATGGCCTCACAGCCGAGCACGGAGCAGCCCTCGGCTCTGAGGTCGGAGGTGCGGAACCCGGCCTCCAGCACCCGGTCGACCGCGGCCTCCAGGTCGGCGGCGGCCGCCTCCTGGTGCAGTCCCACCCGCAGCAGCATGGCGGCGGAGAGCACCATGGCCATCGGGTTGGCCCGGTCCTGGCCGGCGATGTCCGGAGCGGAGCCATGCACGGGCTCGAACAATCCGGGCCCGTCGGCCCCCAGGGAGGCCGACGGGAGCATGCCGATCGAGCCGGTGAGCATCGCCGCCTCGTCGCTGAGGATGTCGCCGAACAGGTTGCTGGTGAGCAGCACGTCGAACTGACGCGGAGCCCGCACCAGCTGCATGGCGGCGTTGTCCACGTACATGTGACTGAGTTCCACCTCCGGGAACTCGGCGTGGATGGCATCCACCCGGTCGCGCCAGAGCTGGCTCACATCGAGCACGTTGGCCTTGTCAACCGAGCACAGGCGCCCCTTGCGCTCCCGGGCCAGGCGGAAGCCCACCCGGGCGATGCGGTCGATCTCGTCGTCGAAGTAGGCCATGGTATTGAAGGCCCGCACCCGACCCTCGGCCTCGATCCGGCCCTTGGGGGTGCCGAAGTAGACGCCGCCGATCAGCTCGCGCACCACCAGCAGGTCGACGTTCTCGATCACCTCCCGCTTGAGGCTGCTGGCCTCGATCAGGGCCGGGATGATGCGCACCGGCCGCAGGTTGGCGAACAGGCCGAGGCCGGAGCGCAGGGCCAGCAGACCGCTCTCCGGCCGCAGCTCCCGCGGCAGGCTGTCGCAGCGGGGATCGCCGATGGCGGCCAGCAGCACCGCATCGGAATCGCGGCAGGCCTCCAGCGTGGCGGCGGGCAGGGGTTCGCCTGTGGCGTCGATCGCCGCGGCGCCGATCGGCCGTTCGTCGTAGGCCAGGGTGAAGCCGTGCCGGGCGGCCACCGCATCCAGCAGCCGGCGGGCCACGGCCGTGATCTCCGGACCGATGCCATCGCCGGGGAGCAGGGTGATCCGGTGGGTGGTCATCGCGGGCGGGAGGCGGCGCCGCGAGACTACCGACTCGCCCGGCCCGGCTCAGCCCGCGTCGGAACTGAGGCGGCGCAGGGTGCGGGCCATCTCCGGCAGCTTGTTGAAGGCGGCTGAGCAGCGCAGCCACAGCCGGTTGGGGATCGCCGGATACCCGCTCACCACCTCACCCGCCGCCACCTCGCCGTGGATGCCCGACTTGGAGGAGGCGATCGCCCGGTCGCCGATACGGGCCCGGTTCGCCACCCCCACCTGGCCGGCCAGGATCACGCCGTCGCCCAGCACCGCCCCGCCGGCGATGCCCACCTGGGCGGCCAGGGCACAGCCCCGGCCCGTGACCACCCCATGGCCCACGTGCACCAGGTTGTCGATCTTGCTGCCGGCGCCGATGCGCGTTTCTCCCACCGAGGGTCGATCGATCGTGCTGCCGCAGCCCACCTCCACCGCGTCCTCCAGCACCACCAGGCCGGTCTGGGGCATCTTGCGCCAGCCGGTGGCGGTGGGAACGAACCCGAATCCCTCCGAGCCGATCACGGCGTTGGAGTGGACCACGCAGCGGCGGCCCAGGCGGCTGCCCGGATGCAGCACGGCGCCGGCGTGCACCTCGCAGCCCTCGCCCAGCTCCACGTCGCCGTAGATCACTGCCCCAGGGTGAACCACACAACCATCGGCCAGCACGCTGCCCGCCCCCACCACCACATGGGCGCCGAGGTGCACGCCCTGCCCGAGGCGGGCCGTGGCGTCCACCACGGCCGTGGGATGAACCCCCGGCGGCAGCTGGGGGCGGGGGTGGAGAACGTCGAGGGCTTCGGCGAAGCCCAGCCGGGGGTCCTTCAGGGCCACCCAGGCCAGGCCCCGCTCGCTGGCCAGCCTCTGAAGGTCGGCGTCCAGGGGGATCAGCACGGCCGAGGCGCCGGTGGCCTCCAGGGCGGGGGCCAGGGCGTTGCCCGGCTCCAGGAAAGCCAGCTGGCCGGTTCCGGCCCGATCGAGGGCGGCGGCGCCGATGAGCTCGGGGTCGCCGGCCGGATCGCGGGGGGTGGCCTCGCCGACCTCGCCGAGATGGGTGAGCAGGGTGCTGAAGCGCATCTCGGGGATCGGCAACGAGCGGATCGTAGGGGTGCTGCCGGAGCGCTTCGCCTCCGCCTCAGCCCGCGCCGGCCTCCCCCGCTGGAGGGAGGGTGAGCACCAGTTCGTCGCGGTGCACCACCGCATCGCCCACGGCCCCGAGCCGGCGCCGCACCTCCTCGCTGCTGAGGCCGAGGATGCCGCGGAGCTCCTCGCTGCTGAAGCTGCTCAGCCCGCGGCCCAGCTCCCGGCCGTCGCCCCCCACCAGCCGCACCGGCTCACGGCGGCCGAAATCGCCCTCCACCGCGGCGATGCCCACCGCCAGCAGGGAGGCGCCCCGCTCCAGCAGCGCACGCTCGGCGCCCGCATCCACCCGCAGGGAGCCCTTGGGCAGCAGCGCATGGGCCAGCCAGCCCTTGCGGTCGGGCAGGGGACGCGCGCTGGGGTGGAAGAGGGTGCCCACGGGGTCGCCCGCCAGCACCGCCGCCAGCACCGCCGGATCGCGGCCATCGGCCAGGCGCACCCGGATGCCGCTGGTGGTGGCGATGCGGGCCGCCGTCATCTTGGTGCTCATGCCGCCGGTGCCCCAGCGGCCGCCGCCGCCGGCTCCCTGGGAGAGGCGCTCGAGCTCGGCCAGGTCGCGCACCTCGGCGATCGGCCGGGCGTCGGCGTCGGTGCGGGGATCGCCGGAATAGAGCCGGTCGACGTCGGTGAGCAGGATCAGCTCGTCGGCGCCGATGGCCACCGCCACCAGGGCCGAGAGGGTGTCGTTGTCGCCGAAGCGCAGCTCATCGGTGGCCAGGGTGTCGTTCTCGTTGACCACCGGCACCACCCCCCAGGCGAGCAGCTGCTCGAGGGTGCGGGCAGCGTTGCGGTAGCGGCGGCGGGAGGCGAGATCGCCGCGGGTGAGCAGCACCTGGGCCACCGGCAGGCCGCGCACGGCGAAGGCGTCCTGATAGAGGGCCATCAGCCGGCCCTGGCCCACGGCGGCGGCGGCCTGCAGGGCCACCACCTCGCTGGGACGGCGCTCATGGCCGAGCACCTCGCAGCCCAGGCCCACGGCCCCGCTGGTGACCAGGGCCAGGCTGTCGCCCAGGCGCTGCTGCCGGGCCATGGTGGCCGCCAGATCGGCGATCACGGCCGCCGTGGGGCGCTCGGCGTCGCCCCGCAGCAGGCTGGTGCCCACCTTGATCACCCGCCGCAGTCCCATCAGCCCCGCGCTCCCCCCATCCAGCGGGCCATGCGCAGCTCCAGCTTCTGCAACCGGTCGCGCTGGCAGGGATCGCCCTGCGGATCGATCGGCTTGACCAGCACGGTGTAAAGGCCCAGCCGATTGCCGGCGAGCACGTCGGTGAACACCCTGTCGCCCGCCAGGGCCACCTGGGGGGCGGGGATGCCCAGCTGCTCCAGCACCCGGCGCAGGGCGCTGCGCCGCGGCTTGCCCGCGGAGGTGGTGAAGGGCAGACCGAGCTGCTGGGCCACCGCGCCGATGCGCTGGCGGGAGGGGTTGTTGCTGAGCAGGTGGATCGGCATCTCCCCGGCCGCATGGCGCAGCCACTGTTCGGCCGCCGGCGGCAGGGTGGCGTGGCGGCGGGGCAGCAGGGTGCGGTCCACGTCGAGCACCAGGCCCCGGATCCCCCGTTCCCGAAGGGTCTCCAGGGGCAGGTGGGCCAGGGTGGTGCCCGGCATCCAGTCGGGCATGAGCAGCTCGCTCAGCAGCATCAGCTCTCCGACTCCCGCTCATCCAGCTCGGCTTCGATCCGGGGCTGGACGCGCTCGAACTCCTCCCCCTCCACCAGCACCCCTTCGCCGCCCTCGATGCGGGCGACGACGAAGAAGGGATCCAGGGGAATGTAGAGGCCGTATTCCTGTTCGTCGGCGAGGAAGCTCACCAGCAGCTCGTAGGTTTCGCTTTCCTCATCGCCGTCCTCGTCGTCCTCCAGCTCGTCGGGGTCGGGTTCCTCCAGTTCGCCGCTCACCGTGAGGGTGACCGCCGAGCGGATCAGGGTGAGGTCGTGCTCCTGCAGCACCACATCGGCAACCGAGAGGATCGGTTCGCTGGCCTCCAGCGTCTCGATCAGTTCGGGGTCCTCGTCGTCGCGCAGACGGAACAGGCACACCGGGGTGTCGACCGGGGTGAGCAGGGCGTAGTCGTGGCCGTCGAGGGGGATCAGCTGCTCGAGAAAGCAGAGCAGCTGGCGCCCGTGGCCATCGCGCACCAGAACGGTGGGAACGTCTCCGGAGCCCGGCAGGGTGGGGGAATCGGCACTCATGAAAGCCAGGCGGTGGGAATCAGGGGGGATCAGCGACCGCTGCCGGGCACGGACCGTCCTGCAGCCATTGTTCCAGCAGCAGGGCGGCGGCGGCACTGTCGAGGCGTCCACTCCGGTCGCCCTGCAGGCCGAAACGCTCCCCAGCCGCCCAGGTGCTGGCATGCTCATCGACCCAGACCAGGGGCAGGGGGTTGCCGGCAGCCGTCAGCGCTTCCGCCAGCCGCTGTCCGTAGCGGCGGCAGTGGCGGGCCTGGGCAGTGGGCTGCTGGCGGGCATCGAGCGGCAGACCGACCACCAGCGCCTTGACGCGCCGGTCGCGCACGAGCGTGAGGATGTGCTGAACGTCCTGTTCGAACGGGCCCCGGGCCAGGGCCGGCAGGGGACTCACCACCACGCCGAGGGGATCGCAGCCGGCCAGGCCGATGCGCCGCCGGCCCACGTCGAGCGCGAGGGCGGAGCAGGGCCGGGGCCGGGCCACCTAGCGGGGCACCACGGGTGTGGGAAGGGGGCGGCGGCGGGGCTGCAGCTGTTCGAGCACCGCCTCGATGCGGCGGGCGGCGCCGCGGGCGGGCTGGCCCTCCTGGCGACGCCAGACGCTGCGGGCCATCAGCACCTGCTCGCCCCGAGGCTCGGCACCCAGGCCATCGAGCCAGGCGCGGCGGGCCTCGTCGCCGACCTCCGCCTGCAGCCAGATCGCCTCATGGGCGGGGGCCGCGATCCGCCGCAACAGCCGCTCGGTGGCGGGGCCCAGCAGATGACTCCAGCCCGGATGCAGGCTGAACTCCACCAGGTGGCCGCCAGCGGGATGCTCCTCCAGGCGCCGCACCCCGGCCACGGCCTGGTTGCGGCTGGGATCCACCAGCATCCAGCCCCATCCGTGGCTCTGATCCAGCAGATCCTCCACGCGGCGATCCAGCAGCTGACGCAGCTGGGCCGGGCACGCCGCCTGCTCCAGGTGCCAGAGCAGGGCGGCGGTGCGGCGGTTGAGGGCGCGGAGCTGAAGCTCGGCCGCCGGGCCGTTGGCCGCCTGGTCGTCGCGGTCGCCGGGGTCGTGGGGGGGCTGCCAGCGCCAGAGGCAGTCGGTGCGCAGGGGCTGGAAGCCCTGTTCGCGCAGGGCCGCCAGCAGGGCGGTGTCGGCGGCGTTCACGGTGGCGATCCAGCTGGCGGCGCCCCGGGCCCGCTGGATGGCCTCCTGCAGCAGGCCGATGGTGACGGGCCGCCGGCCGGGGGAGAGGCGGGCCTCGCCCGCTTCGCCGCTGAGCAGAAGCTGCTCCACCTGCCAGCAGCTGCCGCTGCGGTTCAGCCGGCGACTGCCGATCAGCCCCAGGACATGGGAGCGCCCCTCCGGATCGCGGCCGAGGGCGAGCAGCACCTGCGGCGCCCGGGGACGGCGCGGCGACAGCGCGCCCATCAGCCGATCGGGCAGGGCCAGCAGCAGGGCGCGCTGGGCCAGCGGCTGGACGGGCACCAGCTCCGGATCATCGAGCAGGGGCAGGTGCCAGCCCTGCAGCGGTTCCACGCTCCAGACAGGGCTCCGGTCAGGCGGAGGGGCCCCCTCTCCGGGAGCCCGCTCTGTCGGTCCAGCCGGTGTCGGTGCCGGCGTGGTCGCCGAGGGCATGGGCACGGGGAGGTCGGGAACGGAGAGGACGGCGGGCTATGCGGCCATCGTAGGCAGCGATTCAGGCGGGACGGACCAGCACCAGGGGGGTGCGTTCGTTGGCGTTGCCGGCGGGGTTGGGGCGCAGGGCGCGCTGGAGCAGGTCCTCGTCGCAGCCGGGGCTCGCGGCCAGCACCTTCACCCGGCCCAGATCGTTCACATCCACCACCGCGATGCCTACGCCCAGCTCCCGGGCGGCGCTGCGGCAGAAGGTCTCCGGATCCTGGGGCCCGAGCACGATCGTCTGGTCGTAGGGCGGGGTGGTGCCGGTGATGTCGTCGATCAGGCGGGCCTGGTCGCCGGCGAGGCGGTAGAACCCCCCCTTGCTGCCCACCAGCTTGAGGGCGGTGCCGGCCAGCCAGGCGCAGAGCACGCGGGCGGGACCGACGATGTCGATCAGGCTCTGGAGCCCGCAGGCGGTGGCCAGGCTGCTGGTGGGATGGAAGACGCGGCACAGGAGCCGCGCCAGCATCGAAGGCTCGACCGTGGAGGGATGGTGGTAGCGGCCCTGCATCACCGCCAGTGGCGTCTCGCCGATGGTGAGGATGTCCCCGCTCTGCAGGACTTCGCCGCCGTAGCGGCGCAGCACTTCGATCGGATCGTCGAGCACCCCCAGCAGGTGGGTGCGCAGGGGCAGGACCCGGCAGGCCTCGCCCTCGCGCCACGGGGCCAGGGCGGGATCGAGGGGCTCGGGCTTCTGCACCGGCACCAGAATCCCGTGGCGGCGGTGCAGGCGGCCGAAGGGGCCGTAGTTCACCCAGTGCAGGTCGATCCAGAGGGTGTCGAGCAGGCCTTCGAGATCCACCCCCGCCGGACCGCTGAGCTGCAGGCGCAGCCGGGCAGCGGTGGATTTCCTGCCCTTGACGATGTACGCGGCCCAGTAGCCGTCGGGCCGCGCCTCCTCATCGGTATGAAGGGGGGTGATGCGGGTGACGGTGCGCAGCTCGGCGAGATCGCTGCGGCCGAGCAGCACGGGTTCGACCCGGATCTCGGGCACCATCACCTCCATGCGGGCGTGGGGATTGCGGATGGTGATGTCGCCGGTGACTTCCAGGCCCTGGGCACGGCGCCGCACCGTGAAGGGACCGGGGATCAGTTGCAGGGGGGAGGCAGGCCTCAGGCGGTGACGCAGCTCCAGCCACAGCAGCGTGAGGCCGAACAGCAGCACCAGGACCAGCAGGAGGGAGGCGAGGAACGGCAAGCCTGAAACCCAACAGGGCGCGAACGGGCGGAGCGTAGATGGGGGGATGGCCCTAGGTTCGCCGCAATGGCACCGGAGCGGCCACTGGCATGCGCAAGACCTACGTCCTGGATACGAACGTCCTGCTGCATGACCCCCAGGCCATCACCCGCTTCGAGGACAACCACGTGGTGGTGCCCATCGAAGTGGTGGAGGAGATCGACCGCTTCAAGCGCGATCCGTCCGAGAAGGGCCGCAACGCGCGTCAGGTGTCACGCCTGCTCGATGAACTGCGGGAGCGGGGCAATCTTTCCGAGGGGGTGCCGATCGACCAGGGCAGCGGCGGAACGCTGCAGGTGGTGTTCTGCCGCAGTGAAACGCTCGCCCAGCTGCCGCCCGAGCTGAAATCCGGCAACGGCGACAACAACATCCTGGCGGTGGCCCTCGAGCAGCGGATGCACGAGGTGATGGGCAGCCAGCCCCCGGTGGTGCTGGTCACCAAGGACACCAATCTGCGTATCAAGGCCGATGCGGTGGGCCTCACCGCCCAGGACTACACCACTGACAAGGTGGATCTGGCGGATCTGTATCCCGGGTTCTGCGAACTCTGGGTGAGCGCCGATCAGATCGACCGGGTGAAGGGGGAAGGAGGGCTTCCCCTGGCGGAACTGCCGGAGGGCAGCGGCGGACCGGCGGGCCTGCAGGCCAACGAGGGTGTGACGCTGGTGGACCAGCTGCAGCCCAACCACACCCTGCTGGCCCGCTTTGACGCCCGCAGCGCCGCGCTGCTGCCGCTGCAGAAGGTGCCGAAGGTGCGGCTGGGGCGGATCCAGCCCCGCAACCGGGAGCAGACCTTCGCCCTCGACCTGCTGCTCGACGCCGCCGTGCAACTGGTGACCCTGGTGGGCAAGGCCGGCACCGGCAAGACCCTGCTGGCCCTGGCGGCCGGCCTGCACCAGGTGGCGGATGAGCGCCTCTACGACCGGCTGCTGGTGACCCGGCCCGTGATCCCGCTCGGCAAGGAGATCGGTTTTCTGCCCGGGGATCTGGAGGAGAAGATGGGCCCATGGATGCAGCCGATCATCGACAACCTCGACTACCTGCTCGGCGGCGAGGAGTCGGCGCACCCGGCCCGTGGCGGCCACCGCGGACCGCGCAGCAGCTGGGCCGACCTCAAGGGCATGGGCCTGCTGGAGGTGGAGGCGATCAGCTACATCCGCGGGCGCTCGATTCCCCGCCAGTTCATGGTGGTGGACGAGGCCCAGAACCTCACCCCCCACGAGGTGAAAACGATCGTGACGCGGGTGGGTGAAGGCACCAAGATCGTGTTCACCGGTGACCCCTATCAGATCGACAATCCCTATGTGGATGCCGAGAGCAATGGCCTCACCTGGCTGGTGGAGCGCTTCAAGGGCCAGGGCCTGGCCGGCCATGTGACGCTGATGCGCGGCGAGCGCTCGGAGCTCGCCGAACTGGCGGCGAATCTGCTCTGAGCCGTCGCTTCCTTCCCTTCCATGCTCCTGCTGCACCCTCCTTTCCCGTGCGTTCGATGGTCCGCCGCTCCCTGCCTGCCCTGCTGGTTCTCACCGGCCTGACCCTCGCCTGCCTTCCGGCAGCGCTGGCGGGGCCCGCTCAGCCCACACCCGCGGCGGCCCCCGGCATGACCACGACGATGCCGGCCGGGGGCGACCCCGCCTTCACCTACACCCATGTCGCCACCAAGGATCTGGTGGCCTTCGTGGACGCTGCCGCGGCGGCGGTGGCCCGGGAGGGAGAGCAGGCGTTTCCCGCCTTCCGCCAGCGTGGCGGGCGCTGGTTCCAGGGAGAGCGCTATGTCTTCGTGCTGAGCCCCGAGGGTGAGCGGATCGTCTATCCCCCCGATCCCAGAGAGGAAGGCAACAACCTGGCCCGGGAAATGGACATCACCGGCAAGCCGTTCGGCCGCATGCTGGTGGAGCGGGCCGGCGATCCCGGCGGCCGTGGCTGGGTGCGTTACCAGTGGCGGCGGCCTGGCGCCAACGAGCGGAGGCCGGTGTGGAAGAGCACCTACGTGGTGCGGGTGCAGGCCCCCTCCGGCCGCACCTACCTGGTGGGCAGCGGCCTGTATAAGGCACCGATGGAGCGGGCCTTCGTGATCCAGGAGGTGAATGCGGCGGCCGAGCTGCTGCAGCGCCAGGGGCGGGCGGCCTTCCCGGTGCTGCGCGATCGGCGCGAGCGCTTCAGCTTCCGCGACACCTACGTGTTCGTGGACACGCCGAAGGGTGTGGAGGTGGTGAATCCCGGTTTCCCGGAGCTGGAGGGCAGGAATCTGATCGATCTGCGCGACGCCTCGGGAGCGCCGATGGTGCGCAACTACATCAACCTGGCGTTGCAGCAGGGTTCGGGCTGGACCAGCTACTGGTGGCCCCAGCCCGATGCCTCCCGGCTGCCCCTGCGCAAGGCCACCTACGTGCGCAAGGTGGTGACACCCCAGGGTGAAACGCTGATCGTGGGCGCGGGGGTGTACGAGCAGCCCTAGATCATCGTCTCGGGTCTGACGCAGCGGTCGAAGGTTTCGGCGTCGATCACCCCCAGGGCCAGGGCCGCCTCCCTCAGGCTCAGGCCTTCGCGATGGGCGTGGCGGGCGATCTCGCTGGCCCGGTCGTAGCCGATGGCCGGGGTGAGGGCCGTCACCAGCATCAGGCTGCGCTCCAGCAGTTCGGCGATGCGCACCCGGTCGGCCCCCAGCCCGCTGATGCAGAACTCCCGGAAGGCATGGCAGCCGCCCCGCAGCAGCTCGATGCTCTCGAGCAGGTTGTGGGCGATCAGCGGCTTGTAGACGTTGAGTTCGAAGTTCCCCTGGCTGGCGGCCATCTGCACGGCCGTGTTGTGCCCCATCACCTGCACGGCGAGCATCGTCAGGCTTTCGCACTGGGTGGGATTCACCTTGCCCGGCATGATCGAGGAGCCGGGTTCGTTCTCCGGCAGGACCAGTTCGCCCAGGCCGCAGCGGGGGCCGCTGGCGAGCCAGCGCACGTCGTTGGCGATCTTGATCAGGCTGCCCGCCAGCACCGTGAGGGAGCCGTGGGCGGCGGCGAGGGGTTCGTGGCCGGCGAGGGCCTGGAACTTGTTGGGGGCGCTGGTGAAGGGCAGGCCGATCCGCTCCGCCAGCCGGGCCGCCACCGCCTCCCCGAAGCCGGCCGGGGCGTTGAGGCCCGTTCCCACCGCCGTGCCGCCGATGGCCAGCTGGCGCACCTGGGGGAGCAGGGCCCTGAGGCCCTCGAGGGCCAGCTCCAGCTGGGCCACCCAGCCCCCGAACTCCTGCCCGAGGGTGAGGGGCACGGCGTCCTGCAGGTGGGTGCGGCCGATCTTCACCACGCCGGCGAACTCCTCGGCCCGCTGCCGCAGAGATTCGGCGAGGGCCTCCACGGCCGGGATCAGCCGGCGCTCCAGACCCACAGCCGCCGCGATGTGCATCGCCGTGGGGAAGGTGTCGTTGCTCGACTGGCTGAGGTTGACGTGATCGTTGGGATGGATCGGGGTCTTGCTGCCCAGCACGCCTCCCGAGCGTGCGATCGCCCAGTTGGCGATCACTTCGTTGGAGTTCATGTTGGTCTGGGTGCCGGAGCCCGTCTGCCAGACGCGCAGCGGGAACTCGGTGTCGAGATCGCCCTTGGCCACCGCCTCGGCGGCGGCCACGATCGCCGCGGCCCGATCGGCATCGAGCAGGCCCTCGCGGGCGTTCACCTCGGCGCAGGCGGCCTTCAGCTCGCCGAAGGCGTGCACGATCGCCAGGGGCATGCGCACGCCGAAGGGGAAGTAGCGCAGGGAGCGCTGGGTCTGCGCTCCCCAGAGCCGCTCCGCCGGCACCTGCACGGGGCCGAGGCTGTCACGTTCGGTGCGGGTGGCCGCCCCGGCATCTCCGGGGTGGGCGGAGGAAGCTGCGGCGGTCATCGGCTCACCACTTCGCGGTTCAGTTCGTTGAACGACTGCAGGTCGGAGCCCGGCATTCCCTCCGGCAGGGGGATGCCGGTGGCCGTGCTGATGGCTGCATCGATGCGGCCGATGTCCACGGCACCCTGGGCATCGAACACCACCCGACCGGCGGGTTCGATCACCACCACCTGGGGGATCGTGCCCTTCCAGTAGCGGGCCGGATCGTCGTCACCGCTGACGGGACGGTTCTGCAGCGGATCGGTGACCAGCGGGATCAGTTCGATCGTGTTGCCCCAGTGGCGCTGCAGTTCCGACACCACGGGCGCGAAGCGCTTGCTGGCGGCATTGTCGTCGAGGTAGTAGACGAGCACGGCCACCCGGCCGGCGGCGCGGGACTCGGCCAGGGTGTTGCGGGGCGGCACCAGGGAGCCGTTACCGGCGTAGAGGGCGAAGATATTGCCGTCGTAGCGGTCGTCGTCGAGGGCGGCGACGGCGGCGCCCGGCCAGCCGCCCCAACCGATCAGGAGGCACAGCAGAGAACCGAGCAGGGCGGAGAGCCTGAAGGGGAGACGGCGGGTCGGCAACGGTGGCGGGCGGTTCGCCTCATTGTGCCCGCGCGCCCCTGGAGCCGACACTCCGCCCCATCCCCTGCAGGATGCCCCGACCCACCAGGCCGATCGCCCGTCCGATCACCCGCGTGAGCAGCACCACCACAAGATCCCCCAGCCCGCGCACGAGGTGCTGAAGCTGGGGCGCCAGGGCATCGCGGGCCTCGAGGATCAGGGTCACGAGCTGCTGGGGCCAGCTCAGCCGCCGCAGTTCTGCGTCGCGGGGTTCCGTGAGATCGATGCTGCGGATGCGGCCGGCCTGAAGCTGGTAGAGCGGCCGACGGCTCTCGTAGAGATGGATGGGCCGCTCGAACCATTCGCTCCAGCGCTGCTGGGCATTGAGGCGGTTGCGGAGCCCCTCGAGGTTGCGGGTGGGCAGGAACTCCGGATGGAGCAGATAACGGCGCAGTTCGGGCCAGTCGGCGCAGGCGGACAGCAGCTCGGCGCTCACCAGTTCGGCATTGCGAACCAGCCAGTTGGCCAGGAGCATCTCCAGGTACAGCACGGCCTGGGGCTCATCGGGGGCCAGCAGGCGCCCGTTGACCAGCAGCGGCCGGGCCAGCACCAGGGTGGAGAGCATGGGGCGGGGATCGGGCAGCTCGGGATCCTCAGGCTCCAGATCGCTGCTGCGCAGCAGGCTGTCCGCCACCGGCCGCAGTCCGCCGTCGAAGGGCAGCTGGACATAGGAGCCCGCCATCTGGCGCAGGGCCTCGCGGCGCAGCTCAGGCTGCCGCTCCTGCCAGCGGCTGATCAGGCTCTCGAGCCCGCCGCTATCGGTCTGCAGGCGCTTTCGCAGCAGGGCGAACTGCTCGACCAGGGCGATCAGCAGATCCCGGCGCCGCTCTGCCTGCAGGCCGTCGAGGGCCAGCAGCAGGCCGCTGCCGTTCTCCGCCCCGCCACCGGCCGCATCCAGGAGCCGGCGTCGGAGGGCCTCCCAGATCCCGTCGGCGGTGCGATCCCGCAGCGTGAGGCTCACCGCGGCCTGCAGGGCGCCGGTGGAGGACGGCACCACAGCCGGGATCTCGCGATCAACTCCGCCGCCCTGGCCGGGGCTCCAGGCCATGCTGATCGGCCCCCAGAGCCAGAGCAGCAGGTGGCGGGCCATGCGCAGTTCGCGCAGGCGGCCCAGGAGCAGCAGCCGGGCCAGGTCGCCGGTTCCCTCCTTGCTCAGCAGCCTGCGAATCCCCGCCAGCTCGGCATCGATCTGCTGCAGGCCGCTGACCAGCAGCCACTGTCCCAGCCCCAGGGGCACGGCGGCGCCGTCCGCGCCGTCGTTCGCAGGCGCCTCGCTGCCGGCGAGGATGTTCACCAGGCGGCCACCCGCCAGCAGGGTGTCCACCGCCTCGCGCAGCTCCTCGGCCCCGGGATTCACCAGCAGACCCTGCACCGGCAGCGTGAGCAGCAGTTCGGTGGGATAGGCATGGCGGCCGGGCAGCAGCAGCAGCACGGGGGCCGGCTGCCAGCGCTCCTGCAGCGTCCTCAGCTCAGCGGTGAGGATCTCGCTGGCCGGGGTTCCGTCCAGGGCCCAGATCACCAGGCGCACCGGCCCCGGCCCGGTGGGAATGCCGGCAGCGCCGTCGCTCACCACCCTGCCGGCGGCGGGAGGTTGCTCCAGCCAGCGCACCAGCCCCTCCCGCTGGAGGGGCTCGGCGAACAGCAGCAGCAGGGGAAGGGATGGGTCCTGGCGTCGGCCCACGGAGGCATGGCGCACGGTGGTCCACCGTAACGGCGGCCGGGGTTCGGCACCAGTTCGCCACGGACGGGGATGGATGGCGTGCCCTGCGGCGATCAGCGCCGTCGGCCGGAGAGATGGAGGGTGTACGACTCGATGGCGTAGCCGGTGCGTTCCTCGATCTGGCGCAGCAGATCCTCGGGCAGGCGCACGTCTAGATCCTCGATGCGGCCGGTGTCGATGCAGGTGAGGTGGCTGTGGGGATCGGCCCGGTAGCCGTAGAGCCTTCCACTGGCGCGATCCAGGCATTCGATCACCCCGGCGGACTGCAGGGCTTCGAGATTCTGATAGACGGAGGTGTGGCCGATGTTGCGCCCCAGATCATTCAGCCTCTCGAAGATGTCGCGGGCGCTGAGGTGGCTCCTTTCCTCCCACAGCAGATCAAGCACCATGCGCCGCTGACGGCTCAGGCGCATGCCGAGATCGCGGCAGCGGCGGTAGACATCATCCACGCACTTTGCAGGAACGGCGTCGGCGGGATCGACCGTGACGGCTGAAGGTGAGGCAAGGGCCGTGGCAGTGGCCTTGGCAGTTGCTATGGCAGTGGCGAGGGCGCGGGGCAAGGCGCGTTCGCAGGCGGTCCTTCTCTTATAGATCAAACCAACTGATTCCGTGATCAGGACTCAGGCCACCGGCAGGCCCTCGCCCGGGTCCTGCCACCGCTGCGGCCCCACCGCCTGCAGGGCTTCGGCCAGATCCACGCTGCCGTCGTAGAGGGCCCGGCCCACGATCACGCCCTCCACCCCGAGCGGCTCGAGGGCCAGCAGGCTGAGAAAGTCGGTCAGGGAACCCACGCCGCCGGAGGCGATCACCGGGGTGGTGCTGGCCTCGGCCATGGCCCGCAGGAAGGCGAGGTTCGGACCGGCCAGGGTGCCGTCGGTGGCGATGTCGGTGGTGATCAGGGCTGCCAGCCCGCAGCCCTCGAAGCGGCGGGCGAGCTCACGGGCCTCCACCGTGCTGCTTTCCAGCCAGCCGCGGGTCGCCACCCGCCCGTCGCGGGCGTCGATGCCGACGACGATCCGGCCGGGATGGCGTCGGGCGAGGTTCTCCACCAGTTCGGGTTGCTCGATCGCCACGGTGCCCAGGATCACCCTCTCGAGCCCGCAGGCCAGCAGGTCCTCGGCCCGCTCCAGGCTGCGCACACCGCCCCCCAGCTGCACCGGGATGTCCAGCGCGGCGGTGATCGCCCGCACCACGCCATCATTCACAGGCTCCCCCCGCCGGGCGCCATCGAGATCCACCAGATGCAGCCTCCGGGCTCCCTGGCTCTGCCAGGCCAGGGCCTGGGCCACGGGATCGTCGGCGAAGCGGGTCACCTGGTCGTAATCGCCCTGGCGCAACCTCACACACTGACCGTCGAGCAGGTCGATGGCGGGGATGATCTCCATGGGGCGGGCCTGGGGCGGCCCCATCATCGGCTTCCGCCGGCTCAGTAGCGCCGCAGGATCGGCTCGGCCCGCCAGAGCCCGCCCAACAGGCTGCGCAGAGCCGTGAGCCCCCCCTGCTGACGGGGAGCGGGCAGCTCGATGCCTCCGCTGTAGAGAAGGTTCAGCAGAGCCAGGTTGGTCTCCCCATCCATCGGCTGGAACACCAGGCCCGCCAGGCCGCCGGAACCCTGGCGCACCAAGCGCACCGGCAGGCGCACGGCAGGCTGCTCCAGCTCCAGCCAGCCCTCGCCCCCGGCCGGTGGTGGAGTGGCGCCATCGAGCAGGAAGGAGGCCCCGGTTTCCGAGAGGTCGCCGGTGTGTCCGCTCATCGGCTTGCCGCCGATCTCCAGGCGGCCGCGCCGGTTCAGCGGAACCCGGTCACCGCCCTGGCGCACCGGCTGGTCGATGCAGCAGAGCAGGCACACCAGCAGCACCCAGCCGTTGTAGAGGTTCCACAGCAGGTTCACGCTCTCCCCTTGGTAGGGCGGGGCCGGAACCATCGAGGCGCCCGGCAGCATCGCCGGTGCGTAGTCAACGAGCAGGGTGCCGATCAGCAGCAGGAGGAGCAGCAGGAAGGGCCAGGCCAGGCGCAGGTTCAGGCTCTGGCCGAAGCGGCGCTCGGTGCTGCCGGTCTCGTCGTGGGGCAGGGGGCGGAAGGGATGGCGCAGCAGCCGGGGTAGCCGGGCCAGGGCGGGGAAGGCGAACAGGGCCTCGTGGATCTCGTGCCAGAAGGGGGTGAAGTGCTGATTCGAGAGCCAGGACGGCACGGAGTGGTACAGGATCAGGAAGGGAAGCCCATAGGCGAGCGCCGCGATCAACGGAGCGTTGATCAGGGGCACGGCGAGCATCAGTGCCACCAGGGGAAGCACCAGATAGAGGGTGCGCAGCAGGGGCGTGAGCAGGCCGAGCGCCTGATCCAGGTAGAAGCAGCGGGGCCAGATCCCCAGCCGCCGCCAGATCGGCAGACGCCCGGGCATCAGGAAGGTCTGCAGTACGCCCTGGACACCGTGCAGCCGCTCCTGCAGGTAGGCGGCGAAGGTGTGGGGTGGCTCGCCGAGGCTGAGGATCTCGTCGAGGTACACCAGCTTCCAGCCTCGGGTGAGCAGTCTGGCGCTGGTCTGTTGATCCTCGATCCGGCCCGCGGCCCCCAGGAAGCCTCCGGCCTCGGTGAGGGCGCTGCGGCGGGCCACCCAGGAGGTGCCGCAACCCAGCACGGCGTTGCAGCGGTCGCGGATCACCTCCAGGTAGTGGAAGAAGGTGTCGCGATTCCCGGGCATGACCAGATCCACCCCGAGGTTGCGGTTCCAGAACTCCGACTGGAAATGGCGCTGGGGCGTCTGCACCATCGCCACCCGCTTATCGGTGAAGAACCCCAGCGTGCGCCGCAGGAAGGGGCGCAGCGGCATGAAGTTGCCGTCGAACATCGCGATCAGCGGCGCACCGCCGGCGGCCAGCATCCGGTTCATCAGCGCGATCCGCGACTCACCCGGATCCGGACTGACCACCGCGGCGCCGAAATCCTCCGCCAGTTTCAGGATCTCAGGCCGCCCCTCCAGATCGACCAGGGTCACCGAAGCCGGGCGCGGATCCAGCTGGCGGCTGCTGAGCAGGGCCCTCCGCACCAGCCGCTCAGGTTCGTTCTCCACCGGGATCCACACGTCCACGGGCATGCGCTCCACCGCCGGATCGGCCATCAGCCGGTCGGCCTGCTGACGGCGGTGGCGGGGGTCGAACAGCAGAGCTGGAGCGAAGGGGAACAGCCGATGGGTGAGGTAGAGCACCTCGGTGATCAGCATCGGTAGCGCCAGCAGCCGGCCCGGCCCTTCGCCGGCGTCGAGGGTGGTGGTGCGCCAGAGCAAGTAGCGCAGGGTGAAGGCCAGCAGCAGGCTGAGAGCCAGGGCCTGGGTCCATGGGCGGCGGGGCAGCGCCCGCAGGGTCAGGGCCAGCGCGGTCGCCAGGCCGACGGGGGCGAACAGGGTGCGCCAGGGATCGTCGAGGCCCCAGGCGCGGGGTGGGGGCGGCAGCTGGCGTGGATCGAAGCCCAGCGGCACCAGCCAGGCGGGATCGATGCGGCTGAGCCAGTGACCCACGAGCACCGCCATCGCCGCCACGATCAGCAGGCCGGCGATCTGCGGCGGACCCAGCATCGGACGGGCTTCCCGGGGCGTGGGGACGGACGGGGGAGTCTGCGGCGGCATGGGCGGCCTCGGGGAAGGCCCGGCCTCGTGCCGTGCGCTTCAGTCCGACGCTACCTGTGGGGAGTGGCTTCGTCAGGAGCCCCGTGGGGCCAGGGCTCGGCTGGAGGTCGCTGCGGCGGTGCACCGTGCCGCTCGCCGTCCTGCTGGAATGGCGCGGCAGCGAGGCACATGGCATGGACATCCTGGTGATGGGCGGCACCCGATTCGTGGGCAGGCCCCTGGTCGAGCGCCTGCGAGCCGCCGGCCATGCCCTCACCCTGTTCAGCCGGGGGCGTCAGCCGGTGCCGGGAGGGGTGGAGCACTTGGTGGGGGACCGCTCCAGCGACGACGGACTGGCGGTGCTGGAGGGACGCCGCTTCGACGTGATCATCGACAGCTCCGGTCGCACCCAAAAGGACAGCCGGCGGGTGGTGGAGCGCACCGGCGCTCCCTCCCACCGCTTCGTCTATGTGAGTTCGGCGGGCGTGTACGCCGACAGCGAGCTCTGGCCCCTGGACGAGGACTCCCCCACCGATCCGGCCAGCCGCCATGCCGGCAAGGCCGAGACCGAGGACTGGCTGAGGGCCGAGGGCATCCCCTTCACCTCGTTCCGGCCCACCTACATCGTGGGACCTGGCAACTACAACCCGATCGAGCGCTGGTTCTTCGATCGCATCGTCCATGGCCATCCCGTGCCGCTTCCGGGCGATGGCAGCACCATCACCCAGCTGGGTCATGTGAGCGACCTGGCGGCGGCCATGGCCCGCAGCATCGAGGTGGAGACGGCCGCCAACCGGATCTACAACTGCACCGGCACCCAGGGCGTGACCTTCCGGGGCCTGGTGCAGGCCGCTGCCCGGGCGGCCGGCCGCGATCCGGCCGACGTGGAGATCCGCTTCTTCGATCCCTCCTCCCTCGATCCGAAGGCGCGCAAGGCCTTCCCCCTGCGCCTGGTCCACTTCCTCACCGACACCACGCGGGTTCGGCGGGAGCTGGCGTGGGAGCCGGCCTTCGACCTGGCGGCCACCCTGGCCGACAGCTACGCCAACGACTACGCCTTGCGCTCCGAATCCCCGGACGTGAGCGGTGATGCGGCGCTGCTGGCCTCCTGAGGCCGGGGGCGCAGGTAGCCCCAGGCCGAGCTGAGGGCCAGGGCCAGGGAGGGCCAGAACAGCCACCAGCCCGCCTGGTGAAGCCGGCCCGCCAGGGGCCAGGAGGCCGGCCAGAGCAGCAGCAGGAGCGAACCGAACTGGAGCAGGGTCTTGGCCTTGCCGGCCAGGGAGGCCGGACCGCCGCTGCCCTGGCCGGCGCGCCAGCCCGAGACCAGCAGTTCCCTCGCCAGCAGCAGCCACACCGCCCAAAGGGGCAGCACGCCCCAGGCCGCCAGCGCCAGCAGCGGCGCGCTCACCAGGATCTTGTCGGTGAGCGGATCGAGCCGGGCGCCCCAGACCGAGCCGCCGCCGGCGCGGCGGGCGAGCAGGCCGTCGGCCCAGTCGCTCAGGCCGCCCAGCAGCAGCAGCCACCAGGCCAGCACCTCCTGGCCGGCCCCCATCGCCAGCAGCAGGGGAAGGCCGATCACGGCCCGGGCAAGGGTGAGCAGATCGGCGAGGCGGCGCAAGGGCAGAGGGCGGCAGCTGCGGCCATTCTCCGGGCCGGCGCCCCAGCAGAATGCGGGAGTCGTGGAGATTCCGCATGGTCGTCGAGCGTCCCGTCGCCGAGGTGATGAGCAGCCCCGTGATTCAGGTGGGCCGCGACACGCCCCTGCAGGAGGCGGTGAAGCTGATGAGCGAGCACCACATCAGCGGTCTGCCGGTGGTGGGGGAGCAGGGCGAACTGGTGGGCGAGCTCACCGAAAAAGACCTGATGGTGCGGGAGAGCGGCTTCGACGCCGGCCCCTACGTGATGCTGCTGGATGCGGTGATCTACCTGCGCAACCCGCTCCAGTGGGATCGGCAGGTGCACCAGGTGCTCGGCAGCCGCGTCGCCGATGTGATGAGCGAGCGCACCCATACCTGTGATGCAGGCACCCGGCTGCCGGAGGCCGCCCGCCAGCTGCACGAGGGCAGCGTGCAGCGCCTGTTCGTGCTCGACGAGGCCCGCCGACCGGTGGGGGTGCTCACCCGCGGCGACGTGGTGCGCGCCCTGGCCGCCGAGGGCTGAGGCTCCTCTCCGGCCAGCTCAGCACCGCCCCTTCGGCCACCAGCCAGCAGCGCCAGTGATCCGGCACCGGATGGCCGCCGGTGAGGGCGCCGAAAGCCGGCAGCAGCAGGCGGTCGGCGCCGGGATCGTGGGCGAAGCACGGCAGCCGCAGCCGGTCGGCGCCCCCACCGACCTGCGCCACCGGATGGAGATGCCCGCAGAGGTTGAGCCGGCCCTGGCTGGCTTCGGGTTCGTGGCTGAGCCACAGCGGCCCGGCAGCCCGGGAGGGGGCGCAGGGCAGCCCCTCGAGCCAGCTGCCCCGCTCGTGGTTGCCGCCGATCAGCTCCAGCGGGCAGCCCAGCAGATCCGGCAGGGCGCCCAGCTTCTGGCGCAGTTCGGCCGTGAGTCCGGTGCGCCCGTGGATCAGGTCGCCCAGCACCACAACCCGCCGGGGGCGCCAGCGGTGGGCCAGCTCCAGCAGGGCGTTGAGGGTGGCGGCATCGCCGTCGCTGGGGAGGGGGATGCCGTGCGCCTGGAACACCTCGGCCTTGCCCAGGTGCAGATCCGCCACCAGCAGCAGCTCCTGGGCGGGATCGAGAACAGCCCGTGCCCCCAGGAGCAGGAGCCGGTGGCCCCGCCAGAGGAACTCGGCGGCTTCCGGGCCGGAGGTTGTCTGGCCGGGAGCCGCCTCGCGGGGGGCGGCGGCGCTCATGAACGGCCCATCCCCCGCAGGTAGGCCGGCCGGGCGGTGGCGTCGGCGATCGTGGCGCTGATCCGGGGGAAGGGGCTCAGGTCGTGTTCCGGCAGGAACAGGGGGATGTAGGCCAGGTAGGCCTGCACCACGCAGTCGGCGGCACCCCAGCCCGGATCGCCCCAGGCGCCGGCCAGCAGGGAGCTGCCCTGGCCGAGCAGGTCCTCGAGCACGGTCAGCTGCCGGTCGAGTTCCCCGGGCTTGTCCTTGCCGGCGATCAGGGCCGGCCCGAGGGTGGCGTTGGCGACCAGCAGCCACTGGGCGGTGAGCGAGCGCCTGGCGTCGGCGGTGGCGGGATCGCTGAACTCCCCGCCAGGCCCCTGGGCCAGATGCAGCAGGATCGCGCCGCTCTCGAACAGCTTCAGCGGCCCGCCATCCGGTCCGCTGAGCCCGTCGTCGACCAGCGCCGGCACCTTGCCGAAGGGGTTGATGGCCAGGAACGGTTCGGCCCGGTGTTCGCCGGCGGCCATGTCGAGCTGGTGCCAGGTGTAGGGGATGCCCTTCTCCTCGAGGTACCAGCGCACGATCGAGGCCCGGCTGCGGGCGCCGCCGTAGAGGGTGAGAGCCATGGGGTGGGGAGCGTTGGCCAGGGAGGCCCCATCATCGGCGGCCAGAATCGAAGCAGCGAGCGGTGGCAGCCATGGCCGGCCAGGCAACCCCCAGCGGCGGGGCGGGCACCATCTCCCCGGACGCCGCCGCCCTGATGCGCCTCGCTCCCTTCCTGCTGGGCCGGGCCCGGCGGGGGATCGTGGGCAGCAGCCGCTATGCCCGCCAGCTACGCGATGCGATCCGCAGCGCCGCCGCCGATTCCGACGCCCGGCCGGTGCTGATCAGCGGTGAACCGGGGCTGGAGAAGGACAACATCGCCGCCCTGGTGCACTTCGGCTCGGCCGCCCGCCACCAGCTGATGGTGCGGCTGAACGGGGCCCTGCTGCGCCCGGACGGCGGTGAGCTGTTCGCTGCCGGGGCCGGCCCCGGCAGCAGCGGCGAGGCGCCGCCCCTGCTCGAATGCCTGGGGCGGGGGGCCCTGCTGATCGACCAGATCGACAAGGTGCCCGTCGAACTGCGGCCGGCCCTGCTGGAGCTGGTCCGTTCGGGGCGCTGGACCGGCAGCGATGGGGTGGAGCGGCGGTTTCCGGGCCGGGTGTTCCTCACCACCGAGACCACCGTTCCCGATCTCGATCCCCTGGTGCGCCAGATCCGGGTACCGCCCCTGCGGGTGCGGCGGCAGGACCTGGGGGAATGGCTGCGCTACGGGGTGCGCCAGAAGGCCCTCAGCCTGGGCTGGCCCCGGCCGCCGCTGGTGGGCGAGACGCTGGTCAAGCGCCTGCAGACCTACGACTTTCCCGGCAATCTGCGCGAGCTCAGCCAGCTGATCGAGCGGGCCCTGCGCCAGTGCAGCGCCACCTGCCCGGCGGAGCTGCCGGAAGACGTGTTCTGGACGGAGCGACGCACCACGCGGGCCCGCTTCGATCTCTGGCGCTGGAAACCGGTGCTCAGGGAGTGGATGCGCTCGCCGCGGCTGTGGAACACCCTGCTGTTCGGCGTTGTGAGCTGGCTGTTCGTGCTGGTGAACCTCTGGCTGTGGCTCGGGCCCCAGGACCGGGCCCACAACGGCGCCCTCAACCTGTTCTGGGCCTGGTGGTGGCCGCTGATCCTGCTGGCCTACCCCCTGGTGGGGCGGCTGTGGTGCTCCTTCTGTCCGTTCATGGTCTGGGGTGAGATCGTGCAGCGGATCGCGCGGCGCCTCGGCTGGCAACCCGCCCGCTGGCCGCGCGGCGACAGTGACCGCTGGGCCGCTCCGCTGCTCGCGGCAGGCTTCGCGGCGATCCTGCTGTGGGAGGAGCTGGCGGACCTGCAGGACACGGCCCACCTGAGCAGCCTGCTGCTGCTGCTGATCACCGCCGGGGCGGTGATCGGCTCGCTGCGGTTCGAGAAGCGCTTCTGGTGCCGCTATCTCTGCCCGGTCGGGGGCATGAACGGGCTGTTCGCCAAGCTGGCGATCAGTGAGCTGCGGGCCCAGGTGGGCACCTGCAGCGGCAGCTGCACCACCTACGCCTGCTTCAAGGGCGGACCGGCGGAGGGGGAGGGCCTGGCCACCGCCGGCTGCCCCCTGGGCACCCATCCGGCCCACCTGCTCGACAACCGCAACTGCGTGCTCTGCCTCAGCTGCGCCCAGGCCTGTCCTCACCGCTCGGTGCAGCTGCGCCTGCGCCCGCCCGCCGCCGACCTGCAGCGGGACATGGCCCCTCCCGACGGGGAGACCGGACTGATCCTGGTGCTGGCCGGCGGAGTGCTGCTGCACCACGGGCCGAAGCTGCTCGGTTGGCTGCCGGACTTTCCGGAGAGCCTGCACACGGGGCCCCTGCTGCCCCGTCTGGCGGCGGCCACCCTGATCCTGGCCCTGCCATCGGCGGCCTTCCAGCTCGTGCGCTGGCTCACGGTCGTTCTGGCGCCTGCCCGCTGGCCGGCCCCGCGGCAGCGCCTGCTGCTCTATGCCCTGCTGCCGCTGCTCTGGTCGTTGATGCTTGCCCACTTCCTGCCCCTGGGGATGGGGGAGGCGGGCCTGGTGCTGCCGGTGTCGCTCGCCCCGCTGCGGATTCCTGCCTCCGATCTGCCCGCCTGGAGCGCCGATCCCCACGTGGTGGCCTTCTGCCAGACCCTTGCCGTCGTGACGGGGGTGGGCGGTTCGGTGGTGCTGCTGCGCCGCCTGCTGCAGCCGGCCCGGATCACCTGGGCCGTGCTGTCGCTGGCCACCCTGCTGCTGGGCGGGGCCGGACGCTGGCTCGTGGCCGCCTGAGCCGGGCGGCTCAGCGACGCTCGTCGCACACCCGCCGCAGGTCGAGGACGCTGTAGAGCTCCACGGGGGCTTCGGGCGGGCTGTCCTGGAAGCGGCGGCTCTTGCTGAGGTAGTTCTCGGCGCCGATCTGGTTGCCCAGCAGGATGCGGGCAGTGCCTTGGCTGGAGCGCCAGCCGGCGCAGGCGGCCTGGCTGTCGAAGCCGCCGGCGAGGGCGGGGCCCACGGCCCACAGGCCGATGCCAGGAAGGCCGAGCGCCAGCAGCCCGATCGCCAGGACACCGATTCCTTCCCCCTGCCGCCGGTTCGAGGGGTGGCGGCGCGGACCTTCCCAGCGGCCCTCCGGCAGCAGCGGCGAGTGGCGCACCTGATGGGCCTGGCCGAGGTAGACCCAGACCCGCCGGCCATCCACCAGCCGGCGCCTGTGGCGCCGGTAGAGGCGGGGAACGCCCTCGAAGCGATCCAGCGCCAGCAGCTGCTCGCGGGTCACCGCGAACACCTCGCCCTGCACCCGGCCGCTGCCGGGCACCGCCATCGGGAACGGACCCAGATCATGCAGGTCCGCCCCTGCCAGGGTTCCTTCCCCCTCGGCCCGGGCTCCCCGGAGCTGGTCGTGGTTGCTCTGACCTCGCCGCAGGCTGCCGTAGACGAACACCCGTGCGGTCGGCAGGGTCATCGGGCGGAGGCGGCTGGCGGGCTCTGCCATGATCGCCCCGCCTCCCCCGCCTGTCGTGGACCAGCCCCTCACCCTTGCCCTGCTCGTCGTCCTGGCCGGCTCCGTCGGCCTGATGGCCCTGATCGTGCGCCGTCTGGAGAAGCGCTCCTCCTGAATCAGCCTGTTTCCAGCAGCGGGGCCGGGGCCGTTCCCGGCGGTTCGATGTCGAGAGCAGGTGCCAGCTGCAGCTTCTCCCCCGTGCTCCGCTTGGCCTCGTACATGGCGGTGTCCGCCGCCCGGAACAGGTCGTCGGCATCGAGGGCATGCTCCGGCCAGCAGGCGATCCCCACGCTCATGCTGATCTTCACGTCGGGCGGGAGTCCGGGGTAGGGCTGGGCGACGGCCTGCTGCAGCTTGCGCGCCAGCCCCAGCAGGTCCTGGTCGCTGCCGGCTTCGATGATCAGCAGCACGAATTCATCGCCCCCCTGGCGGCAGACCGTGTCGCTGGCGCGCACGCCGTTGAGCAGCCGCTGGGAGACCTCCTTGAGCAGCTGGTCGCCCACCACGTGACCGTCCTGATCGTTCACGGGCTTGAAGCCGTCGAGGTCCATGAACATCAGCGCCACCCGCCCCCCGCGACGGCGCACCAGCGCCAGGCCGTGCTGCAGCTGCTCCAGCAGCAGGGCCCGGTTGGGAAGCCCGGTGAGGTAGTCGTGCAGGGCCTGATGGCGCACCTGTTCGTCTTCCGCATGGCGATCGGTGATGTCGCTCAGCATCCCCACGAACTGGGTGATCTGGTGGTCGTGGTTGAGCACGGCGCAGATGCTCAGCTGGTGGCGGCGGATCTGGCCGTTGCGATGGCGGTTCCAGATCTCGCCGTTCCAGTAGCCGCGCTGGATGATCGATTCCCAGAGGTTCTGGTAAAAGGCGTTGTCGTGCCGGCCGGAGCGCAGGATGTTGGCCTTGTGGCCCTGGACCTCCCGGCTCGCCCAGCCGCTGATCTGGCTGAAGGCCACGTTGGTGGTGAGGATGATCCCATCGGCGTCGGTGACGATGATGCCCACGGGGCTGGCCTCGAACACCGTGGCCGCCAGGGCCCGCTCCCGGCTGGCCTCTTCCGCCTCCTTCAGCGCCGTCAGTGTGGCCCGGTGGTTCCGGAGCAGGATCGAGGCGGTCAGCGCCGCCACCGTGCTGGCCAGGGTTCCCGCCAGAGCCGTGAGCAGGATCGCGGGGGTGACCCCCAGCAGGGGGAGGCTGCCGGGGCGAAGGGCCACACCGATCAACCAGTCCCTGTCCACCATCGGTTGCTGCACCCAGACGGTGCCGGCGGGGGGAGAGGGGGAATCGTTGCGCGCGCTGTCTGCGAGCAGGCGGTCGGCGCGGGGCTCCCGGCCGTCGTAGAGCAGCACGCGGGAGCCGTGGAGGTCGGGATTCTCGACCCTGGAGAGACTCGCCTTGAGCAGATCCCCCATGCGCAGGGGGGCGTAGGCCCAGCCCATGAGTGTCGAGAGATCGCCCCCCTCCGAGCCTGAGGAGGGGCTGCCGCGCCGCACGGGCAGGTAGAGGAGGGTGCCCACCTGCACCTCCGAACCGGCTTCCTGCACGAGCCGCAACGGCCCGCTCAGACTCGGCCGGCCGCTGATGGCCGCCATCGCCATGGCCAGCCGGCGGGTGGGCTGGCTGTACATGTCAAAGCCGATCGCCCGGCGATTGCGCCAGCTCTCGGGCTCGAGAAAGAGGATCGAGCTTGTGAGGCTGGGGACCGTGATACCGGGGTCGTCGTCGCCCTTGGCAGGGGATGGCCCCGTCTGCGCCGCGTTCGACCAGATCCTGAAGTCCGGCAGGCCGTCGGCCCGCGCCCTCTCCACGAAGGCGATCCGGCCGGGCCCGGGGGGCACGACGGCCGTAAAGCCGACGCCCTGGATGCCCGTGAGGGTATCGACCGAGAGGTCGAGCGCCTTGTAGAACCGATGGAATTCCGACTGCGTCACCTGCTCGGACGCCTGGAACAGCCCAACGGTGGCGCTGAGCAGGGCCACGGTGCTCCCCAGCCGGTTATCGAGCGCCGCCCCTATGTCGTTGGCCAGCACCTGGGCCCTTCGCTGCCGATCCTCCCGTTCGGCCTGAAGCATCGCCACGCTGATCAGTGCCGTGATCAGCAGCCCGGCCCACAGCAGCACCCAGGGGAGGGGGCCGCCGCGCCTGGACAGCGCCTTGCGCAGACCGGAGAAGAGCATGGCCTCTCTCTAGCGAATGGCGCCCAACTCCGCAGCGGCTCGACTATGCGAGTTCCAGCCCTCTCCGCTCAGGAGCCTTCGGCCCGCAGGGCTTCCTTGCGAAGCCGCTCCAGCCGCTCCAGTAGGGATTCGTTGCTCATCCGCTGGTTGAGGCGCTCCGCCAGCAGGGGGAAGGCGAACGGGCCCGGCCGGGCGGTGTGCTCGAGCCGCAGCTGGCTGGAGCGGATCCGTTCCAGGGCGGCCCGCAGGCGATGCACCTCCAGCTGGTCCACGACCACCTCATGGCGGGCCTGGGCCAGCAGCCGGTTGTCGGGTTCGTGGCGCTGGAACACATCGAACAGCAGGGCGGCGCTGATCTGCAGCTGGCCGCCGCTGCGGCGATCGCCGGGCAGGCCGCCGGCCACCAGACCGCTCACCTGGGCGATGGAGCGGAAGCGCCGGCGGCAGAGTTCCGAGAGATGCACCGCCTGCTCCAGGTCGGCCTCCAGCGCCCGGTCGTCGAGCAGTTCCTCGAGGTGCTCCTCCACGAGATCGTCGAAGGGATAGTCCTTGGCGGCCAGCAGCTCGAATCCGTGGTCGTTCACCGAGACGGTGAAGGTGCCGCTGTGGTGGCGGGCCAGGCGCCAGGCCCAGAGGAAGCCGAGGCCCTCGTGCACGAAGCGCCCTTCGAAGGGATAGAGGAACAGGTGGCTGCCCTCCCGGGTGCGGCAGAGCTCCAGCAGCGTTTCGTCCCGGCGGGGCAGGACGGAGAGATCGGCCTGGCGGGCGAGCAGTGGTTGGAGGGCCCGCAGTTCCGGCGAGTCGAGCCGGCCCTCGGCGCAGCGGTGCACCTCTTCGCGCAGGTGGTGGGCCAGCAGGTCGGAGAGGGCCATCTGGCCGCCGCCCCAGGCCGGCACCATGCGGCTCTTTCGCTTGGAGGCCTTCACCAGCGCCGTCATCTCCCGCAGCCGCACGAACTCCAGCGAACGGCCGGCGAAGAAGAACACATCCCCCGGCCGCAGACGTGCCACGAACGTCTCCTCCACGTGGCCGAGCACCGCGCCCCGCTGAACGCGCACCGTGACGGAGCGATCAGCGGTGATCGTGCCCACGTTCAGCCGGTGCAGGCGGGCGATCGCCGGCTCCCGCACCACGTAGCGGAAGGCGCCCTCGGGCTGCTCTGGATCGAGGGGCTGGCGCTCGAGCTTGCGGTAGCGGGGATAGGCCCCCAGGCAGGAGCCGCCTTGCTCAAGGAAATCGAGGCACCACTGCCAGGCGTCGTCGTCGAGGTGGCGGTAGCTCCACACGCGGCGAAGCGCCTCCCGCTCGGCCAGCGGATCGAAGCCGGGGCCGCAGGCCAGGCTCACCAGGTGCTGCAGCAGCACGTCGAGGGGCGCTTCGGGCGGGCGGCGCACCTCCACCAGCCCCGCCGCCAGTCCGCGCCGCATCGCCGACACCTCCAGCAGTTCCAGGGCGTTGGTGGGCATGAACAGCACCTGGGAGGTGCCACCGGGGCAGTGGGCGGATCGGCCGGCCCGCTGCAGCAGGCGCGCCAGGTTCTTGGCGGAGCCGATCTGCACCACGGTCTCCACCGGCTGGAAGTCGACCCCCAGATCGAGCGAGCTGGTGCAGACCACCCAGCGGATCGAGCCCTCCTTCACCCCCGCCTCGATCGCCTCCCGCTGGCTGCGGACGATGGCGCTGTGGTGCAGCGCCAGGGCGTCCTCCATCTCCGGGCAGGCATAGCGCAGGCACTGGTGCCAGCGTTCGGCCTGGTTGCGGGTGTTGGTGAACAGCAGGGTCGCCACCGCGGGATCGAGGGCTGCCACCAGTTCCTCGTACATGCGCAGGCCGAGGTGGCCGGCCCAGGGGAAGCCGTCGATCTGCTCGGGCAGCAGGCTGCGGATCGCTGTCTTGCGCTCGATGTCGGCGGTGATGATGCGGGGTTGACGCACGGACGGCTGGTTTCCGATCGCCGCCCGGGCCGCCTCCTCAAGGTTGCCGATCGTGGCGCTGATCGCCCAGGTGCGCAGGTTGGGTCGCAGCGCCCGCAGCCAGCCGAGGCAGAGCTCGGCCTGCACGCCGCGCTTGCTGCCCATCAGCTCATGCCACTCATCGAGCACCACCGCCTGCAGCGAACCGAACAGTTCCTGTGCCTTGGCGTTGGCCAGCAGCAGGCTGAGGGATTCGGGGGTGGTGATCAGGATCTGGGGCGGCGTGCGCAGCTGCTTGGTGCGCTCATGGCTGGAGGTGTCGCCGTTGCGGATGGCCAGCTTCAGCGGCCAGCCCATGGCCTCGATCGGCGCCTGGATCGCCAGAGCCAGGTCGCGGCTGAGGGCCCGCAGGGGGGTGAGGTAGAGCAGACGCAGGCCCTTGGGTGAGGTGCCGGGTTGCTCTGGGCTCCAGTCGGTGTCCGCCAGCACCTCGGCGATCGGCCCCATCACGGCCGCATAGGTTTTGCCGGAGCCGGTGGGCACCTGGATCAGGCCGCTCTCGCCCGCCAGATAGGCCTCCCACGCCTGCCGCTGGAAGGGCAACGGCGTCCAGCCCTGTCGGGCGAACCAGGCTTCGATGGGGGCGAGCAGCGGGCTGGTCGGCTCGGCGCGCCTGGTTTTGCCCACACCGCCCACCGAAGCCCCTCGATCGCTTGCCATCACCTGGTTGCCGAGAGTAAGGCCTCCATCTGCTCGGTGGGATCAGAGAGTTTTCGGAGGCGGATCCGGTGAACGGCGTGGTTGGAAGGTGCTCTTTGCCCTCAGGGGACATCCCTCAGGATGGCGGGTAGACGCAACAGACCAGTCGACATCTCAATCTGGCCAATAGAGGCGGTCTTTCGTCGGGCGCAGGACGTTAAGAATTGCGGCTGCACTCGTAGGGGTAACGCTCAAGATCAGAAGCGGGCCATGGCATTGGCATTGTCGTCACCATTCGCTCCCGTCTTCTGAATCTTGATGTTAGGCCTCCTTTGCATCGCCAGTTGAGTGAGCTTTAATATATTACTTGAGAGCAGCATCCAGAAGAGCTTGCCAGCCATCTCCAGAAGCCCTGAAATAATCAATTGCCTCAGGACTATATTGAAATGAAGAAGCTACTCTTTTCCTGGCAACTCTGGACGACTACGCAGCACTCGCACGTGGACAATCGCACTCATCTGATCGTCTGTATGCGGACGGGCATCAGCATCTGATTCCGCTTTCGCTTGGTATGCGTTCAGGGGGCAGGACGCTCCGTCGCAGGACTCCATGCCTGAAAGC
>JANWUS010000009.1 GCA_024958715.1 Cyanobium sp. FGCU52 | reverse complement strand
GCGTCTTGTTGGCGGGGTGCCAGGGGCTTGCGGAGCTTTGTTGCTGATCAAGTTCCCAGTTGAAACACCTTTGCCTGAGACGTTGCCTCACAGTCAAGCTGACAAGTTGCCTGACAGTCTCGGCAGGCATGAATCTTGTCGCTCTCTGTGGACACCATCGGACCCTTGAGGGAGAGGCAGAGGTGCTGGCGGGCTGACGGGCCGTTGGGTTGTCCTTAGGGTGCCCGAAGGGTTTCCTGTGGCAATGTCGATCCTCCGGGAGGTCACCGATACCGAACAGCGTTACCGCGAGCGGGCCGCCGAGCGGAATGTCAACATCGCGCGCATCGATGCCCACGACATCCTGGGTATCGCCGCCAATACCCCCGACCTGATCCGCAAGCGCCTGCGACGGCTGCACGCGGATCCGGAACGGGTGGAAACCCTGCGGCGGGAAGGGCTGCACTTCGATCCCCAGGGACCGGGTGCCACGCCGGCGGCATTTCCGCGGGCCCTGGAACGGGTGCTCGACACCAACGACCTGATGGGACTGCGGTTCTTCGAGCAGGGTCTGCAGGTGGCCCGGGCCGTCGGGCGGGTCCACATCAGCGATGGGGCCGGCGACCGCCAGGGCTTCGGCACCGGCTTCCTGGTGGCACCGCGGCTGCTGCTCACCAACCACCATGTGCTGAGTGACCCTGATCAAGCCCGTCACTCCAAAGTGGAGTTCAATTACCAGGAGGGGGCCAGCGGCGAGCTCCAGGCCACGCAATGCTTCGCGCTCGTGCCCCAGGACCTGTTCCTCACCAGCGAGGAGCTGGATTACAGCCTTGTAGCCGTTGCCGACGACGGCGACCTGGCCGCCTACGGCTGGCTTCCCCTGATCGAAGAGACCGGCAAGCTGCTGGTGGGAGAGACGGTGAACATCATCCAGCACCCGAACGGTGAGCCGAAACAGCTGGCGATCCGCAACAACCAGGTGGTCGATGAGCTGGAACTCTTCCTCCACTACCGCACCGACACCGACCCTGGCTCCTCCGGCTCCCCCGTGTTCAACGACCAGTGGGAGGTGGTGGCCCTGCACCATTCCGGCGTGCCGAAGCGCAACGCACGCGGGGAGGTGATCACGAGCGACGGGCGTGTCTGGGAGGAGTGGATGGGGGAACAGCGCATCGCCTGGGAGGCGAATGAGGGGGTGCGCGCGAGCCGGCTGGTGCGGCACATCCGGAGCCAGCCGCTGCCGCCGGCGGCCGAAGCCCTGAGGCAGTCGCTGCTGGCGGCGCAGCCCCCCGCCGCCAGGGAGCCCGAGCCGGCGCCGGCACCGACCCCGGCGCCAGTCGAGGAGCACCGGGGGCCCCAACTGGAGACGACCAGCGCCCCGACCGCTGCCGCCTCAGCCACCTGGACCATCCCCCTGCAGGTGAGTGTGAGCTTCGGGATGCCCACCATCGGCAGCAGCCCGACCGAGGTGAGCCAGCCAGCAGTGGCCGCTGAGGAGGGCTGGGGGCTGTTCGGCCGCGGGGGCCAGACGGCAGCACCGGCCCAGCCCCCCGGCCCCTTCACGCTCAGCTCTCTGAGCAGCCCGGTGTTCAGCTGGCCCACGGCCCTGTCGCTGGGCCGGGCCAGTGAACTGGTGTACAGAACGGAAGCGGAGGTGGAACGCCAGGCCCGGGACTGGGGCTTCCGCAGCTGTGACTTCGTGGAGCAGGGCGCGGCCCAGGGCTTCCTGGCCGCCAGTGCTGATCTGGTGCTGGTGTGTTTCCGCGGCACCGAGAGCACCGCCGACTGGCTCAGCAACCTCAAGGTGACCCCGAAGGTGGTGGACGAGCTGAGCGGCTCGGTGCACGCCGGCTTCTGGGATCAGTTCGAGGCCCTCCGGGCTCAGCTGGAACGACTGATGGCGCCCCACAGCCAGCTGCCCCTGCTGGTGACGGGCCACAGCCTGGGCGGGGCGATCGCCGCCCTGGCCGCCGCCACCTGGGCCCCCAGCCGCCCCCTCAGAGCTCTCTACACCTACGGCCAGCCGGCCGTGGCCCGCGGCAGTGCCCTCGACCAGCTGGCCGATGCCCTGGCAGGCCGTTACCACCGCCTGGTGAACGACTCCGACATCGTGCCGCGGGTGCCGCCCGGCTACCGCCACGCCGGCCACCTGCTCTACTTCGACAGCAAAGGCCGGCTGGTCCGTGGCGGTGCCGCTCTGGAAGCGGCCCTCAGCAGCGCCGCGGGCGGCAGCAGCACCATGCTCAGCGAAGCCGAATTCGCACCACTGCAGGAGCGACTGCGCCGCCAGAGCGGCCCCCAGAGCCAGGAGGGTTTCACCACCCTGATCAGCGACCACATGATGGCGGCCTATCTGGGCAAGATTCAGAAGCAGATCAGCTGAGCGGGGCCGTCTCCATCTCAGACGGTGATGACGACCTTCCCTTCAGCGTGTCCCTCGCCGAAGTGGACCATCGCCTCACGAGCCTGGCCGAGAGGGTAAGTCCCGCCAACGACGGGATTGAGCGTCCCGGCATCCAGCAACTCTCTCAGGAACAGGAGGTCGGCCTGATTGGGGTGTTCCGAGCACACGCGAATCCGCTGTGGCACGACCTTCGAGAGCAGGGGTGCCTTGATCAGGAGGACTCCGGCGCTGCCCAACCAGCGCTTGTGGAACTGACCGCCGTTGGGCACCAGCGTTCCCTTGCGGTTCAGCACTCGCAGGAGGTCCGACAACGAATGCCGTAGAACATTGTCAAGCACAAGGTCATAGCGCTTCTCAGCCTGGGTGAAGTCGTCCTGCGTGTAGTCGATGACGTGGTCGGCGCCGATGGATCGCACCAGCGCCTGCTTCGACGGACTGCACACGGCCGTCACTTCGGCGCCGAACGCCTTGGCGATCTGCACCGCAAACGTGCCGACGCCTCCGCCGGCGCCAACGATCAGCACCTTCTGCCCGTGCTGAATGCCACCGGCGTCCCGCAGCGCCTGGAGAGCGGTGAGCCCGGACATCGGAACGCCGGCAGCCTGCTCGAAGGTGATGGTCGCCGGCTTGGTCACCAGGAGCTGCACGGGGGCAGCCGCGTACTCGGCGAACGTGCCGACGCCACGGCCGAAGACCTCGTCTCCGACCCGCAGACCGGTGACGTTCGTGCCGACAGCAGCGACGGTTCCCGCCATGTCCGAGCCGCGAACGGCGAGCCTCGGTCTGCGTAGCCCAAAGGCCAGGCGGACGATGTAGGGCACACCATGAACAGCTGCCCAGTCAGAAGGGTTCAGCGCAGCCGCGCGCACACGCACGAGCACCTCGTCGTCACCGACCATCGGCTTGTCGATGTCCATCAGCTCCAGGACATCTGGAGAGCCGTAGTCGCGCTGAACAACCGCTTTCAAGGTGTCACCTCGCGATTTGCAAGCAGTACCGTCGGTCTGAGACTCACCATCACCTGGCCGCAGCTAGTCATACGCCAATAGATGGCCATACGGTGGCGACTCAGGTCTATGGCGTTGCTGGACAGCCACAAAACCTTGAGAGATGAGCACAGTGCGATTGCTCACCACCTCAACATCCTCCAATCGGGCCGGATCACCAGGATAACCTCATGCAGACTGGGCAAGCAGCGCGAAAACCTTTGAAGTCGAGGCAAATCCTCCCACTCTTGCTCTCGAAGATATATCTGCGTTGAAACCAAGTCGCATGGAGGCGGCCAATTCACCTCGGATCACTCCGACAGCTGAATCGATAGACTTACTGCGTGCATGGACAACAATTCACGCATCGGACGACAGGCTTTTGCAAAGGTCTCCCAGCTTGCACGCTTTCGGGATTGCCGCTGTAGTCAGCACGAGGAGACAATTCAAGTACATTTCTGCCGCAATTACACCAGTCACCACTGGTCGAACACATGGCGAAAGAGGTGGCCCAATTGTTCACCCTGAATACTCGAGCCATTCCGGAAATCCGCCACAACACCGATGATACACCTCGAGTCTGTCATTGACATATCCGCCATTTTGTATATCTAATGCTTACTGGGCGGATCCCGGGAAACGCCACACGCTGCCACGACAGGCAGAAAAGCGGGCAAAGCAGAATCGCCCCCACGCAAAATCGAATGTCAGCGCCACGACCTCGGGATCAGCGCCCCCGTGCCCCCGACGCCCCCGACCGGCGCACCAGCAAGATGAAGGACGTCCTGGCCCCCTGCCGCCCCACCCCCTGAACCAGGAAACCCTGCTGTTCGAACCCGCCGTGCCGGAGGCCGGTGCCCTGCGGGCGGTGCTGGCCTTTCCCAGCACCTACGCCGTGGGCATCACCAGCCTCGGCTTCCAGGTGGTGTGGGCCACCCTGGCCCGCCGGACGGATGTCGACGTGCGCCGCCTGTTCACCGACGCCGGCGATCCACCCCACGGGTCCAGCCGCGGCCGCGGGCCCGCCCTCGATCTGTTCGGGCTCTCGCTCAGCTGGGAGCTCGACGGGCCCGTGCTGCTCGACCTGCTCGACGGCCAGCGCATCCCCCGCTGGAGCCACCAGCGCGGCGACGGCGATCCGATCGTGTTCGGCGGCGGCCCTGTGCTCACGGCGAACCCGGAACCGCTGGCGCCGTTCCTCGATGCGGTGCTGCTCGGCGATGGCGAGCGGCTGCTGCCCGCCTTCCTTGATGCCCTCCAGGCCTGCCGCCACCTGCCCCGGCCCGAGCGGCTGCGGGCCCTGGCGCAGGTGGAGGGGGTCTATGTGCCGGCCCTCTATGTGCCCCGCTACGACGTCGATGGAACCCTGATACGGATCCACCCGGTCGACGCCACGGTGCCGGCCACGGTGAGCAAGCAGACCTGGCGGGGCGAGAGCCTCACCCACTCCACCGTGATCACGCCCGAGGCCGCCTGGCCCTCGATCCACATGGTGGAAGTGGTGCGCAGCTGCCCCGAGCTCTGCCGCTTCTGCCTGGCCAGCTACCTCACCCTGCCCTTCCGCACCCCCTCGCTGGAGCGCAGCCTGATCCCGGCGGTGGAGAAGGGACTCGCGGTCACCCCCCGGCTGGGCCTGCTCGGCGCCTCGGTCACCCAGCACCCCGAGTTCGCCGACCTGCTGCACTGGCTCGACGCCGACCGCTTCGACGACACCCGCGTCAGCGTCAGCTCCGTGCGCGCCGGCACCGTGACGCCCCAGCTCGGCCGGATCCTGGCGAAGCGCGGCAGCCGCTCGCTCACGATCGCGATCGAAAGCGGCAGCGATCGCCTGCGGGAGGTGGTGAACAAGAAGCTCGCGCGCGCCGAGATCGAGGCCGCCGCCCGCCACGCCAGGGACGGCGGCCTCAGCGGCCTCAAGCTCTACGGGATGGTGGGCCTGCCCACGGAGGAGGAGGCCGATGTGGAGGCCACCGCCGAGCTGCTCCTGGCCTTGCGCAAGGCCGTGCCCGGCCTGCGCCTCTCGCTGGGGGTGAGCACCTTCGTGCCCAAGGCCCACACCCCCTTCCAGTGGGAGGGCGTGCGGCCGGAAGCGGAGAAACGCCTGAAGCTGCTCGCCAAGCGGCTCAAGCCGAAGGGCATCGAACTGCGCCCCGAGAGCTACGGCTGGAGCGTGATCCAGGCCCTGATCTCCCGCGGCGATCGGCGCCTGGCCCCGGTGATCGTCGCCGTGCGCGGCAGCCAGGAGAGCCTGGGCGGATGGAAGAGGGCCTACCGCGCCGTGCGCGACGGCGAAGCCGGCGACCTCGGCGCGGGCGCACCGGCCGACCTGCCACCGCCGCCGCCTTGGGAGGAGGTGATCCATGCCACCTGGAAGGAGGACCGCCCCCTGCCCTGGGATCACCTGGCCGGGCCCCTGCCCCGCGACACCCTGGCCCGCCATCGCCGCGAAGCCCTCGCCCTCGGCCAGCCGCAGCCACTCAGCGAACCACCCGCAGACCGGCGAGCAGCACCCAGCCAGCCACGTTGATGCGGCTGTCGTAGAAGGGCATGTCGGTCGCGTGCAGCGTCACCAGCACCAGCGCGGAGGTCCACCAGGCCCGGTCCCACAGGCAGCCGGTGGCCATGCCCCGGCGCTGGGCGCGGACCAGCAGCCACAGCACCAGCCCCACCACCAGCACGGCCACCGGCAGGCCGTGGCTCACCGCCAGGTCGATCGGCAGGTTGTGGGGATGGCCGTGCCAGTGGCCCGTGCGCTTCGGATAGATGAGGCTGAAAGCCGCGGCCCCCCAGCCGAGCCAGGGGCGTTCCGCCGCCAGGCCCAGGGCCACCTGCCACTGCGCCAGCCGGGTGATCGCCAGCGGACGCTCCCCCGCAAAGGCCAGATCGCTCAGCCGTCCCCAGATCACCTCCGGCACCACGCTGCGCGCCGGCACCTGCAGCGCCGCCGGCACCCAGGTGACCGAGGCCAGGGTGATCAGCAGCAGCACGGGCAGCAGCAGCGGCAGCAGCCACACCCAACTCGCCGGGCCCGCCACCAGCGGCAGCGCCAGCACCAGCGCCCCCCAGGCGTTGCGCGAGTCGGTGAGGAACACGGCCACCGCCACCGCGAGGGCGATCAGCGCCACGGTGAGGCGCCCGCGCAGGCGCAGCCCTGGCTGGAGCAGGGCGGCCAGGGCGAAGGGCCAGGCCAGCGCCAGCCAGGAGCCGGCGATGTTGGCGTAGTCGAACAGTCCCGCCAGACGGCCCTCGGGTTTGCCGCCCGGGTGAAGGTGCCAGATGATCAGCCCCCCCAGCTGCTCGAAGGGTCCGTGCCAGCCTGCCCACAGCTGGCCGAGGCCCGTGACCACCACCGGCACCGTGCCCGCCAGCAGCGCCAGGCCTGCCCGGCGACGGGCGGCGGCGGTGGCCAGGTAGGGCTGAAAGGCCCAGAAGCCCACGAAGAACGGCAGCCAGTTGGCCAGCCCCACCCAGGCCAGCCAGCCGCTCTCGGCCCCGAAGCAGCCCAGCACCATCAGCACGCTCACCACCAGCAGCACCCGGTTCAGCGGGTCCTGCAGCAGCGGCGGCCGCTGGCGGCAGCCCTGCACCAGCGCGACGAACAGCAGCAGCCCGCCCAGGAAGGCGCTGCTCGCCAGCAGCAGCAGGCCCAGCTGGAAACAGCGCCAGCCCAGCGGCGAGGCCTCCGGCGCACGGTGCTGCCGGAGGCGCAGGTCCAGAGCGGCGACGGAAGGCAGGGGCCGGAGGCGGAACAAGGGGCCCGGCCTCAGTCGAACACCGCGGTGCGCCCGCGATACACCATCACCTGACGGCGCAGCACCAGCCGCACGGCCCGGGCCAGGGCCAGCCGTTCGGTGTCGCGTCCTTTGCGGATCAGGTCCTCCACCTCGTCGCGGTGGCTCACATGCACCGTGGCCTGCTCGATGATCGGGCCGGCATCCAGCTCCTCGGTCACGAAGTGGGCGGTGGCGCCGATCAGCTTCACGCCCCGGTCCCAGGCCCGGTGGTAAGGCTGCGCCCCCTGGAACGCCGGCAGGAACGAGTGGTGAATGTTGATCACCGGCCCGAAGGACTCCAGGAAGGCGGGGCTGAGCACCTGCATGTACTTGGCCAGGATCGCCAGTTCGATGCCGTGCTCACGCAGCAGGGCCAGCTGCTGCTGCTCCACCTCCGGGCGGGTCTCGGCGTTCACCGGCAGGTGCACGAAGCGGGCGCCGAAGGCCTCGGCGTCGTGGCGCAGATCCGGGTGGTTGGAGATCACCAGCGGCACCTCCATCGGCAGTTCCCCGGCCCGGGTGCGCCAGAGCAGATCCACCAGGCAGTGCGACTGTCGGCTCACGAAGATCGCCACCCGCGGGATGGCATCGGAGAAATGCAGCTCCCCCGAGCCGCTCAGCCGCGACGCCAGCGCCTCCACCGCCGGGGCCAGGGCCTCGCGGGGCAGGCCGAAGCCCTCCAGCTCCCATTCGATCCGGCTCAGGAACACGCCGGCGCCGGCATCGGTGTGGTGGTCGGCATGGACGATGTTGCCGCCGTTGGCCGCCACCCAGCCGGAGAGCTCGCTCACCAGGCCCGGACGATCGGGGCAGATCACCTGCAGGATCGCGGTGGGGGAGCGCATGCCAGTGAGCGGGCCAACGGGCATTGTGAACCCCGGCGGGCCTCAGAGCATGTGGAGGCGCAGCACCTCGGGGGTGGCGCGGCGCACGCGGCAGTGGATCGAACGGAGGGGAAGGGTGGCGAGACGCATGGCACTAACTCATAGTCACTACGTTTTAGCCGCCCCGGCGACGCTGTTGCGAGCGGTCACAGTGCCCGGGTAGCGCCCCAGGACGCCGGTACCATCAGGCCGTGTGCCCCGCCGGAACGCCGCCCGCCATGGCCGTCGCCTCGCTTTCTTCCTCCCCGCGCGCCTCCCTGGGCAGCGTGATCGCCGCCTGCCGGCGCCTGCTGGTGCTCGGCATCGCCCTGGTGCTCAGCGTCGGGCTGGCCGCCTGCAGCGGCGAACCGCCCAAGCCCCCGGTGATCAGCGCCGCCGATCTGGAGATCATCACCCGTCAGGCGGAAGGTTTCCTCAGCGCCCGCGACCGTCTGCCAGAACTGGCGAACCTGGTCAACAACCGCGACTGGACCTTCACCCGCAACCTGATCCACGGCCCCATGCAGGAAGTGGGCCGCGAGATGCTCTATATCAACCAGCGCCTCCTGCCCGCCGACCGCCCCGAGGCCGAGAAGCTCGCCGCCAACCTCAAGAACGCCATGGCCGAGCTGGATGAGGCCGCACGCCTCCAGGACGGCGAGGCCCTGCGCAAGGCCTACATCAAGGTTGCCAGCAGCTTCGGCCTCTACGCCCAGGTGCTGCCCGACGACGTGAAGGTGGCCCTCAAGCAGGTCTGACCCGGGGCTCCCTCTCCGCCCCCGCCCTCCTTGATCAGCTCACCCCCCGCCGCCCCCCGCACGGTTCTCGTGGTGGGGGGCTCTCTTCTGGGCGCCTGCACCGCCTGGGCGCTGCGGCGTCGGGGCCACCGGGTGCAGCTGCTCGATCCCGGCGGCCACGGGAGCGGGAGCGGGGGCGGCGGATCCCGGGCGGCCCTCGGTGTGCTGATGGGCCAGGTGTTCCACCGCAGCTCCGGGCGCGGCTGGCGGCTGCGGCAGCGCAGCCTGACGCTCTGGCAGGACTGGATCCGGGAGCTGGAGGGCCGCGGCCGGCGGGTCCCCCACCGCGCCGGCCTGCTGCTGCTGGCGGCCGATGCGGCGGAGGAGGGGCGGCTGCGGGGGCTGGCGCTGGAGCGGCAGGCGCGGGGCTTTCGCCTGGAGCTGTGGGAGCCGCAGCGGCTCGGGGATCTGGAGCCTTCCCTGCCGGCCGGTGCCCGGGTGGGACTGTTCTCGCCGCTCGACGGCCAGCTGGATCCGGCGGCGGCGATCAGCGCCTTCCTTGCCGATGGCCTGGCAGCCGGCGTGGAGGCCTGCGCCGATCGGGCCGTGGGGCTCGAACCCCTGACATCGGGGGGCTGGCGGGTCCGGCGCGCCGCCGGCGATCCGCTGGAGGCCGACTGGGTCGTGGTGACCGGCGGGATCGACGCCCTGCCGCTGCTGGAGCCGCTGGGCTTCCACCAGCCGCTGGAGCCGGTGCTGGGGCAGGCCCTGGAGCTGGAGCTGCCGACGGAGCGCCCAGTGCCGGACCACGGACCCGCCGCGGCACCCTGGCCGGGGGTTGTGGCCTGGCGCGGCTGCAACCTGATTCCCCGGCCGGATCTCCCCGGCGGTCGCCGCCTCTGGCTCGGGGCCACCCTGGAGCCCGGCATCCGGCCCGACCCTGCGCAGCTCGAGGCCCTGCGCCATCTCCACGGCGACGCCCCCGCCTGGCTGGCCCGGGCCCGGGTGCTGCGGCAGTGGCAGGGGATCAGGCCCCGCCCGGTGGGCCGGCCGGCTCCGCTGCTGGAGCTCCTGGCCCCGGGCCTGCTGCTGGCCACCGGCCACTACCGCAACGGGGTGCTGCTGGCCCCCGCCAGCGCCGAATGGGTGGTGGAGCAGGTGGAGCAGGCATAAAAAAAGCCCCCCTGAACGGAGGGCTTGAGGGAGCTGAAGCAGCGGTGGCCGCCGGGGGGGGCCCGGGCCTCACTTGCTCTCGGTGAACTCGGCGTCGATGACGTCGTCGGCGGCGGGACCGGCATTGCCGTTGCCACCCGGGGTGGCGGCTTCGGCGCCGCCGGCCTCGGCTCCGGCCTGCTGGTACACGGCGGCACCGGCGGCATAGAGGGCCTGCTGCAGCTGCTCGAGGGTGCTGCGGATCATGGCGGTGTCGTCCTTCTCCACGGCCTCCTTGAGGTCCTTGGTGAAGCCCTCCACCTTGGCCTTGTCCTCGGCACCCACCTTGTCGCCGAGCTCGGAGAGTTGCTTCTCGGCCTGATAGATCAGGGTTTCCGCCTGGTTCTTGAGGTCGATCTTCTCGCGCTTCTCCTTGTCGGCCGCGGCGTTCGCCTCGGCGTCCTTCACCATCCGCTCCACCTCGTTGTCGCTGAGGGTGGAGGCCCCGGTGATCGAGATGCTCTGCTCCTTGCCGCTGCCCTTGTCCTTGGCGGTGACGCTGAGGATGCCGTTGGCGTCGATGTCGAAGGTGACCTCGATCTGGGGCACGCCCCGGGGAGCCGGCGGGATGCCGTCGAGACGGAAGGTGCCGAGCGACTTGTTGTCGCTGGCCATCTCGCGCTCGCCCTGCAGCACGTGGATCTCCACGTTGGTCTGGCCGTCGACCGCGGTGGAATACACCTCGGTCTTCTTGGTGGGGATCGTGGTGTTGCGGCTGATCATCTTGGTCATCACGCCGCCCAGGGTCTCCACGCCGAGCGACAGCGGGGTGACGTCGAGCAGCAGGATGTCCTTGACCTCACCGGCGAGGACGCCGCCCTGGATCGCGGCGCCCACCGCCACCACCTCGTCGGGGTTGACGGTCTGGTTGGGGTCCTTGCCGGTGACGCGCTTCACCAGCTCCAGAACGGCCGGGATGCGGGTGGAACCACCCACCATCACGATCTCGTCGAGCTCGCTGGCGGAGAGCTTGGCGTCCTTGAGCGCCTGCTCCACCGGCACCTTGCAGCGGTCGATCAGGGAGGAGGCCAGCTCCTCGAACTTGGCCCGGGTGAGGGTGAGGTCGAGGTGCTTGGGGCCCTCCGGCGTGGCGGTGATGAAGGGCAGGTTGATCTCGCTCTGGGTGGCGCTGGAGAGCTCGATCTTGGCCTTCTCGGCGGCCTCGGTGAGGCGCTGCAGGGCCTGCTTGTCCTGGCGCAGGTCGATCCCTTCGTTGGCCTTGAAGGTGTCGGCCAGATAGTCGACGATCACCTTGTCGAAGTCGTCGCCGCCGAGGTGGGTGTCACCGCTGGTGGAGAGCACCTCGAACACGCCGTCGCCCACCTCCAGCACCGAAACGTCGAAGGTGCCGCCGCCGAGGTCGAACACCAGGATGCGCTCGTTGCTCTTCTTGTCGAGGCCATAGGCCAGCGCCGCCGCGGTGGGCTCGTTGATGATGCGCAGCACCTCGAGGCCGGCGATCTTGCCGGCGTCCTTGGTGGCCTGCCGCTGGGAGTCGTTGAAGTAGGCCGGAACCGTGATCACCGCCTGGGTGACGGTTTCACCCAGGTACTTGCCGGCATCCTCGGCCAGCTTGCGCAGCACCTCGGCCGAGATCTCCTCGGGGGCGAACTGCTTGTTCAGCACCGGGCATTTCACCTTCACGTTGGCGCCGGCCTTCTCGACGCCATAGCTCACTTCCTTCGACTCCTCGTTCACCTCGTCGACCCGACGGCCGATGAAGCGCTTCACGGAATAGAAGGTGTTCTCGGGGTTCATGACCGCCTGACGCTTGGCGATCTGACCCACCAGCTTGTCCTGATTCTTGGTGAAGGCCACCACCGAGGGGGTCGTGCGGAACCCTTCGGCGTTGGCGATCACCGTGGGCTTGCCGCCCTCCATCACGGCGACGCAGCTGTTCGTGGTGCCGAGGTCAATACCGACGACCTTGCCCATGGGTTCCCACCTCCAGAGTGGATGAATGCGGACTGAGGTCATCTTCCGCAGCAGTCCCGCATGCCGGCGAGGGGTGGTTCCCGAACCGTTGCTGGCCGGCTGAGCCGGCAGAAGCCAGTCGTGGCCTACGGTCTGGCGGACCGTTCCCGCCCGTGACCATGCCCGCCGCCCCGTCCGGCCGCCCGGCGATCTCCGGTTCCACCGCCCTAGTGGGCGTGCTGGGCGATCCGGTGCGGCACTCGCTCTCGCCGGCGATGCACAACGCCGCCCTGCAGGAGCTGGGCCTCGACTGGGTCTACCTGGCCCTGCCCGCCCCGGCCCCGGAACTGGCGGGCGTGGTGCGGGCGCTCGAGGCGCTCGACTGCCGCGGCCTCAACGTCACCCTGCCCCACAAGCAGGCGGTGGCCGCCCTCTGCGCCGACCGCAGCCCCCTGGCGCAGCGGCTGGGGGCCGTGAACACCCTGGTGCGCCGGGCCGAGGGGGGCTGGTGGGGCACCAACACGGATGTGGAGGGCTTCCTGGCGCCCCTGCGCGAGCAGGGCCTGGCGGGCGGCGGGCGGCGGGCGGTGGTGCTGGGCTGCGGCGGCAGCGCCCGGGCCGTGGTGGCCGGCCTGATCGATCGGGGACTGGCCGCGGTGCAGGTGGCCGGGCGCCGGCCCGAGGCCCTGCGGGCGTTCGTGGCGGAGTTCGCCGGTGAAGTCGCAGCCCCGGAAGCCCTGGGCTGGGACGACGGGCCTGCCCTGATCGAGGCCCTGGCGGCCGCCGACCTGGTGGTGAACACCACCCCGGTGGGCATGGCCTCCAGCCAGGACCCGGCCGCCAGCGAACGCTGCCCGCTGCGGCCCGAGGAGCTGGCGGCCCTGGCGCCGGGCGCCTGCGTCTACGACCTCATCTACACGCCGCGGCCCAGCCGGCTGCTGCGGGAGGCGGCGGAACGGGGCTGCTCCACCCTCGACGGACTCGAGATGCTGGTGCAGCAGGGGGCCGCCTCCCTGCGGCTGTGGACCGGCCTGCCGGAGGTGCCGGTGGAGCGGATGCGGGCCGCGGCCCTGGCACGGCTGCAATCCCCCTAGCCTGACCCAACCCCTCCGGCCGCTCCCCTCCATGCAGGACCCACCGATCTGGCAGCGGCTGGCGGCGGCCCTGGTGTACCTGCTGCCCTGGAGTGACGCCCTGCAGTTCGGCCGGTCCCTGTTCGGCCTGTTCCCACCGCTCCAGTGGGCGGTCCTGCCGGCCATCCCCCTGCTGCAGCTGCAGCAGGCGATCCCCTTCGGCGGCCTGGTGCTGTTCCTGCTGCTGTTCCTCACGGTGGTGCGCAACCCCCGGGTGCCCTACCTGATCCGCTTCAACGCCCTGCAGGCGATCCTGATCGACATCGTGCTGGTGCTGCTGGGCCTGGCCTTCAGCATCCTCCTGGCTCCCCTTGGGCCCAACTTCGCCGTCCGCACCCTCGAGAACACCGTGTTCCTGGGGGCCCTGCTGCTGGTGCTGTTCGCCGTGATCCAGAGCCTGCGGGGCAAGGAGGCCGACATCCCCACCGTCTCTGAGGCGGTGCGGATGCAGCTCTTCTGATCCCGTGCTCCGGCCCAGGAGCAGGAACGGCCATGCGATAGGTTGCTGAGTCCGTCGCTGCCGGACCCCGTCCGCCAGCCACCGTCCTTCAGGCGACCATGACGCAGTCCTATTACGAAACGATGTACATCCTCCGTCCGGACATCCCGGAAGAGGAGGTCGAAACCCATGTCGCCAAGTACCGCGACATCGTGATCGAAGCCGGCGGCCAGGTGCTCGACACCCAGATGCGCGGCAAGCGCCGGCTGGCCTATCCGATCGCCAAGCACCGCGAAGGCATCTACGTGCAGCTCAACCACGACGGCGACGGCCAGCAGGTGGCCCCGCTGGAGCGCGCGATGCGCCTCTCCGAGGATGTCATCCGCTACCTCACGGTCAAGCAGGACGGCCCGATGCCGGCTCCCCGCTCGGTGCCGGTGACCAGCAGCGAGCCCGCCGCGGCCGAGGCGGTCAGCGCCTGACTCTCGCCCTCCCTCCAGCACGTTGCCGTCGGGCGTTGAAGCTCCCGACGGCACGGCTAGAGTCCGACAACTTTTACGGTCGGATGGGATGGGCGAGTCGATCCTCGACCTGGTCGGCGATGGCGATGAGACCAGGCGACGCAGGGCTCGGATCGGCGGCCCCTCGGCATGGACTCCACCGCCCCCGCCGCCACCGCTGAACTTCGCCCATCTGCGCGTCGTTGCCTCCGGCGACGCCACTGTCCAGCCCGGGACCCGACCGATGGCGTCCAGCGAACCGGAGGGCACCCCTCGGCACGAGGCACCTGCCAGCCCGCCGCCCCCGCATCCCCTGTCGTCCTCCCGGGAGGCCGCCCTCAGGATCCGGCAGCTGGAGCAGGAGCTGGCCGCCGCCCGCGATGAGGCCGAGGCCCTGCACCAGATGCTCGAGGATCTGCCCGAGATCTTCGAGCGCAAGTTCCGCCAGCGGCTGCAGGCGGTGCTGGAGCACCAGCAGCATCTGCTCGCCGACAACCAGGCCCTGCGCGATCGGCTGTTCGCCCTCGGCCCCGCCGCTCCGGTGGAGCGGCCCCGACTGCCGCCCGCGAACGAGGAGCGCTGGGGCCTGGGCCGCCGCCTGCGGCAGGTGCTGCGCCAGCAGCGGGGGGCCTGACCCCCTCACCCGTTCGCGCACCCTTCCGCGCTGGGCCTCAGCGGCCCCGGCGGGATGCGGCCCACAGCCGCGTGGGCAGACCCCAGACGTAGATGAACCCTTCGGCCGCCTTGTGGTCGAACCGGTCCTCGGCGCCGTAGGTGGCCATGTCGGGGACGTAGAGGCTGTCGGCGGTGCTGCGCCGGCCGATCACGGTGGCGTTGCCCTTGTGCAGCTTCACCCGCACCGTGCCGTTCACGCTGGCCTGGGTGCGGTCGAGGAAGCCGTCGAGGGCCTCCTTCAGCGGGCCGTACCAGAGGCCCTGATACACCAGATCGGCCCAGCTGGCCTCGATCTGGCGCTTGTAGCGCTGCACGTCGGCAGCCAGGGTGAGGCTCTCGAGTTCCTGGTGGGCCTTGATCAGCAGCAGCAGGCCGGGGGTTTCGTAGATCTCGCGGCTCTTGATGCCCACCACCCGGTTCTCCACCATGTCGAGCCGGCCGAAGCCGTGCAGACCGGCAAGTTCGTTGGCCCGGCGGATCAGGCTCACGGGATCGAGCGCCACGCCGTCGATGCTCACCGGGTTGCCCTGGGCGAAGCCGATCTCCACGATCTGCGCGCTGTCGGGGGCGGCCTCCACCGAGCGGGTGAGGGCATAGATCTCCTCAGGCGGCTCCACATCCGGGTCTTCGAGAGACCCGGCCTCGATGCTGCGGCCCAGGAGGTTGAGGTCGATCGAATAGGGGGATTTCTTGCTCACCGGCGCCGGGATGCCGCAGCGCTCGCCGTAGGCGATCGTCTGCTCCCGGCTCATGCCCCACTCCCGTGCCGGGGCGAGAACCTTCAGGTCCGGTGCAAGGGAACCGATCGCCACGTCGAAGCGCACCTGATCGTTGCCCTTGCCGGTGCAGCCGTGGGCCACGGCATCGGCCCCCACCTCCCGGGCCACCTCCACCAGCCGGCGGGCGATCAGCGGCCGCGCCAGGGCGGTGCTGAGGGGATAGCGGCCTTCGTACAGGGCGTTGGCGCGGATGGCCGGGAAGGCGAACTCGGTGATGAACGGCTCGATCAGGTCGCCCACGATCGACTGGCTGGCGCCGGAATCCAGGGCCTTCTGGCGGATCGGCTCCAGTTCGTCGCCCTGGCCGAGGTCGGCGGCGAAGGTGATCACCTCCTCCACGCCCCATTCCTGCTTCAGATAGGGAATGCAGACGCTGGTGTCCACACCACCCGAATACGCCAGCACCGCCTTCTTGGCCCGACCCATCAGCGCGTCTCCTGTTCCGCTCGTGCGGATTCTCTCGTGCGGAGGGATTCTCCTCCCCAGCCGTCACCCTCCCGCCCCCGGCTGAGCATCCAGAGGAGCATGGCCAGGGGCGGCAGCAGCACCAGCGCCAGAGCCGCATCGGCCCGGGGGGGCAGGGGCTGGGGCCAGCGGGCGCCGGCGGCCGCCAGCGCGGCGGCCACGGCCAGGGACAGGCCCCACACCCAGGCCACCTGGCGGAGCTTGGCGGAAGACATCGGGGAAGGGGGGGGGGAGTCCACGGCGTAGGATGGCGGATCGGCCTTTCTCGGGGTGCCGTCCCGTCCACCCCGTCACGCCCCGCATGAGCATCCTCGATACCGTCAACCCCTCCCTCACCCGCTACCGCCGCGACGAGCCGGCGCCGGTGCTTCCCCTGCGCGATGAACCCGATCTGCTGAGCCTGCTGGAGGCCAGCGGCCGCCTCGTGGCCGACGAGGACACCGCCGGCACCGAGGTGAGCACCGTGGAGGAGGAGGAACTCTCGGCGCTGATGGGCGAGAAGGAGGATTACAACCAGGCCGACGAGGCGACCGAGGAAGACTGGGAGGACTGATCCCCCCGCCCGCCTGAGTCCCATGGCCGGAACCCCCACCGCAGGCTCCAGCGGCACCGGCGCCGGCAGCCCCAAGCAACCGGCCCGCATCGACGGCCGCGTCATGGCCGGGGTGCTGGCGACGATCGTGCTGCTCGCCTGCCTGGCCAGTGATGCCCTGGTGGCCAATTCCGCCCTCACCATCCCCCTGGTGGTGGCCGCGGCCGTGGCCGCCGGCGTCGCCCGCTGGGGCGTGCCCCACCTGCGCAGCCTGAAGCTTGGCCAGGTGATCCGTGAGGAGGGTCCGCAGGCCCACCTCAGCAAGGCGGGCACCCCCACCATGGGCGGCCTGCTGGTGGTGCCGGTGGGGGTGCTGGTGGGGGCTCTGCTGGATCCCACCGATCCCCGCCTGCCGGCCGTGGCCGCCGTCACCCTGGCCTACATGGCGATCGGGGCCGTCGACGACTGGCGCAGCCTCACCCGCCAGACCAACACGGGCCTCACCCCCCGCGGCAAGCTTCTGCTCCAGGCCCTGGCGGCCCTCGCCTTCCTGGTGTGGGCGGCGTGGGGCGGCTGGCTGGGGGGCGGCACCCCGGGCGACGTGGGTCTGCCCTTCGGCTGGGTGCTGCCGCTGGGGCTGGCGATCTGGCCCCTGGGGCTGTTCGTGTTCCTGGCGGAGAGCAACGCCACCAACCTCACCGATGGCCTCGACGGCCTGGCCGCCGGCTGCGGCGCCGTGGTGTTCACCGGCATGGGTCTGCAGCTGATGCTGCGCGGCCATGGGGGCGATGCCGCCCTGGCCGGCTTCTGTGCCGCCATGGCCGGCTGCTGGCTCGGCTTCCTCAGCCAGAACCGCCACCCGGCCCGGGTGTTCATGGGCGACACGGGCTCCCTGGCCATGGGAGCGGCCCTCTCGGCGGTGGCGCTGCTCAGCAACAGCCTCTGGCCCCTGCTGCTGATGGGCGGCGTGTTCCTGGCCGAATCCATTTCGGTGATCCTGCAGGTGTGGGTGTTCAAGGCCACCAAGGGTGCCGACGGCCAGGGACGCCGCCTGTTCCGCATGGCCCCGCTGCATCACCACTTCGAGCTCGGCGGCCTGAGCGAACAGGGCGTGGTGCTCTCCTTCTGGGGCGTCAGCCTGATACTGGTGGTGCTGGGGCTGATCCTGCGGCCCTGAGCCCCCACCTGCCGCCGCCACTGCCATGGCCTACTTCACCTGGAAGGAGGCGGGTCTGACCGCCGACTGCGCCAGCCTCGACGCGATGGCAGCCCGGTTCGAGGAGGCCGCGGCCCTGATGCGCCGCATGGCCGCCGAGGGGTTCCTGCTTGAGCGCCATCCCGACGGCCAGCACATCACCCATCCGGATCCGGCGGTGTTCGAGGCCTACGGCTTCGTGAGCGAGGAGCCGCCGGAACGGCAGCTCACCCTGCTCCAGCACTGAGCGCAGGCGGGCGCCCCGTCAACGACGCCGCAGATAGCCCACCACCCACACCAGCACGAAGGCGAGCGAGGAGATCCCCAGGTAGATCAGGGTCCAGCGCTGCAGGTCGGCCACATCCCAGCCGAACGGCAGTTCGGCGGCGTCGCCGGCGGTACGCAGGGCCAGCGGCAGGGGAGCGGGCACGGGGGCGAAGCGGGGACGGCGGCACGCTAGGGGAGAGGATCACGGCGGCGTTCGGCCCGATTCCCCATGACAACCCCGACCCCCTTCCCCCGCACCCTGATGCTCCTGGGCAGCGGTGAACTGGGCAAGGAGGTGGCCATCGCCGCCCAGCGCCTGGGCTGCCGCGTGATCGCGGTGGACCGCTATCCCGGCGCGCCGGCGATGCAGGTGGCCGATGTCGCCGAGGTGATCGCCATGACCGACGCGGAGGCGCTGCGCACGGTGGTGCGCCGCCACCGACCCGATGTGGTGATTCCGGAGATCGAGGCGCTGGCGGTGGATGCCCTGGCGGAGCTGGAGGCCGAGGGCATCACCGTGATTCCCACCGCCCGGGCCACGGCGGTGACGATGAACCGCGACCGCATCCGCGACCTGGCGGCAGGCGGCCTGGGCCTGCGCACGGCCCGGTTCGCCTACGCCGAGAGCGCCGAGGCCCTGGCGGCGGCGGCGGCGCCTCTGGGTTGGCCGGTGGTGGTGAAGCCGGTGATGAGCTCCTCGGGCAAGGGCCAGAGCGTGGTGCAGGGCCCGGAGGGCGTCGCCGCCGCCTGGGAGGCCGCCATGGCGGGGGCCCGGGGGACCGGCGCGCGGGTGATCGTGGAGGAGTTCCTGCGCTTCGAGCTGGAGATCACCCTGCTCACGGTGAAGCAGTGGCAGGGACCGACCCTGTTCTGCCCGCCGATCGGCCATGTGCAGGAGCGGGGTGACTACCAGTGCAGCTGGCAGCCGGCCGTTCTCGGAGAGGCGCAGCTGGCCGCCGCCCAGACCATGGCCCGGGCGGTGACCGACGACCTGGGCGGCGCCGGACTGTTCGGGGTGGAGTTCTTCCTCTGCGGCGCTCCGGGTGAGGAGGAGGTGGTGTTCTCGGAGCTCTCCCCCAGGCCCCACGACACCGGGCTGGTGACGCTGGCGGGCCAGAACCTGAGCGAATTCGACCTGCATGTGCGGGCGGTGCTGGGCCTGCCGATCCCGGAGATCCGCAGCCTGGGACCGGCCGCCAGCCGGGTGATTCTGGCCGCGGAGGCCGCCGACGCCGTGACCTACGAGGGCCTGGAGCAGGCCCTGGCCGTCCCCGAGAGCCAGGTGCTGCTGTTCGGCAAGCCCGATGCCCGCCCCGGCCGGCGCATGGGGGTGGCCCTGGCCCGCGGCGAGACCCTGGCCCAGGCACGGGAGCGGGCGGATACCGCCGCGGCCGGCGTGCATGTCAGGACCAGCGCCTGAAACCGGCGCAGCCCACTGGTAGCGGCAGGATTCGGGCCTTATGGTGCGGCCCGGTGGGAACGACCATGAGCCAGGCACAGTCCCATGTCCCCCAGCGCCGAGGATCGCGGGATCGAAACGGGCGGGCAGGGGCAAAGGCCGGCCTGACAACCGTTCCCGATCTGCTGAGCCGACGACGCCCTTCCCAGCCCTCCCCACCGCGTCGGCGCCGGCCGGCCCTGCTGAGCTTCGCCCTGGGCCTGAGCCTGGGCTATGGCCTGGCCGGACCGCTGCCCGAACTGGCCCGCAATGGTGCCGCCACCCTGGCGGGTCTGCTGAATGGCCCCAGGAGCCTGGCGGCCGTGCTGGATCCGCTGGGGATCGGCAATCGCCGCGTGCTGGTGGTGGGCACCGATCACGTCGGTGAGAACACCGATGTGATGTTCACCGTCCAGATCGGCGACGGCATCACCCGCATCACCCAGGTGCCCCGCGACACCTACGTGGAGCAGCCGGGAGAGCCGGTGATGAAGGCCAACGCCCTGCTCGCCACCAGCGGCATCGAGGCCGCCAAGCGGGAGGTGGGCCATCTGGTGGGTGAACCGGTGGAGCGCTACCTGCGGGTGGATCTCGACGCGGTGGCCAAGGTGGCCAACGCCCTCGGCGGGGTCGAAGTCGACGTACCCAAGCGCATGTACTACGTGGACAATGCCCAGGGCCTCTACATCGACCTCTACCCCGGCCGCCAGGTGCTGCGCGGCGACGACCTGCTCGGGTTCCTGCGCTTCCGCCACGACGAGGCGGGCGACCTGGGCCGGATGGAACGGCAGCGGCTGGTGATCAACCAGGTGTTCACGCGCCTCGTCCAGCCCTCCACCCTCGCCCAGCTGCCCGCGCTGCTGAAGATCGCCGGCGAGGACATCCGTACGGACCTGACGCCGATCGAGATGACCCAGCTGCTGACGGCGATGGCCCGCACCAAGCTGAGCACCACGCGGCTGCCGGGGCGCCTCTACTGGCAGGACGATCTCAGCTACTGGATGCCCGACACCAACACGGCCCATCCCACCGGCAGCGGCGAGGAACCCACGCCCTGAAGCCGGCCGCTCAGCTCAGCGGCTGTCGCCGCCGGGCCTGAGGAAACGGTGATGGTCGAGACCCTCAAGCAGTCCCCAGGCCTGGGGGCGTGAAGCGAAGAACACCCGCCGCCGCCCCCGCAGGCTCTCAAGGGCAGGGTCATGGTCGTCGGGCACGACACCGAGGGGCAGGCCCCGCAGCAGCTCACCATCGCCCTGCTGGGCCGCCTCCACCAGGATGCTGCCCAGAGGCAGGTTCCAGCGCAGGGCGAGGTAGCGGATCGCTTCCGACTTCGAGGCGGTGAGGGGCAGGACGTCGAGATACCAGTGCTGGAAGAGCTGGGGCCGCGCCAGCAGACCCCGGTGATGCAGAGCCTGGCGCACCGAAGGCAGGATGCTCTGATCAGCCTCGCCGAGGGTGTAGCTCACCTTGTAGGGGCCCTGGTCGCCCGGCCCCTGGAGCCTCAGACGATCCCCCAGTTCGGCCAGGGCCGCCACCACCCCCGCCCGGTCCCAGTGACGGGCGATGTGGCGCTCCCAGTGGGGATCGGGCGCATAGAGCGGTTCTTCGGCGTCGGCCTCGGCGTCATCCTGGGCGAGGTGGATCTCGCTGCCGGTGCGGGTGATCCAGAGCACCGGATGCGGGAGGCCCAGTTCGGCGAAGCGCAGCCGAGCCGACTTGAATCCCCGGCCCGTGGCCACCCCGATCGCCAACTGGGGATCGGCCTCCAGGCGCCGCCTGAGTTCGCCGAGGCTGGCGGGATCGGGCCGAACCAGACAGGCGTCGAGGTCGAGCACCAGCAGGCGGCGGTGAGCTGCCGCTGCCGCCGGATCTGCGGCATGGCGGAACCAGAGCGCAGGCCGCTGGGCAGCGGCGGAGCTGAGGGCCGCCGTGACCTCTCCGAGGTACTGGAGCACGTGGGCATCCCAGCTGTAGTGCCGGCTGACGGCTTCGATGCCGTTGGTGCTCCAGGTCTGCCAGCGGGCGGGTGAGCGGAGGCTCTCCTCCACCCCCTGCTGCAGGGCGTCGAGGTCGGAGACGTCCACCAGCAGACCGTTCTCGCAGCGCTGGAGGATGTCTCGCGGCCCCCCGTCGTCGGTGGCCACCACCGGCAACCCGCAGGCGGCCGCCTCCAGCAGGGTGAGACCGAACGGCTCGGTGAGCGCCGGGTTGACGAACACGCCCCGGCGCCGGGCCGCCCAGCGGTAGATCTCAGGGATCTGGGCGCGCTCGTGCTGTTTGGGATAGGCCACCTTGCCGTAGAGATCGAAGCGATCCACAAGTTCGAACACCTGCTGGAACACCTCGCGCTGGGCCTTCTCCAGCTGGCGCGGATCGGAACGACAGCCCAGCACCAGCACCAGGTTGTGGTGCTGGCGGAGGTGATCGGAACGGCCGAACACCTCCACCAGGGCCGGAATGTTCTTGCGATGATCGGCCCGGCAGATCGAGAGCACCGGCGGTTTGGCCGGTTCCCTCAGGAACGGCTGCATCAGGGACTCCACCACCAGGTCGGCGTCGCGGCGGGACGGCTGGGGCGGGAAGAACTGATGGGCATCGACCCCCGGGGGGATCACACGCGAGCACTCAGGGCGGAAACGCCCATAGCGGGCGTACTGCACGTCACGCTCCTGGCCGGTGCTGGTGACCACCAGGGAGCTGTGGGCCAACGCCAGTTCCTCGGCATCGATCCGCCGGGCCATGGCGTACTGCTGGTCGATCTGGCCGGGCTCCAGGCCGCTGGCCATCAGCCGGCGCCGTTTCTCCCGGCCGAGGGAATGGCCGGTGAACACCAGCGGGATGCCCAGACGGCGGCGCAGCAGGGCCCCCACATAACCGGCATCGGCGTAGTGGGCATGGATCCAGTCCGGCAGGCGGGGCTGGGCCAGCAGCGTCTCCGCCAGGCTGTCGGCCAGTTCGTCGAGATGGGGCCAGAGCAGTTCCTTGCGCAGGTAGCGGCGGGGCCCGAAGGCGAAGCGCCGAATCACGGCATCGGGGCCGATCGGCTCGGTGGGGCGGGCGTAGTCGGCCGAAACGCGGCGGTCGTGGATCAGCCGGGTGACCACCTCCACCCGCTCCACCTCCGGACGGGCCGCCAGGCTGCGGGCCAGCTCCAGCACGTAGGTGGTCTGTCCGCCCGTGTCGGGATCACGCCCGAGCTCCAGGTCACGGCCTCGGAACAGACCATGGAGATGGAGGTGGAGGACGTACAGACCCAAGACGGAGCCAGGGCGCGGACCTCACACCTTTAGCGAGTTCCACCGGGGCGCGCACGGATGGGACAGGGCGGAGAACCGAATCAGCCGTGCCGTTCTCCTCACCGGAACGCCAGCTCTCGGAATGGGACTGGGGAGGGATGACGACCATGGGCAGCGTCATCGATCGTCATGAACTCGTGACACGAAACGCTCCCCGGGATCGCCAACCGCCTCGGCTCAGGGGTGCAGCGACAGCCCCGGGAAATCCGTGACGCGCAGGGGCAAGCGCTGGCTCAACCAGACCTCATAGAAGAGTGGCGGTTTACCGGGGACTCAGATCCGGGCGCGAGCGTTGAATTCACTCAGTTCGATGGAAACCGCAGCCTGATCCTGGCTTTCAACGATGAAACGTCGCAGTTCCCCCTGCAGTCCCCTCTCCTTCAACACAATCTGATCAATGGGTTGACCCTGGGCATTCAGGACATTGAAACGCATGTGAAGGTCTCCACATGGGCGATCCGCACAGCGAACTTCGAACACTTGACTCACTCCTCCCCCATACAGCTTGGGAGCATGACATTCCCCCCGGCACCAACGATAGAAAACGCCGGATCCCTCAGCCCTCCAACCCTGCTGTGCAGACACCAAGTGATCTCTGGACAGGGAACCCTGCGACTGGGCGATCTTGGCAGTTGACTGGCCAACCCAGAAACCAAGTCCCATACACATCATTCCGACCAGGGACAAAAAGAACAACATGGAAGCAAAGTGAGACGCGTCCTGTGTGGTGCGTGCAGCTTTTTCCGAATGATCCTTTGCTCCATCGGATTCTTCCATCTCACGAATAAGATCGTTCAGCTCATCCTGAACCGATTCATCTGGATGATCGTTCATCCTGATCTGAGTAAAGTGACTTGAACATCAATCCCGCGCCCGACCCTATCATCACAATCATGGTGACAAGCGACCACAGTGTTGTTGGCATGAATTGCATGTTGATGCTGTGCAGGATTCCAGCAATCAGAGCCGCAGAAGAGCCAATGATCATGAACCATGCCATCTTGCGAAAGACGTTCATGAACAGCAGGGCAACACCAATGCCCAAAGGGATCATCAACAGTCCCATGCCTCCCGAAACGCCGCCCAGGGAAGGCATCCCCCAACCTCCGCCATAGCCATATCTCAAGCCAGGGCGATAGCCCCCACCCCATCGACCAAAACCACCGAGACCGATACCACCGAGGGATGACACCATCACCTGATTCAACAAAAGAAAAATTCCACCTGCAAACAAACCGCCTCCAAGCAGGAACGTAAAGAAATCCTGGGCAGGATTACGGCTCATACCAAAACAACGCTCTACTTTCAATATGGCAAAGACCACTTCACATGTCATCCCCGAGACGGCAGACACACCCATACCACTGCCTCCGAACCCCACACGAACCGTCCCAGCTCGCCCCCCCCTTCGGGATCTCTCCTTCTCGGCCGCCAACTCCCCCGGCGTGCCAGACTCCACTATTTCCCCACCGTTGTCAACCAGCCGCTGCATCGCGTCACCCAGAGCGACCAAGTCAGCGTCAGGCGATTCCGATGGACGGATAAGCTCAACCCCGAAGAATCTCACTGACAAATTTACGAGTCCCTGGAATCTCCCTGAAAAGTTTTTCTGACAAATTAAGAATCTCAGGATCACGGAAGATCTGGCGTTATTCTTGGTCTGCCGCAAACATTTTCCAGCGTGTAAGAAAAGAACTTGGCTGATTACCCTGAAAGCGCTTACAGTAATGCTTGATCTGCATCCATCGCTTGAAATTCAATAGTTTATGTGCCTTATAAAGAACATCTTTGGTAGACAACGTGCGTGAGGTCGTCGAGAATGAGCTTCCACCACCGTAACCAGAGATCTTCTGGAGAGATGCAGGTACAAAGTCACCATGAAGATGATGGGACAACCGCCGCTGGTAAACTTTATCAAGTATAAAATGATTATATAGAATTGGAATTTGATGATCTGTTGGGGATTGGTGAAGGCAAAGAACCTTGTCAGCAAGAAGCTTCCAATTATCAACAACCTGACTAAGAGTATCCAAGCCTCCCATGGGATTCTTGCGTATCATGGTCAAACGACTTGCAAAAAAGTTGAAGGGATCTCTAATGATAAAAACATCCATTCTTTTCCTGCTTTTTCCAAGGTACAACTCCTTATTCTTCTCAAACTGTTCATTAAAGACACTAGAAAGTAAATCAATTGCATTCTCTTCAATAGACTTACAATCTTCGTACGAATAGATCAAGACGTCTTTCATGCAAGTGACCAGGTCATCGCCACTAGGTGAGTCACCGAAGCCACTAACTTCAAGCTGTTCATAAACTTTGAAGGGATCATGATCACCATGTTTTAAGTTATTCAGGAAGACCAATGATTTGCCATGATGCTACTGCTGAATCCACTGAATCACAGCATGATTACCGCTTCTCATCATACCAATGACGCGAAGCTCAAGATTATTTCTATAATTAGTCTGGCGATGAGTAGCGCAGGAAGATATACTATCTCTCGATGAAGTAGACTTTGTCAGTGGATGGTTGCTCTGATCAAGAGTAGATGTAAATTGTGTTTCATTGGGGTTGATCAAGGCGCCCTTCCAAACTTATCCAAATCCTTTCTAATCACAAAGTAGAAATATCGCAAGCCAATGTATATATTTTGCCTCCAGTGCACCCTGTCCTTCCGGCCCCAATTGTCCGCAGGCTTAAGGAATGAGAAGAAAATGACTTACGCCGCCACCGCCTCAGGTGGATGCTGCGCCAGCACCTGCCGCAGATAGCGGCCCGTGTGGCTGGTGGGATGCTCGGCCACCTCCTCGGGCGTGCCGCACACCACGATCTCGCCACCCTTGTCGCCGCCTTCGGGGCCGAGATCGATCAGCCAGTCGGCGCAGCGGATCACATCCAAGTTGTGCTCGATCACCAGGATCGAGTTGCCCTTGTCCACCAGCCGCTGCATCACGTCCATCAGTTTGTGCACGTCGTAGAAGCTCAGACCGGTGGTGGGTTCGTCGATGAGATAAAGGGTTTTGCCGGTGGCCCGCTTGGAGAGTTCGGTGGCCAGCTTCACCCGCTGGGCCTCACCGCCGGAGAGGGTGGGGGCCGGCTGGCCGAGCTTGATGTAGCCGAGCCCCACATCCACCAGGGTGCGCAGGCGATCGGCGGCCTGGGGAATGGCCGAGAACACCTCGGCGGCCTGCTCCACCGTCATCTCCAGCACGTCGGCGATCGTGTGGCCGCGGTAGGTGACCTGCAGCGTCTCGCGGTTGTAACGCGCCCCCTTGCAGACATCGCACTGCACGTACACGTCGGGCAGGAAGTTCATCTCGATCACGTTCACGCCCTGGCCGCTGCAGGCCTCACAGCGCCCCCCCTTGACGTTGAAGCTGAACTGGCCCACCTGGTAACCGCGGGCCTTGGCCTCCACCGTGGCGGCGAACACCTGGCGGATCGGATCGAAGGCCCCCGTGTAGGTGGCCGGATTGGAGCGCGGCGTGCGGCCGATCGGGCTCTGGTCGATCACGATCACCTTGTCGATCGCCTGGATGCCCCGGAGCTCGCCAAGCCCGGCGGGGAAGGGAACCTTCAGGCCGAGACGGTGCTCGAGGGCCGGATGCAGCAGTTCGTTCACCAGCGTGCTCTTGCCGCTGCCGCTCACGCCGGTCACGCACACCAGCCGGCCGAGGGGAATCTCCACGTCGAGGCCGCGGAGGTTGTTGCGGCTGCAGTCGCGCAGCACCAGGCGGCGGCTGCCGGCATCGCGCCGCTCCGCCGGGGTGGGGATGCGGCGGCGGCCGCTGAGGTAGGCGCCGGTGAGTGACTCCTCAGCGGCGAGCAGATCGTCGAGCGAGCCCTCCGCCACGATCGAACCGCCGTGCACCCCCGCCCCGGGGCCGATGTCCACCAGGTGGTCGGCGGCGCGGATGGTGTCCTCGTCGTGCTCGACCACGATCAGGGTGTTGCCCAGGTCGCGCAGCTTCAGCAGGGTGGCCAGCAGGCGGTCGTTGTCACGCTGGTGCAGGCCGATGCTCGGCTCGTCGAGCACGTAGAGCACCCCCGTGAGACCGGCGCCGATCTGGGTGGCCAGCCGGATCCGCTGGGCCTCACCGCCGGAGAGGGTCATCGCCGGCCGATCGAGGCTGAGGTAATCGAGCCCGACATCCAGCAGGAACTTCAGGCGCATGCGGATCTCGCGCAGCACCAGATCGCCGATCTGGATCTGGCGCGACGAGAGCAGCGGGTCGGCGCCCTCGCTGCTGCCCACCCCCATCAGCTCCTCGATCCGCCGCAGGCTCTCGGCCACGCTCACGGCGGTGAGCTCATGGATGGCGTAGGGGCCCACCTTCACCGCCAGGGCCTCGGGCCGCAGCCTCAGCCCGTGACAGGTGGCGCAGGGCACCAGTTCGAGGAACTTCTCCAGCTTCTGGCGGATCGCCTCGCCGCTGGCATCCCTCAGCTGGCGCTCCAGGATCGGCAGGATGCCCTCGAACGGGCGCACATAGCTCTGGCCCTTGCGGTAGCGGCTGTCGGCCTGGATCGGGATCGGCTCCTTGCTGCCGCGGAGCAGCACCTCCTGCTGCTCGGGGGTGAGCTGGTTCCAGGGGGTCTTGATCTCGAAGCCGAAGGCCTCGCCCACCGAATAGAGCAGCGAGAAGTAATAGCTGTTGTCCTTGTCGCTCCAGGGGGCGATCGCCGCATACACCGGCAGGGAGGGATCCGGGATCACCCGCTCGCTGGTGAACTTGCGCAGATGGCCGATGCCGTGGCAATCGGCGCAGGCCCCGTAGGGGCTGTTGAACGAGAACAGGCGCGGCGAGAGCTCCTCCATCACCGCCCCGTGCACGGGACAGGCGAAGTTCTCGGAATAGAGCCGCTCGCGCTCCACCCCCTCCGGCAGCTCCTCGCCGCTCTTGGGCACCACCTCCACTAGGGCCAGGCCCTCGCCGCGCTTGAGCGCCGTGCGCAGGGAATCGGTGAGGCGCTCCTGGATCCCCTCCCGCGCCACCAGGCGATCCACCACCACCTCGATGTGATGGGCGTGGTTCTTGTCGAGTTCGATGTTGTCGGCGAGTTCGCGCACCTCGCCGTTGATGCGCACGCGGGCGAAACCCTCGGCCACCAGGCCGGAGAGCAGCTTCACGTGGGTGCCCTTCTTGCCCCGCACCACCGGCGCCAGCAGCTGGTAGCGGGTGCCCTCCGGCAGGGTGAGGATCTGATCCACCATCTCGTCGATGGTCTGGGGGCGGATCGAGCGGTCGCACTGGGGGCAGTGGGGCTCGCCGGCCCGGCCGAACAGCAGGCGCAGATAGTCCTGGATCTCCGTCACCGTGCCCACGGTGGAGCGGGGGTTGTGGCTGGTCGACTTCTGGTCGATCGAGATCGCCGGCGACAGCCCCTCGATCGCATCCACATCGGGCTTGTCGACCTGGCCCAGGAACTGGCGGGCGTAGGCCGAGAGGCTCTCCACGTAGCGGCGCTGGCCCTCCGCGAAGATCGTGTCGAAGGCCAGGGAGCTCTTGCCGCTGCCGCTCACGCCGGTGAACACCACCAACCGGTTGCGGGGGATGGTGAGATCGACGTTGCGCAGGTTGTGCTGCCGCGCCCCGCGCACCCGGATCACGTCCTCCAGGCTGCCGCCGGTGAGGGTGCGCAGGGCCGCCGCGCTGCCGCCGCCGAGGGCCTCTACGGACTCCGCCGATCTGGCCGTGGACCCGTTGCGGGCGCGGGGCATGAAGAGCGTTCGGCAGCCGGTCAGTCTATGGGCAGTGCCTGGTGGGCAAGGTCTGGGCCACCAGTTCCTCGCTCACCTGCCAGAGCCGCTGGCGCTGCCCGGGGTCGAGCGCCGCCGGAGCGATGCGCACCGCCGTGGGCCAGCCCCGCATGCCGCCCCACTGATTCGGCCCGTAGTGGCCGCCGGGCTCCGCCTCCGGCGCGGTGGCGGCGAACAGCTGGGGCAGGGCACCCATGGCGGCGCTCTGGAACAGGGGATCCATCAGCCGGTAGGCCAGGGCCTCGAACCGGGCCCCGCTGGCGGCGACCGAATCGGGCTGGAGATTGGTGCGGGCCAGGCCCGGGTGGGCCGCCAGGGAGAGGATCCAGCCGGACTCCCCCGGCTCGCCGGCGACGGACTCGGCGTTGAGCCGCTGCTGGAGTTCGAGCGCGAAGGCCACGTTGGCCAGCTTGCTCTGGGCATAGGCCTTCCAGCGGTCGTAGCCGCGCTCGCCCTGGAGGTCGTCGAAATCGAGGCGGCCGAAGTACTGGGCCCCGGAGGTCACCGTGACCACCCGCGCGCCAGGACGGCGGCGCAGCAGCGGCAGCAGGGCACTGGTGAGGGCGAAGTGGCCGAGGTGGTTGGTACCGAACTGCAGCTCGAAGCCCTGGCGGGTGAGCCGCCGCGGCGGTGCCATCACGCCGGCGTTGTTGATCAGCAGGTCGAGGCGGCCGTAGCGCTCGGCCATCTCCGCCGCCGCCCGGTGCACGCTCTCCAGGTCGGCCAGGTCGAGATCGAGCAGGTCGATCGGGCCGTGGGCGGTGGGCAGCAGCTCCTGGCGCGCCGCCTCGGCCCTGGCGCGGGAGCGGCAGCCCAGCACCACGGTGGCCCCGTGGCTCGCCAGGGCGCGGGCGGTCTCCAGCCCCAGGCCGCTGCTGGCGCCGGTGACCAGGGCGAGGCGACCGCTCTGATCGGGGATGTCGGATGCGGTCCAGGCCATGGCGCGAGTGTCCCACGTGCGGGACACTCGCGGCTCCCGGTTCAGGCGGCTCCGCGCTCGGCCCTCGTGCCGTCGGGGCGCTCCAGCAGGCTGGCGGCATAGCTGCGCACCTCGCCGGAATCGCCGCCGGCCAGTTCCGCCAGTTCCGCCTGGCGCTCGTGGGTCTCGCGCAGCTGGTGCACCCGGGTGTGGGTCTGCCCCGCCTCCACCACCTTGCTGACGCGGAAGTGGTGGTGGGCCGCGGCGGCCACCAGGGGCTGGTGGGTGACGCAGAACACCTGGCGCCGCTCGGCCAGGCGACGCAGGAGATCGGCCATGGCGCCGCTGACCCGGCCGCTCACCCCCGTGTCGATCTCGTCGAACAGCAGGGTGACGTGGGGATCGGCCGCCGCGAGGCAGGTTTTGAGGGCCAGCAGGAAGCGGCTCATCTCACCGCCGGAGGCCACCTCCGCCAGAGGAGCCAGCGGCTGGCCCGGATTGGCGCTGAACCGGAAGCTCACCGCATCGGCGCCCTCCTCGCCGGGCTCCGCCGGCTCGATCGCCACGGCGAAGCGCACATGGGCCAGGCCCATCGGCCGCAGGGCCTCCATCAGCCGGGTCTCCAGCTGCCGGGCAGCGGTCTGCCGGGCAGCGGTGAGGGCGCCATGGGCCCGGTCGCGGTCGCGGCGGGCGGCGGACTCGGCCTCCTCCAGGACCGCCAGTGAGGCCTCGGCGCCACCGGGGGCCAGCTGCAGGCGCAGCTGATCGCGCAACTCGATCAGCTCGGCCAGATCCCGCCCATGCCGGCGCTCCAACGCCTTCAGCTGGGCCATGCGCTCCTGCAGCGCCGCCAGGTGCTCGGGGTCGCTCTCGAGCCCGGCGCCGTAACGATCGAGGTCGCGGGCGAGATCCTGCAGGCCCGCCAGGGCATCGGTGCAGGCCTGGCGCATCGCCTCCAGGGAAGGATCCAGGGCCCGCATCTGCTGGAGCTCCTGCTCGCAGGCCGCCAGATGGTCGAGGGCCGAGGGCGCCGCCTCGGCGCCCTCCACCAGCCGGCCCAGCAGGAGACCCACCCCCTCCTGCAGCCGGACGCCGTGGGCCAGCCGGTCCTGCTCGATCTGCAGCCGCTGCCGCTCCTGCGGGTCGTCGATGGCGGCGGCCTCCAGGTCGTCGAGGAGCTCGAGCTGCTGCTCCCGTTCCCGCTCGAGCCGCTCCTGGTCGGCGAGGGCGGCGGTCAGAGCAGCGTGGGCGCCGCGCCAGCGGCGGAAACCGGTGCGGGCCGCCTCCAGCAGGGCCAGCTGCCCGTCGCCGGCGAAGCGGTCGAGCCAGCGGCGCTGCTGACCGGGACGGGCGAGCTGCTGGGTCTGGCCCTGCACGGTGAGATCGAGCAGCAGGGGGCGCAGGTCGAGGATCTGGGAGCGGCTCACCGCGGTGCCGTCGATGCGGTGGCGGCTGTTGAGGCGCCCCTCCTGCAGCCGCCAGTCGCGGCTGAGCAGCAGCTCGTCGCCGTCGGTCTCCAGGTCCTGCTCCTGGAGCCAGGCCCGCACCGGGGGGCTGAGGGAGAAGCTGGCCTCGATCCGGCCCCGTTCGCTGCCCCGGCGCAGCAGGCGCGCCCCCTGACCGCCCTGGGCGCCGCCGAGCAGGGCATCGAGGGCATCGAGGAGGATCGACTTGCCGGCGCCGGTCTCGCCGGTGAGCACGCTGAAGCCGGTCCCGAACGTGAGCTCGAGGCGTTCGATCAGGGCGATGTTCTCGAGGCGCAGTCCGGTGAGCACCACCGCCTCCGCGGATCGTTCGGTCAGCCGCCCGACCGTAGCGGCTGCGTCTTTCGTTTAGAAGGGGAACCACCCGGTTCGACGCCGCGATGGTGCCCACTGCCGCCGAGACCGCCCTGTCCGCCATGCGCGAGGCCGTGCAGGGCGAGACTGCGCCGCCCGCTGCGGAGTCAGCAGCGAGCCCGCCGGCCGTGACGGAAGACGCCGTGCCCACTCCGCCGACGGCGGCGCCCCCGCAGGAGCTGGGCGACTTCATCGAAGCGGCCGGCCTACTGAGCTACGACCCGGCCGCCATCACCCGCATCTACGCCGGCCATCCCCGCCGGCTGCTGCGCCGCCTCTGGCAGACCCTGGTGCCGATCGGCCTCTACGTGCTCGGCGTCGCCACCGACTGGGCCACCGGCCGCCTGAAGATCCAGTCCCAGGCGCGGGCCCGCGCCAAGGAAGCAGCCGACCTGGTGGCCTCCCTCGGCCCCGCCTTCATCAAGGCCGGCCAGGCCCTCTCCACCCGGCCCGACATCATTCCGCCGGTGCTGCTGGAGGAGCTGGCCCAGTTGCAGGACCAGCTGCCCGGCTTCGATTCCGCCCTGGCGATGGCCTGCATCGAGGACGACCTCGGCGCACCGGTGGACGCGATCTTCGAGCAGCTCGACCGGGAACCGATTTCGGCGGCCTCCCTGGGACAGGTGCACAAGGGGGTGCTCAAGGGCGGCCAGAAGGTGGCGGTGAAGGTGCAGCGGCCGGGTCTGCGGGAGCAGATCACGCTCGATCTCTACATCGTGCGCAACATCGCCGCCTGGCTCAACCGCAACGTGGGCCTGATCCGCAGCGATCTGGTGGCGCTGATCGACGAACTGGGCAAGAGGGTGTTCGAGGAGATGGATTATCTCAACGAAGCCGCCAACGCCGAGAAGTTCGCCCAGCTGCATCGCCACAATCCGCGCATCGCCGTTCCGCGCATCCACCACCAGGCCACCTCGAGGCGGGTGCTGACCATGGAATGGATCGACGGGGTCAAGCTCACCAACCTCGATGCGGTGCGGGCCATCGGCATCGATCCCGACGACATGGTGGAGGTGGGGGTGAACTGCAGCCTCGAGCAGCTGCTGGACCACGGCTTCTTCCATGCCGATCCCCATCCGGGCAATCTGCTGGCCCTGTCGGACGGCCGCCTGGCCTATCTCGATTTCGGGATGATGAGCGAGGTGTCGCGCGAGTCGCGCACCGGCCTGATCCAGGCGGTGGTGCACCTGGTGAACCGCAACTTCGGCGCGCTGTCGAAGGATTTCGTGGCCCTCGGCTTCCTCGGCGAGGAGGTGGATCTCGAGCCGATCGTGCCCGCCTTCGAGAAGGTCTTCGGCCAGGCCCTGGAGATGGGGGTGAACAGGATGGACTTCAAGGCCGTCACCGACGACCTCTCCGGTGTGATGTACCGCTTCCCCTTCCGGGTGCCGCCCTATTACGCCCTGATCATCCGTTCGCTGGTGACCCTGGAGGGCATCGCCCTGAGCGTGGATCCCGACTTCAAGATCCTGGGCGCCGCCTATCCCTACTTCGCCCGCCGCCTGATGGAGGATCCCGATCCCTCCCTGCGCCGCAGCCTGCGGGAGATGCTCTACGACGGCGACACCTTCCGCTGGGCGCGGCTGGAGAACCTGATCGGCAGCGCCGCCCTGCAGCAGCAGCTCGATCTGGAGGGTCTGCTCGACCAGGTGATCGATTTCCTCTTCTCCCCCAACGGCGGCCTGCTGCGCCGCCAGCTGGTGGACGCCGCCGTGGAGCGGATGGATGCCCTCGCCTGGCGCACCACCCTGCGGCTGGGTCAGCGGCTGCCGCGGGCCCTCCAGCCGCCCGGCCTGCGGGACCGGCCGATCGATCCGGTTCTGGAGGCTGGTCCGTTACTGGATCTCGAACCCCTGCAGCAGCTGGCGGCGATCCTGCGGGATCTGCCGGGCTTCGAGCCCTCGATGCTGCTGCGACGGCTGCCGCGGGTGCTCGGGGAGGCCGAACTGCGCCGGATGGGCTTCGACGTGGCCCGCGGACTGGCCGAGCGCGGCGTGGTGCGCCTGCTGCGTGACGTGCTCCTGCCCCCCGAGGGCGTCGGCTTTCCGCCGCTGGCCTCGGCCTGATCGCCTGCGGCAGGCCGCCTAGATTCGGGTCTCCTTCCAGGTGATGCTGGTGCGCAGAAGGCAACGTTTGCTGGCAGGCCTTCTCGGCATCGGGCTCTGCGGGGGTTCTCCGGCGATGCTGCCCGCCGCCCACGCCGCCGAGAACCTGGTCTTCGTGAGCGGCGCCTTCCGCCGCTCGATCCCGGTCGAAGACCTCGACCATCTGGCCCGCACGGGCGAGGCCCGCGGCCTCCTGCGCGATGCCCTGCGGCTGGGCAGGCAGGATCCGAAGGAGGTGGCGAAGCTGCTCAACCAGTCGGTGGCACTGCCGATCACCCTGGTGAGCCGGCTGCTCAACACGCGCATCGGCGAGGCGATCCTCGAGCGCCTGGCCCGCATCTTCTATCCGTTGAAGGTGCCCGAAGCCGGGATCCCGGCGATGCGCTCGGCGATGGTGCTCGGCATCGACGCCGGCAAGGGGTCCCTTTCGGCGCTGTCTTTCCTGGAGGCCTATCCCAACGACAACCTTGAGGTGAACCTGCCGGCCCTGATGGCCCTGATGCGCAAGGCCAGCTCGATCGCCGATCTGGCCCGCTTCTTCTCCGAGTCGCCTCTCGACGGCCTGCGGGGAGAGACCAAGGCGCCGGAAAGCTCGTCCACCGCCAAGCCGTAGATTCGGCCCGTACCCCGCCGCCCGCGACCGTGCTTGAGGTTCTGCGTCGACTGGGCCAGCGTCCCACGATGCAGGACTGGCCGGGGCTGATCGAGTCCTATCGCTCCTGGCTGCCGGTGTCGGCCAAGACACCGGTGATCACCCTGCGGGAGGGGGCCACTCCCCTGATCCCGGCCCCGGTGATCGCCGAACGCATCGGCCGCGGCGTGAAGGTGTTCCTCAAGTACGACGGCCTCAACCCCACGGGCTCCTTCAAGGACCGGGGCATGACCATGGCCATCAGCAAGGCCCGGGAGGAAGGCTCCGAGGCGGTGATCTGCGCCAGCACGGGCAACACCTCGGCCGCCGCCGCCGCCTACGCCCGCCGGGGCGGCATGCGCGCCTTCGTGCTCATCCCCGATGGCTACGTGGCCCAGGGCAAGCTGGCCCAGGCGCTGCTCTACGGCGCCGAGGTGCTGGCGGTGCAGGGCAACTTCGACCGGGCCCTGGCGATCGTCCGGGAGGTGGCCGACCGCTACCCGGTCACCCTGGTGAACTCGCTCAACCCCTACCGGCTGCAGGGCCAGAAGACAGCGGCCTTCGAGGTGGTGGATGCCCTGGGCGACGCCCCCGACTGGCTCTGCATCCCGGTGGGCAACGCCGGCAACATCAGCGCCTACTGGATGGGCTTCAACGAGTACCGCGATGCCGGCCACAGCCGCAAGCTGCCCCGGATGATGGGGTTCCAGGCCGCCGGAGCGGCGCCGCTGGTGCTGGGCCACACCGTGGAGCAGCCCGACACGATCGCCACCGCGATCCGGATCGGCAATCCGGTGAACAAGGAGAACGCCCTGCGGGCCCGGGAGCAGAGCAACGGCGGCTTCATGGCCGTCACCGATGCGGAGATCATCGAGGCCTACAAGCTGCTGGGCAGCGGCGAAGGGGTGTTCTGCGAACCCGCCAGCGCCGCCTCGGTGGCGGGCCTGATCAAGCGCCGCGAGGAGGTGCCGGCGGGGGCCACGGTGGTGTGCGTGCTCACCGGCAACGGCCTCAAGGACCCCACCACGGCGATCGAGCACAACGACGCCAAGTTCCACACCGGCATCGCTCCGGAAACGGATGCCGTGGCCACGGTGATGGGCTTCTAGGAGTGTGTCGCACATTTCGGCAGGCACAGCCTTGCCTCCCCCCGCTCCTTG
>JANWUS010000008.1 GCA_024958715.1 Cyanobium sp. FGCU52 | reverse complement strand
AGGGTTCAGCAGAGCTGAAGTTCGCGGTGAGCTATCCCGACCCTTGAATGGATACAATATTTGTGTGCTTTAGCTCCTGATGAGGAGACTCCCCTGGGGCTCCCGTTAACAAAAGCCCAGCGTCTCTCATTTTTCCTAACCCGTCGCCCCCTCCCGAAGTCATGGCCCAGTTCATCACGACCGGCAGCGTCAACTACAATAATTTACGCTTGGCCATCAGAGCTGCCACCTCAGGTGCCCTCAACAATCAGACGATCGACATCGGCACGGGCCTGTACGACATCCGCAGCTCCGACACCGTCTTAACTCCGATCCCTAATCCGGATCCGCTCGCGCTCCGCAATCCCAACACCTTCGCCCGTTTCGGTGCCAAGACTCTCACCTTCTCAGGTTCCGGCAGTAGCAACGACCCCACGATCAGCACCATCATTACCGGCAACGCCCGGATCTACACCAATCAAAGCGACAGAAGTTCCGGCGTTCCCGTTGGGATCACGATCAATAGACTTCGGCTTTCCTATGGGGAAGTGTTCACAGGCTACACGTCCCCCAATGGAAGCGGCTACATCCTCCAGTCGGGGGTTAAGCAATACGGTGCTGGCGGCCTGACTGGCATCACCAGCCGGATCGGCACCGTCTCCCTCGATGGTGTGACCTTCGCCGGTGTGCACACCGGCGCTGTAGGAAATAACGGAGGAGCCCCGTATGGCAACTACATGGATGTGGCCGTCGGAACCAGCCTCACGTTCAACAAGATCAACGTAGCTCTCACCGGTCAGGGAGGCGGCACCTATTTCGCCAACAACCCCACCGGCTACGGTTCGGCGTTCCTGCTGGCCAATGGACCCCAGATCACCGTCACCAATTCCACGTTCGATGAGGCCGGCTATCGCAACGCCCTCTCCCTCTGGGGGGCCAGTGGCTTCGAGACCAACGTCACCATCTTCAAAAACACCTTCACCCGCACTGCTAACCAGGGCATTCGCACCGCCGGTGAGACGCTCTCGCGGGTTAAGGGAAGCGTGACCGAAAATACATTCGAGCAAGGTGCCTATCTCGATCTTCAGAACCTCGATCTTCCCTCCACTTTCCCGACAGATCCTGATCCCACCAATGGGCTCGGCATAGCCAACAACACATTCACACTTCTCAACGGCGGCTACGGCGTCGTTGTACGCAATGGTCAATCAGTCACCAACCTTGCCAACCTCGTCATCGAGTTCAACGCCTTCAACGGTGGCCTTGCCGTGTTGAACCAAATCTCCACCCCCAACTCCGTGCTGACCTTCGGCACTAATACCGTCAACGGCGTCGCGTACGTCGCTCTCCAGGTGGGCGGAACCGGTGCGGACACCATCACGGGTACTTCTGACAAGGAATGGATTGCCGGCGGTGGTGGCAACGACGACATCACCACAAACGGCGGTGACGATGCCATCGTATTCTCGGATTTTGCTTCCGTTGATACCGTCAGAGGCTTTAGCAGCAGCTGCACCATTCAGCTTGAGGATGCGGTCTTTACTACTCCTGGTCTGCTCTCGCAGGCCAATAACGGTCTCGATCTGGATCTTTTCTATAACAGTAATAAGTTTGCCACGCTTGTCGGACTTGCAGGCCAAAATGTTGTGGGAACCCCCCAGATCGTGTTTTTCTGAGTTCCTCAGGCCCTACGCCACCACCGCCACCGCACCCACAGGAGAGCCCCCAGCCCCAGCCAACCCACCAGCCCACCGATCGGGTTGGGAGCCATCCCCCCCGGGCCGCTCATCCAGCCCGGGGCCGTGGGTGAAAGGCTGAGAAGGCCGGCCTGCAGCGCGAACCAGCCCCCCACCAGCCCGCCGTGCAGTCCGATCGCTCCCCAGAGCACACCGCCATCAGCCCGCCGCTGCAGGGCCAGCACCAGGCCCAACATCACTAGCCCGCCCAGGAGGCCCGCCGCTCCGAGTCCCGGCAGCCGGTACCAGGGATGCACAAGGGCGAACACCACCGCCTGCACGATCAGGGCCCGGTTGGCCCCAAGGTGGCGGTCCAGTTCGCCCAGGAACCAGCCGCGGAACAGCAGTTCCTCGGCGAAGCCCACCCCGGCCCCGAGGGCCAGGGCGTTGGCGGCGGCTCCACCACTCAGCACCCCGGCCCAGCGGGCGTTGCCCGTGATCAGCAGAACGAAGCTCACCAGCCCCAGCAGCAGCAGGGCCTTGAGCAGGCCGCGCACCAGGGCCCGCAGCACCGCCGGGACCGGGGCCACAAGCCCCAGCTGGCGCCACGGTTGATCGATCCCCCAGGCCCGCCGCAGCCGCAGGGGGAGGGTGAGCAGCAGCAGAACCAGGGCCAGAACGGCTCCCGCCAGATTCACCTGGTCCGGCCGCAGGGATGGGCTCACCAGAGCGAGTGGGCGACTGGCCAACCAGCCGCCGCTATAGAGCAGCGGCACGTAGAGCACGGTCCCGACCCAGCTGGGCCGCCGGCTGATGCCGCCGCCACCCGCTGTCACTCAGCTCTCCGGTTCGATCGTGCTGCTGAGGCCCTTGGCCTTGAGGCTCTCGCTGTAGAACTCGGCGGGCTCGATGTCGCAGACGATCACCAGGCCCACGCCGGTGTTGTGGGCCTCGAGCATCACGGCGATCGCATCCTGCTCGCTCAGCGAGGGCACCACCTGCCGCAGGGTCATCACCACATACTCCATGGTGTTGACCGGATCGTTGTGCAGCAGCACCCGGTAGCGCGGCGCCGGCTTGCGCACCTGCTGCGTTTCCTTCTCGATCACCGCGGCGCCGCCGGGTGAACGCCCCGGTGTTTCGGTGGCCACCGTGGCAATCGTGGCCACCGGCCGCTCAGCCAGGGAAGCCCGCAGGCCCATGGGGGGAGGAGTCAGCGCTTGGAGACTCACTGTAGGCAGCAGGACCGGCATCGGGCCTGGGGGCTCAGAGGGCCCGCACCCGCCGCATCGCCTCCTCCACGTTGGCCCGGCTGTTGAAGGCCGAGAGGCGGAAGTAGCCCTCGCCGGCGGCACCGAAGCCGCTGCCGGGGGTGCCCACCACGTGGGCCCGCTGCAGCAGCTGATCGAAGAAGCCCCAGGAATCGAGGCCTTCCGGCGTCTTCAGCCACACATAGGGGGCCTGCTCGCCTCCATAAACCTGAATTCCGGCCGCCGTGAGCTCGCGCCGGATGATCGCGGCGTTCTCCATGTAGAAGGCGGTCAGGGCCTTCACCTGGGCCTGCCCCTCGGGCGAGTACACCGCCTCGGCGCCCCGCTGCACGATGTAGCTGACGCCGTTGAACTTGGTGCACTGGCGCCGGTTCCACAGGCCCCACAGCTCCACCTTCTCGCCATCGGCGGCCGTTCCCATCAGGCCCCGGGGCACCACGGTGAGCGCGCAGCGGGTGCCGGTGAAACCGGCGTTCTTGGAGAAGGAGCGGAACTCGATCGCGCACTCCCGGGCGCCTTCGATCTCATAGATCGAGTGGGGCAGCTCCGGGTCCTGGATGAAGGCCTCGTAGGCGGCATCGAACAGGATCAGGGCGCCTGAGGCGCGGGCGTAGTCCACCCAGGCCTTGAGCTGCTCGCGGCTGGCCACCGCGCCGGTGGGGTTGTTGGGGAAGCAGAGGTAGATCAGATCCACCTTGCCGCTGGGGATCTCGGCGGTGAAGCCGTTGGCCGCGGTGATCGGCAGGTAGGTGAGCCCGCCGTAGCGACCCACCCCATCCGCATCACCGGTGCGGCCGGCCATCACGTTGGAGTCCACGTAAACCGGATACACCGGGTCGGTGACGGCGATGCGGTTGCCCTCGCCGAGGATGTCGAGGATGTTGCTGCTGTCGCACTTGGAGCCGTCGGAGATGAAGATCTCCTCGGCGCTCACCTCGCAGCCGCGGGACTGGAAGTCGTGGCGGGCGATCGCCTCCCGCAGCCAGGGGTAGCCCTGCTCGGGGCCGTAGCCGTGGAAGCCCTCGCTTGTGCCCATCGCATCGATCGCCGCCTTCATGGCCGTGCGGCAGGCCTCCGGCAGGGGCTCGGTCACGTCGCCGATGCCCAGGCGGATGACCTGGGCCTCCGGGTTGGCCTCGCTGAAGGCTTTCACCCTCCGGGCGATCTCCGGGAAGAGGTAACCCGCCTTGAGCTTGAGGTAGTTGCCGTTGACCTGGACCATCGCTGCGCGGTGGGCCGCCGCCGGGCCCGTTGACACTGGGCGTGATTGTCCTATGCGGAGGATCTGGCCCACAGTGCTAAGCCAGGCTCGTGGCTGGATCGATGGACGCCTGCTCACCCTCTCCTCCAAGGGGCAGTTGGTGATTCCGGCCCGCTTGCGCCAGTGGCTCGGGCTACGCGCCGGCGATCGCCTGGCCCTGGATTTCGCCGATGCCCTGCATCGGCTCCGCAGTGAGGGCTGCGCGGCCCTGGTCAGCTTCGACGTGCCTTCGTGCGCAAGGCCTGCGAGCTTTCGCCCACCCCGGCGGTGCACCAGCTCTGAGCGCAGTGCCGCTGGCCGCGAGGGGCGGCCGCAGCCAGGGGTCAGGGCTGATCTCGAAGCCCACGACCACGGGCGCGGTCTGCCCGGCCTGCATACGATCCAGCCAGCACCCCGCTGCCGCCTGTGTCCGTTGCCGCTCCCAGCCCCGCCCCGGTCGACTTCGAGGCGCTGGTGGATCTGGAGATCTCCCGGCCGGCCCGCTACCTCGGCAACGAGCGCGGCGTGATCCCTCGCGACTGGGCGGAAGCCTGGCCGGCGGCGGGGGTGCGCTGGGCCCTCACCTACCCGGAGGTCTACGAGGTGGGGGCCAGCAATCTCGGCCACATCCTTCTCTATTCGATCCTCAACAGCGTTCCCGGCCAGCTCTGCGACCGCGCCTACCTGCCCGCCCCCGACCTGGCCGAACGCCTGCGCACGCGCGGGGAGCCCCTGTTCGCCGTGGAGAGCCGGCGCCCCCTGGCGGCCTTCGACGTGCTGGGCTTCAGCCTCAGCTACGAGCTCGGGGCCAGCAACATCCTCGAGATGCTCGCGCTGGCGGGCCTCCCCCTCCATGCCGCCGAGCGGGGCGACCTCCCCCTGGCCCACCCCGAGGCCCCACCGCTGATCTTCGCCGGGGGGCCCACCGCCACCAGCAACCCGGAGCCGTTCGCCGCCTTCTTCGATTTCCTGGCCCTCGGCGATGGCGAGGAGCTGCTGCCGGAGATCGGCCTGGTGGTGGCGGAGGGGAGGGCCGCCGGGCTCGGCCGCCGCGACCTGCTGCGCGATCTCGCCAGGATCCCCGGGGTCTACGTGCCGTCGCTCTACGCCCCGGGCGCCGATGGCGTCAGCGTCGAGCCCCTGGAGCCCGGTCTGCCGCGCCGCATCCTGCGCCGCACGGCCACCCCCATGCCCCACTACGCCATGGGGCTGGTGCCCCATGTGGAAACCGTCCACGACCGGCTCACGGTGGAGATCCGCCGCGGCTGCACCCGTGGCTGCCGCTTCTGCCAGCCGGGCATGCTCACCCGCCCCGCCCGCGACGTGGAGCCCGAGGAGGTGATCGAGGCGGTGCAGGAGGGCATGCGCCGCACCGGCTACGCCGACTTCTCGCTGCTCTCGCTCAGCTGCAGCGACTACCTGGCCCTGCCCGCGGTGGGCGTGGAACTGCGCAACCGGCTGGCGGATCAGAACGTCTCCCTCACCCTCCCCAGCCAGCGGGTGGATCGCTTCGACGAGAACATCGCCCACATCCTCGGCGGCACCCGCAAGGCGGGGCTCACCTTCGCGCCGGAGGCCGGCACCCAGCGCCTGCGCGACATCGTCAACAAGGGGCTCACGGATGCGGAGCTGCTGCGCGGCATCCGCACGGCGATGGAGAACGGCTACCGCAAGGTGAAGCTCTATTTCATGATCGGGCTGCCGGGCGAAAGCGATGCCGACGTGCTCGGCATCGCCGACACCTGCCGATCGCTCCAGCAGCAGTGCCGTGATCTGGGCCGCCTGGAGCTGAATCTCACGATCAGCAACTTCACGCCCAAGCCCCACACCCCCTTCCAGTGGCACAGCGTCAGCACCGCCGAGTTCGTGCGGCGCCAGCAGCTGCTGCGCTCCGCCCTGCGCTCCCTGCGGGGCATCAAGACCAACTTCACCGATGTGCGCCTCTCGGCGGTGGAGGACTTCATCGGCCGTGGGGATCGGCGGCTGGCGGCCGTGATCGAGGCCGCCTGGCGGGAGGGGGCCGGGCTCGATGCCTGGTTCGAATCGGCCGACCGCAGCCACGCCGCCTGGGCCCGCGCCATTGAGGCGGCGGGCCTCGGGGGGCGCTACCGCGCCCTGGAGCTCGGGGGCTGGCAGGCCGCCGAGGACGCCCTGGCGGCCGACGATCTCGATCTCTTCTGCCGCCAGTCCCTGCCCTGGGATCACATCGACACCGGCATCGACAAGCGCTGGCTCGCCGAGGATCTCAAGCGGGCCCTGGCGGCGGCGGTCGTGCCCGATTGCTCCTTCGAGGGGTGCAGCAGCTGTGGCGTCTGCGGGCCTGATCTCGGGCACAACGTGGCGATCGCCCCGCCGCCGGTGCCGCCGGCGCTGCCGCGCCGCGCCCCCGCCAGCGAGCGGGTGCAGCGTCTGCGCTTCGGCTTCGCCAAGGCCGGCTCCCTCGCCCTGATCAGCCATCTCGACACCCTGCGGATGCTGGAGCGCGCCCTGCGGCGCACGGGCCTGCCGGTGAGTTTCACCGGCGGCTTCCATCCCCTGCCCCGCCTGCAGCTGGCCCTGCCGCTGCCCCTGGGGGTGGAGGGCCATGGCGAATGGCTCGACCTGGAGTTCGCGGCTCCGGTGGCGGTCGCCGATGCCAGGGAACGGCTCCAGGCGGAGCTGCCCGAGGGCTTCCGGCTGCTCTCGGTGGCGGAAGTGCCGGTGTTCGGTCCCAGCCTCTCCCAGGAACTCGCCGAGGCCCACTGGCGCTTCACCCTGCGGACGCCCGCAGGCTCACCTGCCCCGGATCCGGTGGCCTGGCGGCGCGCCATTGCTGACCTGCTGGCCACCGATCCCCTCCTCTGGAACGACACCGACAAGAAGGGACGGCCGCGGCAGCGGGACTGCCGTCCCTCCCTGCGGGAACTGGTGGCGGAGGCGGTGGAGGCAGGGACTGCCGATCTTCTGCTTCGGGCTGCCATCGACCCCCAGGGCCGCAGCCTGCGCCCCGAGCAGATCCGCGCCTGGCTGGGCGAACGGCTCACGCTGCCGCTGCAGCTGGCTGCTGTCCGGCGGGAGGCCCTGCGACTGGCTGCGTGCTAGCTTGCCAGCAAGACGGACGATGAACGCAGGGGCCCTGCCCCTCCCGCTCCTTCGCCGGCCAGACGCTTCTCCCCAAGGTCGCTTTCTCGAGAGCCCCTCACCGGAAGCGCTTCTCTTCCCACCGATCGCGGACAGGTTCCCGACCTGACATCCCTTCCGCGTTCTCGGTGCCCCGGGTGGGGTTGCCCCATGTCTTCCTGCGCTGCTCGGAGACGTTGACGCGCCACCCTCCCACCCCTGACGCCCGGCCTGCCGTCTCCCCCACCTGCCCTTGCGGGCAGGGCTCCCCGAGCCCATCAGAACTTCCATGCCCCAGCAGATCGTCATCGCCGAGCACCTGCGGATCGCCGCCGTGCTCAGCGACGACCGCGTCGACGAACTGGTCGTCGCCCAGGGCCGCTATCAGATCGGTGATGTCTATCTCGGCACCGTCGAGAACGTGCTGCCGGGGATCGATGCGGCCTTCGTCAACATCGGCGAGAGCGAAAAGAACGGCTTCATCCACATCACCGACCTCGGCCCCCTGCGGCTGAGGAAGGGGGGCGCTTCCATCACCGAGTTGCTCGAGCCGCGCCAGAAGGTGCTCGTTCAGGTGATGAAGGAGCCCACCGGCACCAAGGGGCCTCGCCTCACCGGCAATCTCACCCTGCCTGGCCGTTTCCTTGTGCTCCAGCCCCATGGCCAGGGCGTGAACATCTCCCGGCGGATCAACAGCGAGAACGAGCGCAACCGCCTGCGGGCCCTCGGGGTGCTGATCAAACCCCCCGGCGCCGGCCTGCTGATCCGCACCGAGGCGGAAGGGGTCGGGGAAGACCTGCTGATCGACGACCTCGAGAACCTCCTGCGGCAGTGGGAGGCCATCCAGCAGGCGGCGGAGAGCGCCACGCCGCCCGTGCTGCTGAACCGCGACGAGGACTTCGTGCACCGCGTCCTGCGCGATTTCTACGGCCCGGAGGTGGTGCGGGTGGTGGTCGACACCCCCGAGGCCGTGGGCCGGGTTCAGGCCTTCCTCGGCGCCGACCAGGCCAACCTGGTCGTGGAGCATCACGACGAATCGAGCGAGATCCTGGAGCACTACAAGGTGAATGCGGCCATCCGCGACGCCCTCAAGCCCCGGGTCGATCTCCCCTCAGGCGGCTACATCATCGTCGAACCCACCGAAGCCCTCACCGTCATCGACGTCAACTCGGGTTCGTTCACCCGTTCCGCCAATGCCCGAGAGACGGTGTTGTGGACCAACTGCGAAGCAGCGGTTGAGATCGCCCGCCAGCTCAAGCTGCGCAACATCGGCGGCGTGGTGGTGATCGATTTCATCGACATGGAGTCGCGGCGCGATCAGCTGCAGCTCCTCGAGCACTTCACCCAGGCGGTGCGCCACGATTCGGCACGTCCCCAGATCGCCCAGCTCACGGAACTGGGGCTCGTGGAGCTCACTCGCAAGCGCCAGGGGCAGAACATCTACGAGCTGTTCGGCCGCGCCTGCCCGAGCTGCGGCGGCCTGGGTCATGTGGCCGTGCTGCCCGGCCGCGACACCCTCCAGCCCCTGGCCACGGTGTCGGGTCTGGTGCGCTCCGCCGCCTCCGCCCGGGCCGAGGTGCCCAGCCCGGTCACCGGCGAGAGCTCCGGCGGGGGCCGCAGGCGCCGCGGCGGTCGCGGTGGCCGCGGCGCTGGCGGCGCCGACCTGTCCGAGCCGACCTCGTACCTCAGCGAACCTGCAAGCCCCTCCACGGGGGCAGCCGCCACGACCCCGTTCCCCGAGTCCTCGGGGGGCTCCGGCGATGCCGCCCCCCGAAGGGGCGAGCCCGAACTGGTGGCCGTTCCCATGGATGCCGATCAGGAACTGGTCTATGGCTGGATGGGTCTGAATCCTTCCCTGCTGCTGGATCCCCCGCCCCAGGGCGACCATCTGGCGGTGCGGGTCGTGCGTCCCGGCGCCGACCCGGAGACCGTTCTCGAAGAAGCCCGCCAGCAGTTCGCCGCCAGCGGCTCCCGCCGTCGTCGCCGGGGCCGCGGCTCCGGCGACGACGGGCGCTCCGCCGAGGAGGCGGCACCCCAGGGGGAGGCCAGCCATTTCGCCCCGATCCCCGTGGTGGAGATCACCCCTCTCCCCATGGAGCTGCCCGGCGCCGCCCCCGCCTCCGATGTGGTCACGGTGGAGGTGCCGATCACCCGCCGCCGCGGCGGTGGCACCCGGGCGGCGGTGGCTGAGGCTCCCGTCGCCACCGCCGCACCCGTTGCCACGCCCGTAGTGGAAGAGGCCGAGGAGTCCAACGAGCCCCGCCGCCGCCGCCGCCGTTCCTCCGCCACGGTCTGACCCTGGCCAGGGGCTCCGCCGGCTCGGATCCCGGCCCGGCCGATCCCTGGGGGGGCCGGGATCCGGCCCTGTGTGCCGGAGTGGATGAGGTGGGTCGGGGCTGTCTGTTCGGCCCGGTCTTCGCCGCCGCCGTGGTGCTCCCGTCCACAGCCCTGGCTCCCCTTGCCGCGGCGGGACTCACCGACAGCAAGCGGCTGAGCCCTCGGCAGCGGGCCGAGCTGGTGCCCCGTATCGAGGCCCTGGCCCTGGCCTGGGCCCTCGGCCAGGCGCGCGCGGCCGAGGTCGATCGCTTCGGCATCCGCCCGGCCACCGAGCGGGCCATGCGCCGCGCCCTGGCCCGGCTGGGGATGGTGCCCCAGCTGGTGATCGTCGATGGCGTGCTGCCGCTGCGGGGATGGCCTGGGGAGCAGCGCACCCTGGTGGCGGGCGATCGCCATTGCCTGGCGATCGCTGCGGCCAGCGTGCTCGCCAAGCAGGCCCGCGATGCTCTGATGGTGCGGCTGGCAGTCCGCTTCCCCGGCTACGGCCTCGAGCGCCATGCGGGCTACGGCACCGCCCTGCATCGCGAGGCTCTGGCCCGGCTCGGACCCACCCCGCTGCACCGTCAGAGCTTCCGGGGAACCACGGAGCTCAGTTCACCTGGCACCACTGCTGGAAATCGGCCAGCAGCTGATGGCCCACCCGCTTCCTGATCCCCAGCAGGATGCTGCTGAGGATCGAGTGGCCGGTGGCCTCCAGCACCCGTTCGGGAATGAGCTTCAGCAGCGGCGGACGGCTGACGCTCACGGCGAGGGTGGCCTCGCCCTCCAGTCCCTCGTCCCCCGGCTGCAGCCACGACTGCAGGGTGAGGCGGAAGTCATCCACCAGCCCGAGCCCCTCCAGGGCGCAGTCGAGGGCCTCCAGCTCCAGGCGGGAACCATGATGACGGGCCTGGAGTTCCACGATCGGCTGGATCTGCAGCTGGAACACCTGCACCCGCGTCACGGTGTAGCGGTAGCGCCCCGGACCGAGGGGTTCGAGCTGACGGGGATCGAGCAGGGAGCCCACCACCCGTTGTTCGTCGTTGAGGTAATCCGGGAGGCGATCGACGTTCCCCGGAATGGGAAGGGAGAGCTGCTGGCTGGCGCTGAAGGCCAGGGGCATGGGCAGCGGGCCGGCAGGGCATGATCCTATCGGCCCTCCCTGTTCAACCCCGCCATGCGCCTCGCCTTCCTCGGTCCCGTCGGCACCTACGGGGAGCAGGCGGCCCTGCAGCTGGCCCGGCTGGAGGGGGTCGAGGCCGAGCTGGTGCCCCAGCAGGGGATCCGCTCGGTGGTGCAGGCGGTGGCCCACGGCGACTGCGAGGCGGCGGTGGTGCCGGTGGAGAACTCCGTGGAAGGCGGCGTGACGGCCTGTCTGGATGCCCTCTGGGAAGTGCCCGAACTGGCGGTGGCCCGCGCCCTGGTGCTGCCGATCCGGCACGCGCTGGTGGGCAGCGGCCCGATCGAGGGGATCAGCGAGGTGCTCTCCCATCCCCAGGCCCTGGCCCAGTGCAGCCAGTGGCTCGCGGCCCATCTGCCCCACGCCCTGCAGCTGCCCACCAGCTCCACCGCCGAGGCCGCGCGGATGGTGCGCGGCAGCCGTTTCCGCGCCGCCGTGGCCTCCCGCGAGGCGGCGGCCGAGCACGGGCTGGAGGTGCTGGCCCATCCGATCAACGACGTGGCGGGCAACTGCACCCGCTTCCTGCTGCTGCGAAGGGGGCCGCGCTCCACCGAGGGGCCCCTCGCCAGCCTGGCGTTCTCGCTGCACTCCAACCTCCCCGGTGCCCTGCTGGAGGCCCTGGGCTGCTTCGCCCGCCAGGGGCTGAACATGAGCCGCATCGAGTCGCGCCCTTCCAAGCGGGAGATGGGCGAGTACATCTTCTTCGTCGATCTCGAGCTGCCCGAGGGGCATCACCCTCTGCAACGGGCGCTGGCGGAGCTTGAGCCCCTGTGTGAGCACCTGGCCCTGTTCGGTGCCTATCCGCTCACCGATCGCTCCCTGGAGGAGTCCGCCGGCTGAGCTTTGCGCCCCCGGAAGACGCCGAACTGCATCATGCCCCGGCGGAAGGCCCAGTCCATCAGCAGCAGGGTGGGCGTTTCCCGCAGCCCCTGCAGCACGGCCCCGGGGCCCAGCCCCAGCACCGCCCCCGGTCGCCGGAACCCCTCCAGGATCGAGTCGATCCACGAGGGGAGGGTGGCGTCAGTCCAGTCGGCCGTCTGCACCTCCATGCCCCCGGCCCAGACGCTGCTCTCGAGATGCCCCCGCAGACCTCGGATGCTGGCGAACTCAGGGTGGGCCCACTGATCCAGAAGCTGGCGCATCACCCAGCGCTCCCGACGGTTGAGCGCGCCATCGACTGGATCCCGCCGGTTCCAGTCGGCCACGGCCAGGATCCCGCCGGGCCGCAGCACTCGCAGCAGCTCATCGGCGTAGCGCTGCTTGTCGGGCATGTGCGGCCCTGCCTCCACACTCCAGACCGCGTCGAAGCAGGAGGCCGGCAGGTCCAGGGCGAGGGCGTCCATCACGGCGAAGCGGCACTGGCTCAGATCCGCCGGCGTCAGCGCCCGGGCCCGTTCGATCTGGCCGGGGCTGATGCTGATGCCCAGCACCTCGAAACCGTAGTCACGGGCCAGGATGCGGGCGCTGCCACCGATGCCGCAGCCGACATCGAGCACCCGGCTGCCCCGGGGCAGGGCATCGAGGCCGCTCCAGCGCACCAGCTCATGCACGAAGGCCTCCTTGGCCTTGCGGAAGTCACGCCGGCCAGGCGGATCGCCGTAGTGGCCCAGGTGCACGTGCTCGCCCCAGAGCCGCTCCAGCAGCCGGTCCTCGGTCCAGCGGTCGTAGGCCTCGGCCACGCTGGCACTGCCCGCGTAGCGGCGGTGCTGCCGCAGCCAGAGCACGGCGGCAAGCGCGGCAAGCGCCAACGCGATCAGAAGCACCGGGAGCGCCAGCGGCACTCCGGCGGGAAGCAGGCCGGCCATCGTCAGCGATCGCTCCGGGCGCCTTCCTCTCCACCGTCCGCCTCGTTGCCTTCCTCGCCATCGAGGCCGGTGAAGGTGTCCTTGAGTACGGTGCGGGCGGCCAGCTGACGACGGGTCTGATCGAGCAGTTCGTACTCCTGCCGCAACCGCTCGCCGGTGTCGGTGATCTCAAGCAGGGCCTGCTGATGATCGGCCACCGGACCACCCAGGTGGGCACCGATCCAGAACGAGAGTTCCCGGGGCAGATCGGGCAGGTCGGTGGGCAGGCTGGAGGGCTTGCCGATCAGCTTGCCGGTCAGTTCCACCACGTCCCGCAGGGCACGGGTCACCTCGGCGGTGAGGGTCTCGAGCTGTTCATGGCTCTCGCTCACCTCGTCCTCGATCCAGCTGACCATCGCCACCCGGAAGGGGGCGTCGCGAACGATGTCGAGCACCCGGAACCGTTGCTGCCCCAGGGTCACGATGTTGCTGCGGTCGTCCTCCTGGGTCTGGCAGTGGAGGATCTCGGCGCAGCAGCCGACCTCGGCCATGCGCTGCTGTTGGGGATCCCAGCGCACCACACCGAAGCGACGGTCTTCAGCCAGGACCGTGCGCAGCATCATCCGGTAGCGCGGCTCGAAGATGTGGAGCGGCAGCACCTCCTGGGGGAAGAGCACCACATCGGGCAGGGGGAACAGAGGCAGTTCCCGGACGGCCAGGTCGGTCACGCGGAGGGAGTGCCGTGACGGACACGGCGGCGACGGGACGGAAGGGAGTGCAAGGAAGGGGAGGGGCAGAGCGAATCCTAGAAACGAAACCCCTGCCGCCGCTCCGCGGGGCAGGGGTTTCGCTGCCGATGGTGGCTGCGGCTCAGAGCTTCACTTCGATGTCCACACCACTGGGCAGATCCAGCTTCATCAGCGCATCGATTGTCTTCGACGACGGGCTGTAGATGTCGATGATGCGGCGGTGGGTACGGGTTTCGAAGTGCTCGCGGGAATCCTTGTCCACGTGGGGCGAGCGCAGCACGCAGTAGATCTTGCGCTTGGTGGGCAGGGGGATGGGGCCGATGGCCGTGGCAGCGGTGTGATCGGCGGTTTCGATGATCTTTTCGCAGGAGAGATCCAGCATGCGGCGATCGAACGCCTTCAGGCGGATGCGGATCTTCTGCTGGGCAAGGGCGGAGGACATGGACGTCGATTGCGAAAAGCGATTGCGAAATGCGGTTGCTGGGGAGGCGCAGGAGGGGGGCACCGCAGCCACCGAGAGGAGCCGGGCGCGGATGCGGGTTGTCGAGGTTCAAGGGAAGGCGATGACCGTGGCCATCGCCTTCCCAGGCTAGATCAGCGCGTGAGCCTGTTCAGGCTCAGTCGAGGATCTTGGAGACCACGCCGGCACCAATGGTGCGGCCGCCTTCGCGGATGGCGAAGCGCATGCCCTGCTCGATGGCCACCGGGCAGATCAGCTCGCCGGTCATCTTGATGCGGTCGCCGGGCATCACCATCTCCACGTTGGCGCCGTCGTCGGAGGTGAAGGCAGTGATCTGGCCGGTCACATCCGTGGTGCGGATGTAGAACTGCGGGCGATAACCGGCGAAGAAGGGGGTGTGGCGGCCGCCCTCTTCCTTCTTGAGCACGTACACCTCACCCTCGAACTTGGTGTGGGGCTTGATGGAGCCGGGCTTCACCAGCACCATGCCGCGCTCGATGTCTTCCTTCTGGATGCCGCGGAGCAGCAGACCCACGTTGTCGCCGGCCATGCCCTCGTCGAGCAGCTTGCGGAACATCTCCACGCCGGTGACGGTGCACTTGCGGGTGTCCTTGATGCCGACGATCTCGACTTCCTCACCCACCTTCACCTTGCCGCGCTCGATCCGGCCGGTGGCCACGGTGCCGCGGCCCGTGATGGAGAACACGTCTTCGACGGCCATCAGGAAGGGCTTGTCCACCTCGCGCTCAGGCTCGGGGATGGCGGTGTCGACAGCCTCCATCAGTTCGCCGATCTTGGCTTCCCACTCGGCATCGCCTTCCAGGGCCTTCAGGCCGGACACCTTGACCACGGGGATGTCGTCGCCGGGGAAGTCGTAGCTGCTCAGCAGCTCGCGCACTTCCAGTTCGACGAGCTCGAGGATCTCCTCGTCGTCGACCATGTCGCACTTGTTCAGGGCGACCACCAGGGCAGGCACGCCCACCTGCTTGGCCAGCAGGATGTGCTCCTTGGTCTGGGCCATGGGGCCGTCGGTGGCGGCCACCACCAGGATGGCGCCATCCATCTGGGCCGCGCCGGTGATCATGTTCTTCACATAGTCCGCGTGGCCGGGGCAGTCCACGTGGGCGTAGTGGCGGGCTTCGGTCTCGTACTCGACGTGGGCGGTGTTGATGGTGATGCCGCGCTCACGCTCTTCAGGCGCACCATCGATCTGGTCGTAGGCCTGAGCCTTGGCCATGCCCTTCTTGGCCAGCACGTTGGTGATGGCGGCGGTGAGGGTGGTCTTGCCGTGGTCAACGTGGCCGATGGTGCCGATGTTGACGTGGGGCTTGTTCCTTTCGAACTTCTCGCGAGCCATGACGTAAAAGAATCGGGGGGTTGTGTGTGGGTATAGAGATCAGGAATTGCCCTGATTCTTGGAAATGATGGCCTCGGCCACATTACGAGGAACTTCCTCGTAATGGCTGAATTCCATCGAGAAGATACCCCGACCCTGAGTCATGGATCGGAGCTGGGTGGCGTAGCCGAACATCTCGGCCAGGGGCACCTTGGCCTGGACTTTGGACTGTCCGTCGTCGACGGACTGCCCCTCCACCTGGCCGCGGCGGGAGGAGAGGTCGCCGATGATCGAGCCGAGGAAATCCTCGGGGACCTCGACCTCCACCTTCATCATCGGCTCGAGAAGTACGGGATTGCACTTCTTGACGCCGTCCTTGAAGGCCATGGAGCCGGCGATCTTGAACGCCATCTCAGAAGAGTCGACGTCGTGGTAAGAACCGTCGACCATCGTGACCTTGACGTCGATCATCGGAAAACCCGCAATCACGCCGGACTGGCAGGTTTCCTTCATGCCGGCTTCCGCCGGACCGATGTACTCCTTGGGCACGATGCCGCCAACGATCTTGTTGACGAACTCGAAGCCGGAGCCGGGTTCACCGGGCTCCATCTCGATCACCACGTGGCCGTACTGGCCCTTGCCGCCGGTCTGGCGGGCGAACTTGCCTTCGCCCTTGGCACGGCCGCGGATGGTTTCGCGGTAGGCCACCTGGGGAGCGCCGATATTGGCCTCCACCTTGAATTCCCGCAGCATGCGGTCGACAAGGATCTCCAGATGGAGTTCGCCCATGCCGGCGATCACCGTTTGATTGGTTTCCGGATCCGTCCGCACACGGAAGGTGGGATCTTCCTCGGAAAGGGAGGTGAGGGCCTTGGAGAGCTTCTCCATGTCGCCCTTGGTCTTGGGCTCCACGGCCACCGAGATCACGGGCTCGGGGATGAACAGGGATTCCAGGATGATCGGATCCGAGTCAATGCACAGGGTGTCGCCCGTGGTGGTGTCCTTCAGGCCCAGCACCGCACCCAGATCGCCGGCACGCAGCTCATCCACTTCCTCGCGCTCATCGGCCTTGAGCAGGATCAGACGCGAGATCCGCTCCTTCTTGTCCTTGGTGGAATTGAGAACGTAGCTGCCCTTCTGCAGCACCCCGGAATAGACCCGCACGAAGGTGAGCTTGCCGTAGGGATCGGCCATCACCTTGAACGCCAGGGCGCTGAACGGTGCGCTGTCGTCGCTGGGGCGGGTCGATTCGGTGCCGTCGGGCAGAACGCCCTGAATGGGAGGCACATCGACCGGGGCCGGCAGGTAGTCGACCACGGCGTCGAGGACGAGCTGAACGCCCTTGTTCTTGAACGCCGAACCGCACAGCATGGGCACCAGGCCGTGGTGGGTGACGCCGTTGCGGATGCCCTTGATGAGCTGCTCTTCGGTGAGTTCGCCGTTCTCGAGGAAGGCCTCCAGCAGCTCTTCATCGGTTTCGGCCACCGATTCCATCAGCTTCAGCCGCCACTCCTCGGCCTCATCCTTCATGTCGGCGGGGATCTCACCTTCGAGGATGTCGGTGCCCAGGTCGTTGGTGTAGATGATCGCCTTGTTGCGCACCAGATCGACGATGCCCTTCAGTTCGCCCTCGGCACCGATCGGCAGCTGGATCGGGGCTGCATTGGCCTTGAGCCGATCCTTGATCTGCTCATAGACCTTCAGGAAATTGGCACCGGTGCGGTCCATCTTGTTGACGAACACGATCCGGGGCACGTTGTAGCGATCCGCCTGGCGCCACACCGTTTCCGACTGTGGCTGCACACCGCCCACCGCGCAAAACACGGCAATCACACCATCGAGGACGCGCATGGAGCGCTCCACTTCGATCGTGAAATCGACGTGGCCCGGGGTGTCGATGATGTTGATGCGGTGATCCTTCCAGCTGGTGGAGATGGCCGCGGCCGTGATCGTGATGCCACGCTCGCGCTCCTGTTCCATCCAGTCGGTGACGGCGGCGCCATCATGCACCTCGCCCATCTTGTGCACCACGCCCGAATAGAAAAGAATCCGCTCGGTGGTGGTGGTTTTGCCCGCGTCAATATGAGCGGCGATACCGATATTTCTCGTGCGTTCCAGAGGGTAGGCGCGGGCCACGGGGGTCTTCTCCGAGGAAGGGACAGGCAAAAAACGGGCGTTACTCTACAGACCGGCGGTGCCCGGTCCGCCAGGCCGGACCCGCCCAGGGGATCCGGCGCCGGCGGGCTTCAGTAGCGGTAGTGGGCGAAGGCCTTGTTGGCCTCGGCCATCTTGTGGGTCTCCTCCCGCTTGCGGACGGCGCTGCCGGCCTCATTGGCGGCATCCATCAGTTCACCGGCCAGTTTCTGAGCCATGCTGCGGCCGTTGCGGGCCCGGGAGAAGTTCACCAGCCAGCGCAGGGCCATGGCCGTGCCCCGTTCCTGACGCACTTCCATCGGCACCTGGTAGGTGGCACCGCCGACGCGGCGGGCACGCACTTCCACCAGGGGGGTGGCGTTGCGCACGGCCGTCTCGAACAGTTCGAGCGGGTCGGCGCCCGTGCGCTCGTTGATCAGGGTGAAGGCGTCCGAAAGGATGCGCTGGGCCGTGGACTTCTTGCCGTGCTTCATCAGCCGGGCCACGATCATCGACGCCAGACGGCTGTTGAACTGGGGATCGGGCAGGACCGGGCGCTTCTCGGCGGCGTTGCGGCGGGACATGGAACGGAAGGGAGAGGGAAGGGGAAAAGGGGACGGGACGGGAGAGTCCTTCAGGCGGATCCAGAGCCGGAGGACGGCCGTCGCCCGACATCGCCCGTGGGGATCAGGCCTTGGGGGTCTTGGCGCCGTACTTGGAGCGGGCCTGGCGCCGGTCCTTCACGCCGGCGGTGTCCAGGGTGCCGCGGATGATGTGGTAGCGGACGCCGGGCAGATCCTTGACGCGACCGCCGCGGATCAGAACCACGGAGTGCTCCTGCAGGTTGTGGCCGATGCCGGGGATGTACGCGGTCACCTCGAAGCCCGAGGTGAGGCGGACACGGGCCACCTTCCGCAGAGCGGAATTCGGCTTCTTGGGAGTGGAGGTATAGACGCGGGTGCAGACGCCACGACGCTCAGGGCAGGCGCGCAGGGCGGGCGACTTGGTCTTGCGGGTGAGACGCTGCCGCTCGGTGCGGATCAGCTGCTGGATGGTGGGCATCGAGGGCCGTTAGGGCTGGTCGGAGTGTGCCGGTCGGACGTCCGACCGATTTCGACAAACCGACACCTTACTGGGTCGCCGTCCCCCGTCCAGGGGAGCGGCTGAAGGCGGAGCCGCAGGGGCAGGTGACGACACCCTCGGCTGCCCGCACCAGGAAACCGCCGCCGCTGAGATCCCCCTTGTAGTCGAGCTGCAGTCCCGCCAGCAGCGCGGTCTGCTCGGGAGGGGCGTGCAGGGTGACGCCATCGGCCCGGGCCACCGGGGTTCCCGCCAGGTGGCCGGGTCGCAGACGGATCGCCCAGCGCTCGCAGCTGCCCTCCAGCAGGTCGAGATGCATCAGACCGGGGGTGCCGGCCACGGCGGCCTGGCGGCTGAGTTCCGCCGCGGCGGCGGCGGTGATGCGCAGGCTGTGGCCCCTGGGCACGGTGGAATGCCGGATGTGGAATCCACTCTGGCAGTTCCGCCGCCGGGAAGGCGTCAGGACCCGGAGCCACCTCCGGCCAGGGCCGGGGAGGCCGGCACCAGGCCGAGGCCGTTGTGTACCGCCCCGCCCACGCCACGGCCCTTGACGCTGTGGACCCCGCCCATCACCAGCCCGGTGGAGCTGCCGCCGTCAAGGTTGAGGGCGTCCCGGAGCCCCATCCTCTGCAGCAGCCAGGCCGTTTCCCCGAGGGTCGGGCCCGGGTCGTCGCCGCCGCTGCCCTCCAGGGTGACCAGCCAGATCCGGCTGCCGTCGCTGGCCACCACCGTGCGGGGCGCCGCCTGCCGCAGAAAGGCGGCACCGAACCCCTCGGCCGATCCGTCCAGCACGATCCGGCTGTCCTGCAGCAGCAGCGGGCCGCCCCCGATCACATGGCTGGCCCGGCCCACCGGATCGCTCGGCCGGCTCTCGATCTGCAGCCGGTCCCCGGGGTTCCCCGGCAGGTCGGCGCCGCCCCGGGCCACCAGCAGCTCATCGCCCGGGGCGAGGGCGACGCCGGCCGCCAGCTGGGCACCCTGGGCCCGCCACTGCACCACACCGCCCCGCAGCAGCAGGGCCGATTCGGTGCCGCTGATCGGCCGGTAGTCCGGCCCCCAGTCGGCCGTGTAGCGGCTGATCCCCCGCTGGACCCAGCCGCTGTTGAGGGCCACCAGCGGCCACCTGCGGCCGGAGCCATCGCTCACCCATTCATCCAGGCGCAGCCGGCCGAAGCGAGGCACCTGCCGCGACTCCCAGCCCATGGCGCCGCGCCCGAGGATCGGGCCCGACAGCCAGCGGCCCTGATCGCGCAGGGCTCCGAGGGGCAGGCGCCGCACGCGGTTGAAGTAGCCGCCGTTGATCGCCACCAGCGCGTCCTGGCCCCGGGCCAGCCCCGGCAGGGAACTCAGCCCCTCCATGCCATCGCGGCGGCTCAGGGTGCGCAGTTCCACTGGGGCACTGCGGGGATCCATGCTCACCGACGTCACCCGGACCCGGCTGCCGCCGACGCTGAGGAGCTGGCGGTTCCAGGTGAGGTCGCGCCCCAGCAGCGCCTGCAGACGCGGATCGATCCTCCCGGGTGCAGGCCTCGCCTCAGCGGCCGTACCGCCACCGCCGGCGGAACCGGGGAGGTCGATCACCACCCGCGGCGGTTCTCCCAGGGTGAACACCCGGATGGGACGGACGCCGCTCAGCACCAGGCCATCGGCACGGCGGCTCCCCTGCAGACCGAGGGAGGCCAGCCGCCGTTCCGCCATCGGGTCGATGGTGCCCAGCCCGAGCAGGAGCGTGCCGTCCTCGTTGCGCACCAGGGCCGGCCCATCGAGGTCGAGCACCACCCGTCGTCCTCCGGCCAGGCCGGAATCGCGCACCTGGCGCACGCCGCCCAGGGGCATGGTCAGCTCCAGCCGATCGCCTCGCAGGAACGCCTGCACCCCGTTCGCGCGCAGCAGGCTGCCGACCTCCAGCGCCACCTCGTCGTCGAGGGATCGCTGCGCGTCCGGGGGCACCAGCAGACCGCGGCCGTACCACTCCAGATCGAGCACACCGTCGGAGCGGGTGCGGGCGCTGACCCCGAGCTGCCCCTGCAGCACCTCCAGGGGCAACCACAGCTCGCGGGGGGCATCGCCGCGTCCCAGCCAGAGCCAGCGGGCTCGCTGGGAACGGCCGTTGATCACCAGGGTGGTGCCGCTGCGGCGGGCTTCACCGGGCCGCTCCAGGGGCAGGGAGGTGGGTGTGCCGAACCCGGGGGTGGTGGGGACGGGCACCAGCGGCGGTGGCAGCGGAGCGCCCGCCGGCATCGCCGCGAGCGGGGCCCCCGCCAGCAAGGCCGCCGTCATGGCGGTCCAGGTGGTCATGCCCATGCCGCTCGCTCCCGCACCACGATCCGCAGATGGAAAAGGTAGACCCGCTGAACGGAACGAAACTGCTGCTCCTTAGGATCATTGGTTCACTTCCGCATCGCGCCTGCGCGGCGGCGTGTCGTCCGTCCCCCCACCGGGTTATGCCTCTCCCCTTCGATCCCGCCTGGCCCCATCGCGACAGCCCTGCGCCTGCGGCCGTGGCCGGCGAGAAGGACGCCTGCGGGGTGGGATTCCTGGCCCATCTGGAGGGGCGCGCGAACCACTGGGTGCTGCAGCAGGCCCTGCGCGGCCTGAGCTGCATGGAGCACCGGGGCGGCTGCGGCGGCGACGCCGATTCCGGCGACGGGGCCGGCATCCTCACCGCCATCCCCTGGTCGTATCTGGAGGCCGTCTGGCCGGAGGCCGCGGCGGCGTCGGGCCAGGTGCGGGGCCTGGCGATGGTGTTCCTGCCGGCCGATCCCCAGCGGCGGGAACAGGCGCGTGCCTTCTCCGCCCAGGAGGCCGAGCGCCTGGGTCTGCGCAGCCTGGGCTGGCGTGAGGTGCCCGTGGATGCCTCGGTGCTCGGCCCCCTCGCCCGCCAGACCGCCCCGGTGATCGAGCAGTGGCTGCTGGCGGCCCCCGACGCCTCCCCCGCGGCCCCCGGCGACCTCGACGCGGTGGAATCCCTGCTCTTCCGGCTGCGGCGTCGCGCCGTCGACCGGGCGCGGGCGGAGTGGAACGAGGCCACGCCCGACCTTTACTTCGCCTCGATCAGCGCCCGCACCGTCGTCTACAAGGGCATGGTCCGCTCGGAGGTGCTGCCGCGCTTCTACGCCGACCTGCGCGATGAGCGCTTCGCCGTGAGCTTCGCGGTGTACCACCGCCGCTTCAGCACCAACACCCTGCCGCGCTGGCCCCTGGCCCAGCCGATGCGCCTGCTCGGCCACAACGGCGAGATCAACACCCTGCTGGGCAACATCAACTGGGCCAGTGCCGCCGAGGCCAATCTCGAGGCCGTGTGGGGCGAGGCGGCGGCCGACCTGCGGCCGCTGGTCAACGCCGCCTTCAGCGACTCGGCCAATCTCGACGCCACCCTCGAACTGATGGTGCGCAGCGGCCGGCCGATCACCGACAGCCTGCTCACCCTGGTGCCGGAGGCCTTCCGCGACCAGCCCGAGCTCGACGACCGGCCCGACATCCGCGCCTTCTACGAGTACAACGCCTGCCTGCAGGAGCCCTGGGACGGTCCGGCCCTGCTGGTGTTCAGCGACGGCCGTATGGTCGGGGCCACCCTCGATCGCAACGGTCTCCGCCCCGCCCGCTACTGCCTCACCAGCGATGGCTATGTGGTGATGGGCTCCGAAACCGGGGTGGTGGAGCTCGATGAATCGCTGATCATCGAGAAGGGTCGCCTCGGCCCCGGCCAGATGCTTGCCGTCGACCTGGAGAACGGCCGCCTGCTGCGCAACTGGGAGGTGAAGGAGGAGACGGCCGCCCGCCTCCCCTACGCCGCCTGGGTGGCGGAGCACCGCCGCAGCCTGCCGGCCGGCGTGTGGGAGCAGGAGCGGCTCCTCGGCGATCTCGATCTGCTCCAGCGCCAGACGGCCGTGGGCTTCACGGCCGAGGACATGGAGCTGGTGATCGAGGACATGGCCGGCTCCGGCAAGGAACCCACCTACTGCATGGGGGACGACATCCCCCTGGCCGTGCTCTCGAGCAAGCCGCACCTGCTCTACGACTACTTCAAGCAACGGTTCGCCCAGGTCACCAACCCGCCGATCGACCCGCTGCGCGAGAAGCTGGTCATGAGCCTGGAGATGCATCTCGGCCGCCGCGGCTCGGCTCTGCGGCCCGATCCCTCCGGAGCCGCGGTGCTGCATCTCTCCAGCCCGGTGCTGAACGAGGCGGAACTCAGCGCCCTGGGGGCCCAGGGGCTCCCCACCGCCACCCTCTCCACCCAGCTCGCCGTCGCCGATGGTCCCGATGGCCTGTTCCACGCCGTCGAGCGGCTGCGCTTCGAGGCCGAGGCGGCGGTGCGGGCCGGCACCCAGATCCTGATCCTCTCCGACCGCACCGCCCTTGATGGCCGCCCTGCGGGCATCAGTGCCGGCACCGCCTCAATCCCGCCGCTGCTGGCCGTGGGGGCCGTGCATCACCATCTGTTGCGCCAGAAGCTGCGGCTCCAGTCCTCGCTGGTGGTCGACACCGCCCAGTGCTGGACGACCCACCATCTCGCCTGCCTGATCGGCTACGGCGCCAGCGCCGTCTGCCCGTGGCTCACTTGGGAGACCACCCGCCACTGGCTGGCCCAGCCCAAGACCCGCTCCCTGATCGAGCGCGGCAAGCTGCCCGCCCTCACGGCCGATGCGGCCCAGGCCAACGTGCGCCGGGCCCTGGAGGACGGCCTGCGCAAGATCCTCAGCAAGATCGGCATCTCCCTGCTGGCCAGCTACCACGGAGCCCAGATCTTCGAGGCGATCGGCATCGGTGCCGATCTGATCGATCTCGCCTTCACCGGCACCACCAGCCGGGTGGCGGGCCTGAGCCTGGCTGATCTGGCCAGTGAAACCCTGGCCTTCCACAGCAAGGCCTATCCCGAGCTGAACCGCACCAAGCTCGAGTTCATGGGCTTCGTGCAGTACCGCACAGGCGGCGAGTACCACCTCAACAGCCCGGAGATGGCCAAGGCGCTGCACGCCGCCGTGGAGGCCGGCCCCGGCTACGACCACTTCGCCACCTACAAGACGCTGCTCGAAAACCGGCCGGTCACCTCCCTGCGCGACCTTCTGGAGCTCAGGACCGCCCCGACCCCGCTGCCCCTGGATCAGGTGGAGAGCGTGGAGAGCATCTGCACCCGCTTCTGCACCGGGGGCATGAGCCTCGGCGCCCTCTCGCGCGAGGCCCATGAGGTGCTGGCCATCGCCATGAACCGCATCGGTGGCAAGAGCAACAGCGGCGAAGGCGGGGAGGATCCGGCCCGCTTCCACCTGCTCGACGACGTGGATGCGGAGGGCCGCTCCGCCACCCTGCCCACGATCCGGGGGCTGCGTAACGGCGACAGCGCCTGCTCGGCGATCAAGCAGATCGCCTCCGGCCGCTTCGGTGTCACGCCCGAATACCTGCGCAGCGGCCGCCAGCTCGAGATCAAGGTGGCCCAGGGGGCCAAGCCCGGCGAAGGCGGTCAGCTTCCCGGTCCGAAGGTGGATCCCTACATCGCCTGGCTTCGCAACAGCAAGCCCGGCGTCGCCCTGATCTCGCCGCCCCCGCACCACGACATCTATTCGATCGAGGATCTGGCCCAGCTGATCCACGATCTGCACCAGGTGCACCCCGCCGCCAAGGTGTCGGTGAAGCTGGTGGCGGAGATCGGCATCGGCACGATCGCCGCCGGGGTGGCCAAGGCCAACGCCGACGTGATTCAGATCTCCGGCCACGACGGCGGCACGGGAGCCTCACCCCTGAGCTCGATCAAGCATGCGGGCAGCCCCTGGGAGCTCGGGCTCACCGAGGTTCATCGCAGCCTGCTGGAGAACGGGCTCCGCGACCGGGTGCTGCTGCGCGCCGACGGCGGACTCAAGACCGGCTGGGACGTGGTGATCGCCGCCCTGCTCGGGGCCGAGGAATACGGCTTCGGCTCGGTGGCGATGATCGCCGAGGGATGCATCATGGCCCGCGTCTGCCACACCAACAACTGCCCGGTGGGCGTGGCCACCCAGAAGGAGGCGCTGCGCAAGCGCTTCACCGGTCTGCCGGAGCACGTGGTGAACTTCTTCCTCTTCGTGGCCGAGGAGGTGCGCCAGCTGCTGAGCGTGCTGGGGGTGGCCCGGCTCGAGGACCTGATCGGCCGCACCGAGCTGCTCGCTCCCCGCGCGGTGGCCCTCGCCAAGACCCGCTCCCTCGACCTCACCTGCCTGCTGCAGGCGGTTCCGGGCTCCGAGGATCGTTCGTGGCTCCGCCACGATGCCGAGGCCCATGGCAACGGCCCGATCCTTGAGGACGCGCTTCTCGCCGATGGCGAGGTGATGGCGGCGATCGACGGCCATGGCCGGGTGGCCCGCACCCTGGCAATCGTCAATACCGATCGAAGCGTCGGTGCCCGCCTGGCCGGTGAGATCGCGGCCCGCCACGGCAACACCGGTTTCCGCGGGCAGCTGGATCTCACCTACGAAGGCGCCGCCGGCCAGAGCTTCGGGGCCTTCGTGCTCCAGGGCATGAACGTGCGCCTGGTGGGTGAGGCCAACGACTACGTCGGTAAGGGACTCAATGGCGGACGCCTCACCGTGGTGCCCCCCGCCACCGGCTCCGACCCCGGTAGCAAGGTCATCCTCGGCAACACCTGCCTGTACGGCGCCACTGGTGGTGAGCTGTTCGCCCTCGGCCGCGCCGGCGAGCGTTTCGCGGTCCGTAACAGCGGCGCCCGCACGGTGGTGGAGGGTGCCGGCGACCACTGCTGCGAATACATGACCGGCGGTGTGGTGGTGGTGCTGGGCAGCACCGGCCGCAACGTCGCCGCCGGCATGACCGGAGGGGTGGGCTTCCTGCTGGATGAGGACGGACGGCTGGCGGCCCGGCTCAATCCCGAGAATGTGGAGCTCTGCCCGCTCACCACACCCGAGCAGGAGGCCCTGCTGCGTCCCCTGCTGGAGGCGCACCTCGAGGCCACCGGCAGCACCCGGGCCGCCCAGATCCTGGCGGACTGGAGCACCTGGAAGGCTCGGTTCCGCTTGCTGGTGCCCCCCAGCGAGAAGGCCGCCCTCGGGCTGGCCGAGCGGCAAACGGTGGCGGCGGCCTGAAGCTCGCCGTCACCCTCAGCGGGCCCCCCTCAGCGGGGGTGCTCGCGCATCAGGCGCTGCACCTCCCCGGCGTGGTAACTGCTGCGGGTGAGGGGGGTGCTCACCACCTGCAGGAAGCCGAGCTCTTCTTCGCCGTAGCGGCGGAACGCCTCGAACTGCTCCGGGGTCGCGAAGCGATCCACCGGCAGGTGCTTCGGCCCCGGGGAAAGGTACTGGCCGATGGTCACGATGTCCACGGCATGGGCCCGCAGGTCGGCCATCACCTGGCGCACCTCCTCGTCGGTTTCGCCCAGGCCCACCATCAGTCCCGACTTGGTGTAGACGGCGGGATGGTTGGTTCGCACCTTCTGCAGCAGCGCGAGGGAGCGTTCGTAGATCCCCTGGGGGCGGGCCTTCCGGTAGAGCCGGGGCACCGTTTCGATGTTGTGGTTCAGCACATGGGGGGCGCCGGCCATCACCGCCGCCAGAGCCTGCCAGTTGCCGCAGAAATCCGGGATCAGCAGTTCGATCGTGGTGAGGGGGGAGCGCCGGCGCACCTGCTCGATGCAGGCCACGAACTGGCTCGCCCCGCCGTCGGCGAGGTCGTCGCGGTTCACCGAGGTGATCACCACGTGGCTCAGCCCCAGCCGTGTGACGGCCTCCCCGAGCCGCTCAGGTTCGGTAGGGTCGAGGGGCCTGACGCTGCGATCGAAATCGATATCGCAGTAGGGGCAGGCCCGGGTGCAGCCCGGCCCCATGATCAGGAAGGTGGCGGTGCCGCCGGCGAAGCATTCGCCGATGTTCGGGCAGCTGGCTTCCTGGCAGACCGTGTTCAGCTTCAGATCCAGCAGCAGGTCGGCCACGGCGCCGATCCGCTCGCGCTGGGGCGCCTTCACCCGCAGCCACGGTGGTTTGCCGCCTTCGGGGACGCTGGACGCCGTGACTCCGGCGGGGGGGGTCACCCTGGATTCCGTGGTGCTCACCGTGCTGGGCAGGGGACAAAGACTGTAGGAAGCCCCCGGTGGGGCACCGGCGGCGTGCCGGTGCGGGGAGGGCCATCCTCTAAAGTCGGCCTATCGGGATGTAGCGCAGCTTGGTAGCGCACTTCGTTCGGGACGAAGGGGCCGCAGGTTCGAATCCTGTCATCCCGATTGCCTTTCTTCCTCAGGCCAACTCGGCCCCGGGATAGCCGCGCGGCGTCACCATGCGGCCGTCGCGCACGTAGCTGCTGCGGTTGCCGATCAGCACCAGGGTGAGCATGTCCACCTCCGGCACGGGCAGGGTGGCAAGCGTGTGAAGATCCACCCGCTCCTCGCGGCGTCCCAGCTGCCGGGCGATGGCCACCGGCGTGTCCCCTGATCGTCCCTCGAGCAGCAGCTGCCGGGCCCGCTCCAGCTGCCAGTCCCTGCCGCGTGAGCGGGGGTTGTAGAGGGCCACCACGAAGTCGCCGGCGGCGGCGGCCCGCAGCCGCGCCTCGATCACCTTCCAGGGGGTGAGCCGGTCGCTCAGGCTGATGGTGCAGAAGTCGTGCATCAGCGGAGCCCCCACCCGGGCAGCGGCCAGCTGCAGGGCCGAAAGGCCAGGATGCACCTCGAACCGCGGCCGCTCCTGCTCCGGCAGCCCCAGCCAGAGTTCCAGCGCCAGGCCCGCCATCCCGTAGATGCCGCTGTCGCCGGAGGAGATCAGGGCCACCTTCGCCCCCGCTCGGGCGAGCTTCAGGGCTTCGGCGCAGCGGGCCCGCTCCTCGGTGAGCCGCCCGTCCCGGCGGGCCTGATCCGGCCGCCGCAGGGGCTCCAGCAGATCGAGATAGAGCCCGTAGCCCACCCACACCGTGGCCTCCGCCAGGGCGCGGCGGGCATCGCCGCTGAGCAGATCGAGCTGCCCCGGGCCGCTGCCCACCAGATGCAGGGCCCCGCGGGCCGGCGCCCAGGATTCGGCGGCCTCGGCGATCGCCAGGGTGGCGGCGCCCCGCTCGCCCGGCTCGGCCCGGCCGATCGTCTTGGGCACCCGCAGGCGTTCCGCCGTCACCCCCGCCGCCCGCAGGGCCGCCGCCTCGGCCACGCTGGCCGTGCCCATCTCCCGGGCCACCGCGTCCGAGGGATGGGGGACAGGGATGGCGGCCAGATCCGCGGCAGAAAACAGCCGCAGCGCCCAGCCCCGTTCCTGCGCCAGGGCCAGCAGGGCTGGTTCGTTCCCCTTGCGGTCGATCGTCGCCAGCCCCGCCACCGCCTCGGCCGCCAGATCGTTCGCCGAAAGCGTCTGCTCCACCAGCCGCTCGAGCACCACCAGATCGGTGTCGCGCTCGCAGCCCATGCCCAGCCACAGGGAGGGGGGATGCCAGCGGCAGCCTTCGCCCCGCTGGGGTCCGATGACCAGGTCGGCTTGTTCACTGGCACCGACCACCGCCAGTCCCGCCGCCGCCTCCATGTCGTGCCAGAGAACGGATCCGCTCTCCTGGCGCACCCGCAGGGGCGAATCCGGGGTCGCCCGGGCCGAGGCGGTCATCAGGGCCTTCCAGTCGCCCCGCCCCCGCCGCCAGCCCCAGTCCTTGCCGAAGGCATCCAGAGCCAGGCGACCGCTCGAAGCACTGCTGCCGGTGGTCACCGCCTGGCCCCCCAGCAGGGCGGCGATGGCCTCGGCCAGCCGGTCGGCCCCGGCGCCATGGCCTCCCAGAAGGGGGACGGCGAATCGCCCCAGGCCGTCCAGCACCACCACGGCGGGATCCGTGTCCTTGCCCTGGAGCAGGGGGGCGATCAGGCGCACCACCAGTCCGCAGGCCCCGACGGCCACCACCGCACCGGCCCCCTGCCAGCGCTGCTGCAGCCAGGCGGCCGGGGCCGTCGCCCCTGGCCCGTGCACCTCGTCCACAACCCCGGCTGCGAGCAGCCTGCCCAGGAGTGCTTCGGCGGCAGGTGCGAACCCCAGCCCCAGCACTGGCTTCGAAGAACCGGTCATCGGCCGAGCCGCTCGCGCAGACGTGCCAGCGGTCCCTGGGGAGCGGGGCGAATCAGGGTGCCAACCGGGTTCACCTGGGTCCTGGCGGGGGGCAGGTCGCTGCTCGCCGTTCGGGGAGCCGAAGGGGAGCCGGGCGGTGGAGATGGCAAGGGTGGGGGCGGTGGCAGCGGTTCGGGCGTCGCCGGCGTGTCTTCACGACCCGCCACCTTGTCCGTGACAGCCTCTGCGAGCGGTTCCGCCGGGGCTACGGCGGCGGTTTCATTCTCCGGGCCGGCTTCTGGAAGCTGGGCTTCCGGCGCCGCCTTGGCAACCGGCTCCGGAGCCTCTTGATCGTTGTCGTTGTCGACGGCTTCCGCTGGCGAAGCCGGGGCCTCGGGAGCCGGAGCCGGGGTGGCAGAGGTCGTCTGCTCAAGCTCGGGCTCGGGCTCCGGTTCTGGCTCCGGCTCTGGCTCGGGGACGGCTTCGCCCAGCAGGCGTGCCCGTTCCAGCGGCTCCAGCGGTGCCCCCAGCCAGCGCGGCTGGGAGAGACCCCTTGACACCGTCACCCCGCTTACCAGGGAGTTGAAGGGTGGATTGAGGGGCTCGCCCCGGCCATCCACCAGTTCGAGCTGAAGCGCGTTCTCACCGCTCCGCCATCCGCTCAGCCAGAGCGGCGTCTGCTGATCCACCAGGAAGCTGTCACCGTTCACGCTCACCCGCAGCCGCCAGCCCTCGGTCCCCTCCCCCCGCAGGCGCTGCAAGGGGGCGTCCAGCAGCAGCCAGTCGAGCAGAACCGGCTCCTGGACGGGCCCCGGGGTGGGACGGACCGGGATGAGCTGGGGGCTGCCGGGGGCGGGAACCGCCAGGGGATTGGCCGCCACCCGATGCAGGCGGATCTGGCGGTAGGCACCCGGGCTCTTCACCGCCTCGCCCCAGGGGCGTGCGGCGTAGACCGTGAGCCGATGGCTGCCCGGGCTCAGCGCCGGCATCTCCGCTTCGGTGCTGGTCAGCGAGATCGCCGGCAGATCATCGAGCTGCGCCACCAGATGGGGCCCCAGACCGAGGGGGCCCGCATCCACCAGCGGCCAGTCCTCCACTTCCAGGCGCAGGCTCCAGGGGCCGGCGGGCAGCAGGCTGTCGTTGGTGGGCGAAACGATGCGCAGGCGGGGTTCATGGTCCGCCAGGGCCTGCCGCAGCTCCTGCACCGCCGGGGGAGGGGCCACCTCCTGAAGCGCGCCCTGCCGGGGACGCGCCAGGCCCTGGGCCCCGGCCGCCGTTTCGCCCCGCTGACGTCCGGGGAACCCCAGGGCCAGGGCCTGCGCCGGCCAGATCAGGCCAATGGCCAGCAGCAGGGCCATGGCTCGGGCCACCAGCCGGCCGCAGCGGAACCGGCCTCCTTCCCTTCCCATGGCTGCACTCACCCTTCGTTTCCGGCCGGATGGGAGCCATTCTGCTCAGCGGGGCGCAGAACGAGGAGTTGCTGTATTTAATTGCCCTTAATTCTGTATTTGCAGTGTTGGAAACTGGCCGCGCCTCGGCCTGTTTCACTGATCACAACCTCCCGGCAGACCCCAGTCCCAGCCTGGAATGCTCCGGGATTGAACCTTTGTAACTGGCGGCCGAATCCGCTTGTTTTCGACCCCTATACTTCCGCCAGCGGTCCCCTTTCGGGGCCCAAAGCTCCAGTCGTGACAAGGGTTTTGCCCTTGTCCGGCTGGCGCCCGTGACGGCCATCCGCCTCGGCGGACCCTGCGTCATGGGCCCCATCGGCAAAGGCGGAGCCGTTCTCCGGTCTCGCCGATGTCGAAGGGGTGGACCTCCACCTCGACCCCGTCCCTCGAGGAACGTCTCGATGACCATCAGCCCACCAGAGCGTGGGAAAACAGCCAAGGAGCTGGTCGACCGGAACCCCGTTCCGGCCACGTTCGAGCTTTTCGAAAAGCCCGGCCATTTCGACCGCACCCTGGCCAAAGGTCCCAAAACCACCACCTGGGTTTGGAACCTCCACGCCAACGCTCACGACTTCGACAGCCACACGAGCGATCTCGAAGAGGTCTCCCGGAAGATCTTCAGCGCTCACTTCGGCCATCTGGCCGTCATCTTCATCTGGCTGAGCGGCGCCTTCTATCACGGAGCGCGCTTCTCCAACTATTCCGGCTGGCTGGCCGACCCCCTGCACGTCAAGCCCAGTGCCCAGGTGGTCTGGCCGATCTTCGGCCAGGAAATTCTCAACGGCGATGTGGGTGCCGGCTTCCACGGCATTCAGATCACCTCCGGTCTTTTCCACATGTGGAGGGCCTGGGGCTACACCAATGAGTTCCAGCTCCTCTGCACCGCCATCGGTGCTCTGGTGATGGCCGGCCTGATGCTCAACGCCGGCGTCTTCCACTACCACAAGGCAGCGCCCAAGCTCGAGTGGTTCCAGAACGTTGAGTCGATGCTCAACCACCATCTGGCCGGTCTGCTGGGTCTGGGTTCCCTGTCCTGGACGGGGCACCTCCTGCACGTGTCGCTGCCCACCACGCAGCTGATGGATGCCATCGACGCCGGCAAGCCGCTGGTGCTCAACGGCAAGACCATCGCCTCGGTGGCCGACATTCCGCTGCCCCACGAGTTCCTGAATCAGGACCTGCTCGCCCAGCTGTTCCCCGGTTTCGGCGCTGGCATCTCCGCCTTCTTCTCCGGCAACTGGGCCGCCTACAGCGATTTCCTCACCTTCAAAGGTGGGTTGAATCCTGTCACCGGCAGCCTCTGGATGACGGACATCGCCCATCACCACCTGGCGATCGCGGTGCTGTTCATCGTGGCGGGCCACATGTACCGCACCAACTGGGGCATCGGCCACAGCATCAAGGAGATCCTCGAGGGTCAGAAGGGTGATCCCCTGCTGTTCCCCGCTCCGAACGGCCACAACGGCCTGTTCGAGTTCATGACCACCTCCTGGCATGCCCAGCTGGCCGTGAACCTGGCGCTGCTCGGCTCCCTGTCGATCATCGTCGCCCACCACATGTACGCGATGCCTCCGTATCCGTACATCGGTGTCAGCTACGCCACCCAGCTCTCGCTGTTCACCCACCACGTGTGGATCGGTGGCTTCCTGATCGTCGGCGCCGGCGCTCACGCCGCCATCGCCATGGTCCGCGACTACGACCCGGCCAAGCACGTCGACAACGTGCTCGACCGTGTGCTCAAGGCTCGCGATGCCCTGATCAGCCACCTCAACTGGGTGTGCATCTGGCTCGGCTTCCACAGCTTCGGCCTCTACATCCATAACGACACCATGCGTGCCCTGGGCCGGCCCCAGGACATGTTCAGCGACACCGCGATCCAGCTGAAGCCCGTCTTCGCCCAGTGGATCCAGGGCCTGCACGCCGCTGCCGCCGGCACCACCGCTCCCAACGCCCTCGCGGGTGTGAGCGAGGTGTTCAACGGTGCCGTGGTGGCCGTGGGGGGCAAGGTTGCCGCTGCGCCGATTCCCCTGGGAACGGCCGACTTCATGGTGCACCACATCCACGCCTTCACGATCCACGTCACCGTGCTGATCCTGCTGAAGGGTGTGCTCTACAGCCGCAGCTCCCGCCTCGTCCCCGACAAGGCGAACCTGGGCTTCCGCTTCCCCTGCGACGGCCCCGGCCGTGGCGGCACCTGCCAGGTGTCGGCCTGGGACCACGTGTTCCTCGGCCTGTTCTGGATGTACAACTCCCTGTCGATCGTCATCTTCCACTTCAGCTGGAAGATGCAGAGCGATGTGTGGGGCACCGTCAATGCCGACGGAACCGTCCAGCACATCACCAATGGCAACTTCGCGCAGAGCGCCATCACCATCAATGGCTGGCTGCGTGACTTCCTCTGGGCCCAGGCCGCACAGGTGATCAACAGCTACGGCTCGAGCTCCAGTGCCTATGGCCTGATGTTCCTGGGTGCCCACTTCGTCTGGGCCTTCAGCCTGATGTTCCTGTTCAGCGGCCGCGGCTACTGGCAGGAGCTCATCGAGTCCATCGTCTGGGCTCACAACAAGCTGAAGGTTGCCCCCGCCATTCAGCCGCGGGCGCTCTCCATCACCCAAGGCCGTGCCGTCGGCGTCGCCCACTACCTGCTGGGCGGTATCGCGACCACGTGGTCCTTCTTCCTGGCCCGCATGATTGCGGTCGGCTGACCTCCACCTGACCTTTCCCAATGGCAACGAAATTTCCTTCGTTCAGCCAGGGTCTGGCACAGGACCCGACAACCCGTCGTATCTGGTACGGCATCGCCACGGCTCACGACTTCGAGAGCCATGACGGAATGACGGAGGAGCGGCTTTACCAAAAGCTCTTCTCCACCCATTTCGGTCACCTGGCGATCATCGGCCTCTGGGTTTCGGGCAACCTGTTCCATATCGCCTGGCAGGGCAACTTCGAGCAGTGGGTCGCCGATCCCCTGCACGTCCGTCCGATCGCTCACGCGATCTGGGACCCCCACTTCGGCCAGGGCGCCATCACCGCCTTCACCCAGGCGGGCGCCTCCTCTCCGGTGAACATCGCCTATTCCGGTCTGTACCACTGGTGGTACACGATCGGCATGCGTACCAACGCCGAGCTCTATCAGGGTTCCATCTTCATGATGATCCTGTCGGCCTGGGCCCTGTTCGCCGGCTGGCTCCACCTTCAGCCCAAGTTCCTGCCTTCCCTGGCCTGGTTCAAGAACGCCGAATCGCGTCTGAACCATCACCTCGCCGTTCTGTTCGGCTTCAGCTCCATCGCCTGGACCGGTCACCTGGTCCACGTGGCGATTCCTGAATCCCGTGGTGTGCACGTGGGTTGGGACAACTTCCTCTCGGTGGCTCCCCACCCTGCGGGTCTTGCTCCCTTCTTCACCGGTAACTGGGGCGTCTACGCCCAGAACCCCGACACCGCGTCCCAGCTCTTCGGCACCTCCACCGGTGCCGGCACGGCGATCCTCACCTTCCTCGGTGGGTTCCACCCGCAGACCGAGTCCCTCTGGCTCACGGACATCGCTCATCACCACCTGGCGATCGGCTGCCTGTTCGTGATCGCCGGTCACATGTACCGGACCAACTTCGGGATCGGTCACTCCATCCGCGAGATCCTCGAAGCCCACAACCCGCCCAAGGGAACTCCCTTCGGTGGTGCCCTGGGCGCCGGCCACAAGGGTCTCTACGACACGGTCAACAATTCCCTGCACTTCCAGCTGGGTCTTGCTCTGGCCTCGCTGGGTGTGGTCACCAGCCTGGTGGCGCAGCACATGTATTCGCTGCCCTCGTATGCCTTCATCGCGAAGGACTACACCACCCAGGCCGCCCTCTACACCCACCACCAGTACATCGCCATCTTTCTGATGTGCGGTGCCTTCGCCCACGGTGCGATCTTCTTCATCCGCGACTACGACCCCGAGGCCAACAAGGACAACGTCCTTGCCCGGATGCTCGAGCACAAGGAAGCCATCATCAGCCACCTCAGCTGGGTTTCCCTCTTCCTCGGCTTCCACACCCTTGGTCTCTACGTCCACAACGACGTGGTCGTGGCCTTCGGTACTCCCGAGAAGCAGATCCTGGTCGAACCGGTGTTCGCCCAGTTCGTTCAGGCCTCCAGCGGCAAGGCCCTCTACGGCATGGATGTGCTGCTCGCCAATGCCAACAGCCTGGTGAGCAACCCTCCCGGTCCCGGTGGCGGCTGGATCCCCGGCTGGATCGAGGCCGTGAACGCGGGCAACAACTCCCTGTTCCTGCCGATCGGCCCTGGTGACTTCCTGGTCCACCACGCCATCGCCCTCGGACTGCACACCACCACCCTGATCCTGGTCAAGGGTGCTCTGGATGCCCGGGGTTCGAAGCTGATGCCCGACAAGAAGGACTTCGGCTACTCCTTCCCCTGCGACGGCCCCGGCCGTGGCGGTACCTGCGACATCTCGGCCTGGGATGCCTTCTACCTGGCACTCTTCTGGGCCCTGAACACCGTCGCCTGGCTCACCTTCTACTGGCACTGGAAGCACCTCGCCATCTGGCAGGGCAACGTGGCTCAGTTCAACGAATCCAGCACCTATCTCATGGGCTGGTTCCGCGACTACCTCTGGCTCAACAGCTCTCAGCTGATCAACGGGTACAACCCCTTCGGCACCAACAACCTCTCGGTCTGGGCCTGGATGTTCCTGTTCGGTCACCTGGTGTGGGCCACCGGGTTCATGTTCCTGATCTCCTGGCGCGGTTACTGGCAGGAGCTGATCGAGACCATCGTCTGGGCCCACCAGCGCACTCCGCTCGCCAACCTGGTGGGCTGGCGTGACAAGCCCGTGGCTCTCTCGATCGTTCAGGCTCGTGTGGTTGGTCTCGCTCACTTCGCCGTGGGCTTCGTCCTCACCTACGCCGCCTTCCTGATCGCCTCCACCTCCGGCAAGTTCGGCTGATCCCAGCCCCTTGCTCCCCTCCCTCGAGGGACGACATGCCCCCGGCCCCTGGGTCGGGGGTTTTTTAACTCTCTCCAGACTTCTACGAACTAATTGGTGCATTCTTCATCTTGGAATGCATTTTAGGGGAACTTCTAGTGGCTGCCCAGTTATGAGGGTATTTGGGGCTAAGGTTTATGATCAACACTTTCTCATTTGCGTTAACTCTGTAGACCTTCCTGCTGACTCCTAAATCGGCAAGCGTGCGCCGTTAAGGCCTTAATCGCCTCCCTGCCTTGCCCCTTGGAATCTCTTGATTAGGTAGCAAGCTCCGCACAGGCCTCCTCAGGCTAGACTGATACATA
>JANWUS010000007.1 GCA_024958715.1 Cyanobium sp. FGCU52 | reverse complement strand
CTCACAACAGTCCCGGTGCTGCTCGGTTGCCCAAGCAGTCCTCCAACGTATCACAGGTCCTCCCTGTGGCGGACACATCGGCACCACGTCTCTAGCCTCCGCTCAGACCGGGCCCCTGCGACGCCGCCGGACATGGCCAAGCCCTTCAGCCAGCAGAACCTCCGTCTGCGGCCCAGTTCGCGCGAGCTCGACGTGGTGCTCGCGGCCCAGCAGCACTTTGAGCGCACCCTGGTGCTCGCCCATGGCGAACCCGTGGGGGCCGTGGCCGCGCTGGAGCACCCCCGGGGGGAGGAGAAGGCGAACTACGGCGAGGTGTTCCTGCGGGACAACGTTCCCGTGATGGCCTACCTGCTGATGATGGGCCGCTTCGGGATCGTGCGCCACTTCCTCGAGGTGAGCCTCGATCTGCAGAGCAGCACCTACCAGACACGGGGCGTCTTCCCCACCAGTTTCGTGGAGGAGGACGGGGCGCTGGTGGCCGACTACGGCCAGCGCTCGATCGGCCGCATCACCTCGGTGGATGCCAGCCTCTGGTGGCCGGTGCTGTGCTGGCTCTACGTCAAACGCAGCCAGGATTGGGAGTTCGCCACCAGCCAGAAGGTGCAGCGGGGCATCCAGCTGCTGCTCGACCTCGTGCTTCACCCCAGCTTCGAGGGAACGCCGGTGCTGTTCGTGCCGGATTGTGCGTTCATGATCGACCGGCCGATGGACGTCTGGGGCGCACCGCTGGAGGTGGAGGTGCTCCTCTACGGGTGCCTGCGCAGCTGCTGCCGGCTGATGGAACTGGCTCAGCGCGACAGCATGAGCCGCCTGCTGGATCAGCGACTGGTGCTGACACAACAGTGGCTGCACGACCTGCGCCGCTTCCTGCTCAAGCACTACTGGGTGACCAGCAAGACGGTGCAGGTGCTGCGGCGTCGGCCCACCGAGCAGTACGGGGAGCAGCAGTATCAGAACGAATTCAACGTGCAGCCCCAGGTGATCCCTCCCTGGCTTCAGGACTGGCTGGAAAACAGAGGCGGCTACCTGATCGGCAACATGCGCACCGGCAGGCCGGACTTTCGCTTCTACAGCCTCGGCAACACCCTGGCCTGCCTGTTCGGGCTGATCACGGCACCGCAGCAGCGTGCCCTGTTCCGGCTGGTGCTGCACAACCGCGACCACCTGATGGCCCAGATGCCGATGCGCATCTGCCATCCCCCGATGGAGCAGGAGGAATGGCGCGAGAAGACCGGCTCCGATCCCAAGAACTGGCCCTGGAGTTACCACAACGGCGGCCACTGGCCCAGCCTGCTCTGGTACCTCGCTGGCGCCGTGCTGCTGCACGAGCAACGCCACCCCACGGCCGATGCCCTGCTGATGGGCCAGATGCGGGCGATGCTGGAGGAGTGCTACTGGAGCCAACTCAATCAGCTGCCCCGCCAGCAGTGGGCCGAGTACTTCGACGGACCCACCGGCACCTGGATGGGGCAGCAATCGCGCACCTACCAAACTTGGACGATCGTGGGCTTTCTGCTCACCCACCATCTCCTGCGCGTGCGTCAGCAGGATGTGCGCCTGCTGGACATCGAGCCATCCCATCTGGGTTGAGGCACAAAAAAAGCCGCGGTGGTCGCCGCGGCTTGGTAAGGATGAACCGGAAAGCTCAGGAGCGGAAACGCCTCAGAAGAGGCCCAGGGTGAGCGACTTGTCAATCGGCAGGGCGGCACCGATGCCCAGGTAGATCGTGAACACGGTTCCGAACAGGAACACGGCCATGGCCACGGGACGCCGGAAAGGGTTTTGGAACTTATTGAAGCTCTCGATGAAGGGAACCAGCATCAGACCGAGAGGAACCATGGTCTGCAGAGCGATGCCCAGCAGCTTGTTGGGAACCACCCGCAGGATCTGGAACACCGGGTAGAGGTACCACTCGGGGAGGATCTCCAGCGGCGTGGCGAATGGATCGGCCTTGTCACCGAGCATGGCCGGGTCAAGCACCGCCAGACCCACCAGGCAGGCGAAGGTTCCCAGGATCGTGACCGGGAACATATAGAGGAGATCGTTCGGCCAGGCCCGCTCCCCGTAATAGTTGTGTCCCATGCCCTTGGCGAGCTTGGCGCGCAGGAGGGGATCGGTGAGGTCAGGCTTCTTGAGATTGGACATGGCGGGAAACCGGAGGAGGGGATACCTGGGTTGGAGGAGCCGAAGCGATCAGGAGGAGCCTAGGAGCGAATCGATCAGAGGGGACCGGAGATTCCCTGCTTGCGGATCATCAGGAAGTGCATGAGCATGAACACCGCCAGCAGCCAAGGCATCACGAAGGTGTGAAGGCTGTAGAAGCGCGTGAGGGTGGCCTGGCCGACGCTCTCGCCGCCGCGGAGCAGTTCAACCATGAAGTCGCCGACCACAGGCACGGCCGCCGGAACACCGCTCACGATCTTCACGGCCCAGTAACCCACCTGATCCCAGGGAAGGGAATAGCCGGTGACACCGAACGACACCGTGATGACGGCCATGGTCACGCCGGTGACCCAGGTGAGCTCGCGGGGACGCTTGAAGCCACCGGTGAGATACACGCGGAACACGTGCAGGATCAGCATCAGCACCATCATCGAGGCGCTCCAGCGATGCACGGAGCGGATCAGCCAGCCGAAGCTGACATCGGTCATGAGGTACTGGACGGAGGCGTACGCCTCAGCCACGGTGGGCTTGTAATAGAAGGTCATGGCGAACCCGGTGGCGAACTGAATCAGAAAGCACACCAGGGTGATGCCGCCCAGGCAATAGAAAATGTTGACGTGCGGCGGCACGTACTTGGACGAAATATCGTCGGCGATCGCCTGAATTTCCAGGCGCTCCTGGAACCAGTCGTAGACGCCGTTCGACTTGGCGGCGGGTTGGGAGTTCGCCATGCAGCGAGAGGTTTGGGTTGCGAGAGTCTACCGATCGTCAAGACCCCCCCGTGAGCGGATGCCCCGGTCGCCCGTCGGCGGCTCAACCCTTTGCAACAGCCCCCGGGCGCTTCCCCAGGCCGGCGAAGCGGCCTTGGACCGCCCTGGTGCTGGCCCTGTGGCTGCCCCTGGCCTGGCTGGTTCAGGCCCCGGAGGCGCTGGCGCTCAATGACGCCCAGCAGCTGGTGGTGGAAGCCTGGCGCCTGGTGAACCAGAGCTACGTGGCCCCGGAGCAGCTCGAGGCGGTGCACTGGCGGCAGCTCCGGCAGAAGGCCCTGGAGAAACCGATCGAGAGTTCGGCAGCCGCCTACGACAGCATCGACGCGCTGCTGGCCCCCCTGGGGGACCCCTACACCCGGCTGCTGCGACCGCCGGAGTACGAAGCTCTGCGCTCCACCAACCGCGGCAGCGTCTCGGGGGTGGGGCTGCAGCTGGCCCTGCGGGACACCGATCACCAGGTGGTGGTGATCGCGCCGCTGGATGGATCGCCGGCGGCGGAAGCGGGGATCGTCTCCGGCACGGAGGTGATGCGGGTGGAAGGACGGGACAGCGAGGTGCTCGGCCTGGATGGAACGGCCGCCCTGCTGCGGGGACCTGCCGGAAGCGACGTGCTGCTCCAGCTCCGCACACCCTCCGGGCGGACGCGGGAGGTACGCCTGGAGCGGCGGGCCGTGGACCTCCATCCGGTGCGGCAGCGGCTGCTGGTGCGGAACGGTCATCGCCTCGGCGTCCTGCGCCTCACCCAGTTCAGCGAGCCCGTGCCCAGCCAGGTGAGGGAAGCCCTCGAGGCACTGATGGGCCAGGGCATCGAGGGGTTGGTGCTGGATCTGCGCAACAACTCCGGCGGGCTGGTGAGCGCCGGGATCGCAGTGGCCAATGCCTTCCTCGATGGCGATCCGATCGTGGAAACGCAGGACCGGGGAGGGATCGCCGCCCGCCAGCTCGCCACCCCCGGACGCCTGTACAACGGGCCGATGCTGACCCTGGTGAATGGCGGCACCGCCAGTGCCAGCGAGATCCTGGCCGGCGCCCTGCAGGACGCCGGTCGATCGGAACTGGCGGGCACCTCGACCTTCGGCAAGGGACTCATCCAGACCCTGCTCTCGCTGGGGGATGGCAGCGGGCTCGCGGTGACCGTGGCCCGTTACCTCACCCCCTCCGGACGGGACATCCAGCACCTCGGGATCGTTCCCGACCACCTGCTCTCGTCCCCGGAACCCTTGAACCCCGGCGGTGAGAGCGACGACTGGCTGGAGCAGACCGCCGACCTGCTGGTGGCGCAACTGGAGGCTCCGAGAGGATGAGCGGACGCACGTATCACGATCCCCTGCACGGAGCGATCCGCATGGACCGCTCCGATCCGGCCGAGGCCCTGGCGATCGATCTGATCGACACCGCCCCCTTCCAGCGGCTACGGCGCATCCGCCAGCTGGGCCCGGCGTTCCTCACCTTCCATGGCGCGGAGTCGAGCCGCTTCACCCACTCCCTGGGGGTACTGCACGTGGCCCGGCAGGCCCTCGACCACCTCCAGCGGCTCAATCCGGCCCTGGCCAACCATCGCCCGCTGCTGCTGGCCGCGGCCCTGCTCCACGACGTGGGGCATGCCCCCCTGAGCCACACCGGCGAGGAGATGTACGGCCTGCGTCACGAAAGCTGGTCGGGCCGGCTGATCCGCGACCACCACGCCCTGCGCGACCGGCTGGAGGCTGCCCAGCCCGGACTGGCCCAAGCCGTGGCCGACCTGCTCGAGCACGGACGCTGCGCGGTGCCGGCGATCGCCGCGCTGGTGAGCAGCCAGCTGGACTGCGACCGGCTGGATTACCTGCTGCGCGACAGCTACAGCACCGGCACCAGCTATGGCCGCCTGGATCTCGAACGCATCCTGGCGGCCCTCACCCTCGCCCCCGATGGCGGGCTTGCCCTCCATCCCAAGGGGTTGATGGCGGTGGAGCACTACCTGGTGGTGCGCCAGCTGATGTACCGCAGCGTGTACAACCACCGCCTGAACGTGGTGTGCGACTGGCTGCTGACCCGGGCCATCGCCGTGGCCCGCAGACTCGGCCCCGGCAGCATCTGGGCCGACGCCGTGATGGCCCGCTGGCTGTGGCAGCCCGCCGAGCTCGACCTGGAGAGCTTCCTGGCCAACGACGACCTGCGCACGGGCTATCACCTCAGCCGTTGGCGCGAGGAGGGACCGCCGGAGCTGGCCGATCCCTGCCGCCGCCTGCTGGATCGGCGGCTGCCCAAGGCCACCGATGTGAGCGACTACCCCCCCAGCGTCCGTCTCGAGCTTCTGGCGGAGGCGCGAGGACTCTGCCGCCGCGCGGGACTCCCCCTGGAGGGGGACTGCACCCTGCTGCAACGCCAGAGCCACGGCTATCACCCCTACAAAGGTGGCCTGCGCCTCTGGGATGGGGAACGGCTCCAGGCCCTCGAGCGCCGGTCTTCCCTGGTGGCCAGCCTGATCCGCCCGCTGGAAAGTGCCTGGCTGATCCATCCGGCCGAGGTGAGCGCAGCCCTGAGGGAGCGGCTGGCCCATTGGCCCGTGGGCCCGCAGAGCCCGGGGTGAACCCGGTGGATCGGGCACCTCTAGGTTGCCGCTCAGTTCCTCGAACCCAATCGCCGCGCATGGCCGCCGCCCTGATCCCGGCGCTCGCTCCCGACCAGCCCCATCTGCTGCGCCTTCCGGAAGGCATGGGTTCTGCAAGCGCCCTGGAGGAGGTGCACCAGACCCTGCGCCAGTCCTCCCTCCAGGGGCCCGTGGCGCTGGAATGCGGGGACTGGCTGCTGCGGGTTCCCGAGCTGCGGGATCTCGAGCAGCTCCTTCAGCGCCACGGACTCAAGCTGCGGCGGATCAGCGGCCACTCCCCCGGCACCCTGGTCGCCGCCGCCGCCCTCGGCCTCGACCACGGCCGGTCGCGGCCGGTGAACGGCTCCGGCAGCAACGCCACCGCTTCAGGAAGCTCCGATCCCCTGACCGTGCACCGGGGAACGCTTCGCTCCGGGGACCACCTGCAGGTGGAGGGTTCCGTCCTGCTGCTGGGGGACGTGAATCCCGGTGCCCGCATCAGTGCCGGCGGCCATGTGCTGGTGTGGGGGCGTCTGCGGGGCATGGCGCACGCAGGCTGCTCAGGCGACCGCAGCGCCCGGATCGTGGCCCTGCAGCTGCGGCCCCTGCAGTTGCGCATCGCCGACGCCGTGGCCCGCGGCCCGGAGGAACCACCGCCCGCCGGACTGGCCGAGGAAGCCCTGCTGGTGGACGGCACCATCCGGATCGACCCGGCATCGCCAGGCTGGCCGCTGCTGCAGTGATCCTCGCGAAAGGAACGCCGCGTGTTGGACGTATCCTGCCCGCACGCCCAAGTCCGCCGTGACGTCGACCTCCCCCCGCATCATCCTGATCTGCTCCGGCAAGGGGGGGGTCGGCAAGACCACCCTCACGGCCAACCTCGGGATCGCCCTGGCCAGACTCGGGGAGAGGACAGCGGTTCTGGACGCCGATTTCGGGCTCCGCAACCTCGACCTCCTGCTGGGACTGGAGAACCGGATCGTCTACACAGCCCAGGAGGTGCTGGCGGGCACCTGCCGGCTTGAGCAGGCCTTGGTGAAGCACAAGCTCCAGCCCAACCTCTCGCTGCTGCCGGCCGGCAATCCGCGCATGCTCGAGTGGCTGACCCCCGAGGACATGAAGAAGATCGTGGCCCTGCTGGCCGAACGCTCGGATTATGTGCTGATCGACTGTCCGGCAGGGATTGAGGACGGCTTCAAGAACGCCGCAGCCGCGGCCCAGGAGGCAATCGTGATCACCACGCCGGAGGTGTCCGCCGTGCGGGACGCCGACCGGGTGATCGGTCTGCTGAACGTTCAGGGCATCCAGCCGGTGCAGCTGGTGCTCAACCGGGTGCGCCCCAAGATGGTGGCCTCCCAGGAGATGTTGTCGGTCGACGATGTCACGGACATTCTGGCCCTGCCGCTGCTCGGCCTGGTGGTGGAAGACGAGCAGGTGATCGTGTCCACCAACCGGGGGGAACCCCTCACCCTCCAGGGCGCCCCCTCCCCGGCCGGTCAGGCCTACCTGAACGTCGCGCAGCGGCTCCGGGGTGAGGACCTTCCGATCGTGGATCCCTCCAAGGAGCGCACGGGGCTGCGGGCCCGGCTCAAGCGCATCCTCAAGACACGCCTGTTCTGAGCCCCGATGTCCCTGATCGACTTCATCAACCGGCTCCTGGGCCGCCAGGCCCCCAGCGCCAACACCGCCCGTCAGCGCCTGCAACTGGTGCTGGCCCACGACCGCAGCGACCTCAATCCCGAACTGCTTGAGCAGATGCGCCGGGAAATCCTGGAGGTGGTCCAGAAGTATGTGGAAATCGACCTCGACAGCGGCGACGTGAGCCTCGAGACCGAGGACAGGGTCACGGCCCTGGTGGCGAACCTGCCGATCAAGCGGGCACGGGTGATCAACGATGCCGCAGGGGACGACACATCCGGCCCCCTCGGAGCGATCGAAGCCGGCCAGAGGGCGCCGGTGCCGGCCTGGCCATCCGCAGACGGCGACCACACTCCCGCTGTGGAACCAGGCGTGACCGACCGCGAAAAGGACGCAGACGAACTGAGCTGACGAACTGAAGCGGCGCTCCTGCCGTGGAGGGGAACCCTGGGGAGCCGCACTCCCGCCCCCATGGACGAACACTCCTTCGCCCCGATCACCCCAGCCGAGCGTCGGGTGCTCATCGTGCTGCGCCAAGGCAGCAGCAACGGGCGCATCGCCGAGGAACTCGTTCTCAGCCGGCGCACGATCGAAAGCCATGTGTCGAGCCTGCTCGCCAAGACCGGCTGCCGCAATCGCAGCGAACTGCTGCTGTGGGCCCTGGCCCAGCCGTAAGCTCGCCTGGGGGAACTCCCAAGCCGGCTTAGCTCAGCGGTAGAGCAGCGCTTTTGTAAAGCGAAGGCCATCGGTTCAAATCCGTTAGCCGGCTTCCAGTCTTCCGAGCCCATCCATGGCCAGCCCCACCGATCGCAGGCCGATGCATCGGCACCGCCAGGGAGCCCTCGCCGGTGCCGCCCCGATCGTTCTGGTGTGTGGCCTGCTGGCAGGTTGCACCCTGGTCTCCCCGAGCGCTCCCCCCAAGGCGGTGTCGACGCCCCTCGATCCGATGCTGCGCACCCGCACCACAGCCGCCGAAGCCGCCGCCGCCGCGGATGCCGCCCGCCAACGCAGTGAAGCGGCCGTGCAGCAGGCGATGCCCTGAGACCGCTCGGCAGGGGCACCCGCCGACCAGAGGATTCTCAGGAGTCGTCGCTGCCGGCGAAGGCCCAGAGCGCTGCAGCCAGCAGGACCCAGCCCAGCCAGCCAAGGGCGAGCAGGGGGGTGGAGAAGGCCAGCAGGGGCTCGAACAGCCAATGGCTCAGGGCCACGGTCACCAGCGCCAGCAGGATCACGCTCAGCAAGCCGCTCTCCCTTCGTCCCTGGGCACAGTGGCACCGGCACGCAGGGTCTGCCACTCCACGGGAGTGCCCGTGTTGGCTGCACTCCAGGCCAGCACGGTGCTCGCCGACCCCGAGCCCGGCGGCCAGGGCAGCGGTGCCAGCTGGGGAATCTCGGGGAACAGGGCAGCGGCTTCGCGGGCATCACGGGCCGCGGGCTCCCCGGAGCGGTTGGCACTGGTGGTGGCCAGCGGACCGGTGCGGCGCAGCAACTCCAGGGCCCGCTCGCAGGCCGGCACCCGCAGTCCGAGGCTGGTGCCACCGGGATGAAGCGCCTCGGTGACCGGCCCCTGGATCGGCAGCACCAGGGTGACGGCCCCGGGCCAGCACGTTTGGGCTTTCTCCAGCCACGGCTCCAGCCACGCCACCCCCAGAAAGTCGACCAGCTGGGGCAGGTCGGCTCCCATCAGGATCAGGGGCTTCTCGCGGGGCCGTGCCTTGCAGGTCCAGATGGCGGCGGCATGGCCAGGGGTGGTGGCCAGGGCAGGGAGGGTGTCGGTGGGGAACAGGGCGAGGCTGCCGGCCTGAAGCGCAGCGGCCAGATCGGGGACGGAGAGCAGGGGGCTCACGCCTGGGGGGTCTCGGCGGGCGCCATGGTGGCGAGTGGACGCCGGGCACTGGCGAACCGCGCCACGCCTTCCAGGTCGTGGTGGGCGGCGACCTCTTCCAGGCCGGCGGCGTCGAGCAGCGCGAGCACGGCCTGGCTCTGGTCGTGGTGGTGCTCCAGCAGCAGCAGGCCCCCCGGGGCCAGGGCCGATGGAGCGCCGGCCACCACCTGCCGCACGGCCGCCAGGCCATCGGCTCCACCGTCGAGGGCCAGCCGCGGCTCATGGAGGCGCACCACCGGCTCGAGCCCATCCACGGTGGTGCTGGGGATGTAAGGGGGGTTGGCCACCACCAGATCCAGCTGGCCCCACCAGGGAGTGAGCTCCTGCCACCAGTGGGAGTGGATCAGTCGGACCCGATCCAGGGCCCCGTAGGCACGCAGGTTCAGCTCAGCCTGGGCCAGGGCCGCACCACTCACATCCACCGTGAGACCCCGGGAATGGGGGAAGGCCAGGGCCAGAGCCAGGGCCAGACACCCGGAACCGGTGCCCAGATCCGCCCACAGGCGGGGGATGGCGGCAGGTGGTCGGCTCAGGTCCACGGCCAGGTCGGGCAGGTGTTCCGTTTCCTGGCGGGGGATCAGCACCCCCGGGGCCACCTGCACCTCGAGATCGCGCCACGGACAGCGCCCCACCAGGTACTGGAGGGGGGCATCCGCAGCCAGATGGCGCCGCCAGAGATCCTCGATGTGGGCCTGACTGCAGCGCAGCTGCACGGGCCGTCCCGGGTGCAGGCGCAGGGCCTGGAGCTCCCGCCAGGGCAGCCCGCCGGCCAGATCAAGCAGCCAGTCGAGGTCGGCGGGCCGGCCTCCTTCCGCCAGCAGAACCCGCCGCCAGACCAGCAACTCCTCGGCCGTCAGGGTCCGGGAGGATCCGGGGGACGGAGAGCCCCCATCGGCAAGGGCCTGGTGCATCCAGCGAAGTTAGGCCGGAGGAGGAACCTCCTCACGACGGCCGCCACAGAAGACCGGGTTCGGCCTGGAGGCAGCCGGCCTTCTCCAGTTCCATCAGCCCCACGGCCACCCGGGCCGGTGGCTCCCCCAGCCGTTCGCTCAGATCCTCCAGCGACGCAGCCGTGCCCACCGCCTCCAGCAGGATCCGCTGGAAGGCCGTGATCTCATGCCTGGTGCCCCTGCGCTGGAACCCCGGCGGAGGCGGGCAGGCCAGGGGACCGGTGCCCAGGGAGGCGAGCAGATCGTGGGGGTCGAGCAGGGGAGTGGCGCCGCGGCTGAGCAGCCGGTTGCTGCCGGCGCCGGAGGCGCGTCCCGCATCGGCAGGCACCACCCAGAGGGGGAGCCCCTCGGCCCAGGCCAGATTGGCGGAATGGAGGGCGCCGCTGGAGACGGGACACTCCACCACCACCACCGCCGATGACAGGGCCACCTGGAGACGGTTGCGGGCGGCGAAATGCCCTGGCAACACCCCCCTGCCCGGAGGCTGCTCGCTCACCAGAAGGCCATGGCGGGCCACCGCCTCCTGCAGCTGATGGTGATGGCGGGGGTAAACGCGCTCGAGCGGGGTGCCGAGGACCGCCACCGGCGCCCCACCCTCCCGCAGGCACCCCTCGTGAACCGCGGCGTCGATCCCCTCGGCCAGACCGCTCACCACCGGCCAGCCGGCGGCACCGAGCGCAGCGCCGAGCCGCCGGGCCATCGCCAGGCCGTGGGCGGACGGACGCCGGGTGCCCACCACGGCGACGGCTGCCCGGCGGGCCAGGGGGCCCCAGAGACTCCCCCGCCCCCGCCAGTACAGACCGAGCGGCGGACGGGCGAGGGAGGCGATGCCCTCCGGCCAGCGGCGATCCCCAGGCAGAAGAACCCCCCGACCGCCGGCGGCCTCCCGGGCGAGGGCGGCCAGAGGCTCAGCCCCCCAGGACAGCCGGAATCGCTCGAGGGCCGCCAGCAGCCTGGGATGCCAGCCCTGAAGGGCGCCGAAGGCTTCCACAGGCTCGGCCCAGGCCGCCTCGAGGCTGCCGAAGGCATGGATCACGGCATTCAGCCGCACCCAGCCGAGCCCCGGGCAGCGACTCCAGAGCAGCCACCAGAGACGTTCGCGCTGGCGCCAGGACCACGCCCCCGGGCCCCCGATCCCGCCCCAGGCCCGAGCCTGCATCGCCCCCGGAGGGACCGCCCAGGTGAAGCCCCCCTGAACAAGGTCGCCCATTCCTCGTGGATGCGTACATGCGTACTATAAGGGCGTGTCATCGGGGCCGGCGACCAGGCAGTTCACGGCCAGCTCCAGGTCCGGCGGCAGGCGGCGGAGCAGGCGCCGCTCGTTCGCCCCCCCGTCGAACTGCACAAGCACCAGGTCCACCCGGGCCTCCGCCGCAAGGCTGCCGTCGGGGCGAAGGAAACGGCTCTGCCAGGGGAGCTTCACGCCCTGGCGCGGCAGCACCCGGCTGAGCAGCCGCACCCGATCCCCGTGATGAAGGGCCTGGCGGTAATCGATCGCCAGGGACACCACCGGCAGTTCCAGACCCCTTCGGCTCAGATCGGCATAGGCGAGCCCGGCGGCGGCAAGGGCCTCCACCCGCGCCTCCTCCAGCCAGGCGAGATAGGCCCCGTGCCACATCACGCCGGCATGGTCGGTGTGCTGAGGAAGCACCGTTCGCTCGAGGAGCCAGGGGCCGGCATCGAGGTGGGGGTCCGGGCTGTGCATCACGGTGTTGGGGAGGAAGGAACCGGAGGCGGAGATCAGCCATAGGCTGCGCACGAGCCCCGAATGAGCCCGTGTTCCGCAATCTTCTGATCGCCGATTCCGGCAAAGGTCATGTGGAGGAGATGGTGCGCATGCTGCGTGCCATTCCGCCCTGCCGTCAGGCACGCCTGCATCTGCTCCACGTCGTGCCCGAGCAGGGGGGCGACGAACTGAAGACGCATCGGAGCCAGGCCGAGGAACTCGTGGCCGGGGCGGCGGAGCGCATGGGCCTCGAGTCCTCGGCGGTGACCACGCTCGTGCGGGAGGGCGATGCCAAGCAGACCGTGCTGAAGGTTGCCGACGAGATCGATGCCGATCTGATCGTGATGGGCTCGCGCGGCCTGGGCCGCCTGCAGTCGATCCTCTCGAACAGCGCCAGCCAGTACGTGTTCCAGCTCTCCACCCGGCCGATGCTGCTGGTGCGCGACGACCTCTACGTGCGAGCGATCAACCGGGTGATGGTGACCGTCGACGGCACCGGGGTCGGCGACGACGCGATCCGGCTGGCCTGCGAACTGGTGGCGGCCATCCCCGGCGGCAGCCTGACCGGCGTGCATGTGAGCCGCCAGGACCTCACCCCCTCGCGGGGCGGCAAGTCTCCGGCCGATGAGGTGCTGGAGAAGGCGGTGCAGCGCGCCCGTGGCTTCGGGGTGGAGATGAAGCCTCTGCACCGCACCGGCGATGTGGGACGAACGGTGTGTGCCGCCGCCGAGGAGGAGCGGGCCGACCTGCTGTTGATCGCCTCCCAGGACCGCCGGCCCCTGGTGGCCAAGGCCCTCGTGGACCTCGACCGCCTGCTGGGCAGCTCGGTGAGCGATTACATCCGGGTGCACGCCCCGGCGCCGGTGCTGCTGGTGCGGGAACCCGAAGGCAGGCGCTGAGGCGCCCGCCTCAGCCGCCCTGGCGGCTGCTGGTCTGGATGTAGAGAACGATCAGGAAGACGGCCGGAACGAGAACGAACAGGAGACTGGCAACGAATCCGAGGTCGTTGGTTTCCATGGCGGCCTTGAAGGTGCTGCGAACGTATCACCGCTCCCCAGGAAGCTCGCCAGCCCCTTCATCGCTCGTTGCGGTTGGTCCCTCCACCTCTGCGCCGGCCACCTCCTCCTCCGGTTCGGGGGCGGGAGGCTCGGGCCAGGCCGTCGGTCCCACCGGCAGGGGAGATGCCTGGGCGGTGGCCCACAGCGCGTCGCCATCCGCCGGAGGGCTCTGGGGCCGGGTCAGCACAAGCAGGGAGCTCTCCACCAGGGACTGGCAGGCCAGCCGCCAGGTCTGGGGGCGGCGGCGCAGCTTCTGGTCCTCCACGGCCGTTCGGGGGCTGAGCGATCCGGCCGTTGCCCCCGCCACGTCCACGAAACAGGTGATGCACTGGCCGCAGCCACCGCAGTTCCCCAACCTCCCCTTCAGCCCGTAGAGCTCGATCCCCTCCCGCAGCGCCACCTCCCGGAGGTTCTCTCCGGGATAGCACTCCACGTCGCGGCCTTCGCGCACGAATCGGATCACGGGCATGGGAGCAGTTCACGGCAGCCCTTCATTCTGAATCGAGCAGTTGCGGTCCGTAACCAGGCGGCCCGTGCGGCAGTCCGCACCCACTACCATCGCCTGACGGATCGGCGTCGCCGGTCGTCACACCAACCCAGACCTGACCCCCCATGGGATTGCCCTGGTACCGGGTGCACACGGTCGTCATCAACGACCCGGGCCGACTGCTCGCCGTGCACCTCATGCACACCGCTCTGGTAGCCGGCTGGGCCGGCTCCATGGCGCTCTATGAGCTCGCGATTTTCGATCCCTCCGACCCGGTGCTGAACCCCATGTGGCGCCAGGGCATGTTCGTCATGCCCTTCATGGCGCGCCTGGGCGTGACCGGAAGCTGGGGCGGCTGGAGCATCACCGGGGAAACCGGCGTGGATCCGGGGTTCTGGAGCTTCGAGGGCGTCGCTGCCGCCCACATCATTCTCAGCGGCCTGCTGTTCCTGGCCGCCATCTGGCACTGGACCTACTGGGACCTCGAGATCTGGCAGGACCCGCGCACCGGCGAGCCGGCCCTGGATCTCCCCAAGATCTTCGGCATCCACCTGCTGCTGGCTGGCCTGGCCTGCTTCGGCTTCGGCGCCTTCCACCTCACCGGTGTCTTCGGCCCGGGCATGTGGGTCTCCGACCCCTACGGGATCACCGGCCATCTTGAGAAGGTGCAGCCATCCTGGGGACCTGAGGGCTTCAATCCCTTCAACCCCGGCGGCATCGTCGCCCACCACATCGCCGCAGGCATCGTCGGCATCATCGCCGGCATCTTCCACATCACCACCCGTCCGCCGGAGCGCCTCTACAAGGCCCTGCGCATGGGCAACATCGAAACCGTGCTGGCCAGCGCCATCGCCGCCGTGTTCTTCGCTGCCTTCGTGGTGGCTGGAACCATGTGGTACGGAGCCGCCGCCACACCGATCGAACTGTTCGGCCCCACCCGCTACCAGTGGGATCAGAGCTACTTCAAAACCGAGATCAACCGCCGCGTTCAGACGGCCCTCGACAACGGTTCCACCAAGGAGCAGGCCTGGGCGTCGATCCCCGAGAAGCTCGCCTTCTACGACTACGTCGGCAACAGCCCGGCCAAGGGCGGTCTGTTCCGGGTCGGCCCGATGGTCAACGGCGACGGTCTTCCCACCGGCTGGCTGGGCCACATCTCCTTCACCGACAAGGAGGGCCGTGAACTTGAGGTTCGCCGTCTGCCCAACTTCTTTGAGAACTTCCCCGTCGTCCTCCAGGACAAGGATGGGGTTGTGCGGGCCGACATTCCCTTCCGCCGCGCCGAGGCCAAGTACTCCTTCGAGCAGCAGGGCGTGACGGCCACCGTCTACGGCGGTGCTCTCAATGGCAAGAGCTACACCGATCCCGCCGAGGTGAAGCGTCTGGCCCGCAAGGCCCAGCTGGGTGAAGCGTTCGAATTCGATCGCGAGACCTACCACTCCGACGGCACCTTCCGCAGCTCGCCCCGCGGCTGGTTCACCTTCGGCCACGCCACCTTCGCCCTCCTGTTCTTCTTCGGCCACATCTGGCACGGAGCCCGCACCCTCTACCGCGATGTGTTCGCCGGCATCGACCCCGACCTGGGCGAGCAGGTCGAGTTCGGCCTCTTCCAGAAGCTGGGCGACAAGTCGACCCGGCGCCTCCCGCAGGGGTACGTCCCCCCTGCCGGCTCCACTCTCAGCTGATCGCCGGTCCCCCGAGGAAAACCCATGGAGAGCTTCGCCTACATCCTGATCCTGGCCCTGGCCATCTCAACCCTGTTCTTCGCGATCGCCTTCCGCGATCCCCCGAAGATCGGCAAGTGAGTCCGATTCCTTCCAGGACTCTTCTGCCCCCGCTCCGCGGGGGTTTTTTCATGGCCGGCCATGGCACACGGCAAGGAGGCGAGCGGTGTCGCGCCCCCTTCTCATTCCGGTACCGGGTGCCTACACTCGGTGAACACACGTGAAGCTGCGGGCATGCAGTGCCCCTCCTGCCAACACACCGACAGCCGGGTGCTGGAGTCGAGAGCCGCCGACAGCGGGCGCAGCGTGCGGCGCCGCAGGGAGTGCCTCAACTGTGATTTCCGCTTCACCACCTACGAGCGGGTTGAAACGGTTCCGATCACCGTCGTGAAGCGCAACGGCGCCCGCGAAACGTTCAATCGCTCCAAACTGCTGCATGGCCTGCTGCGAGCCTGTGAGAAAACCGGGCTTGAGCCGGCCCTGCTCGAAAACGTTGTCGACGACATCGAGGTGGCGCTGCAGCAACGCAGCGGCAGGGAGGTGAGCAGCAACGAGATCGGGGAACTGGTGCTGGAGCGACTGCGCACCATGAGCGAGGTGGCCTACGTGCGGTTCGCCTCGGTCTATCGGCAGTTCCGCAGCGTCAGCGATTTCGTGGCCACCCTGGAAGGACTGAGCACGGGAGCCACCCCCCCAAGAAGCGGCAAGGGGCGCAATCGTCTGGCGGTTGTGGGCTGAGCCTGCCTCTGTTGCCGCGAGGTCCCCTTGCTATGGTGAGGGATTGCGCCGTGCTGCTGGCGGGCAGCCGACGCCTCTCCTCGCACTGCCCTGGGCAGACCGCCGCTCTTCCATGACCGTGACACCCACTTCCGACCTCGCCGCCGCGGAGGCTGCGGAGGACATCAACCTCGAAGCGATTCCCGAGGAGGTGCCCGCCGCCGACGATTCCAGCAGCCGCGGCAGCGCACGGGACGGCGATGGTGTCGGCTTCACGCTCGACGAATTTGCTGCACTGCTCAGCAAGTACGACTACAACTTCAAGCCCGGCGACGTCGTCAACGGCACCGTGTTCGCCCTGGAGTCGAAGGGGGCGATGATCGACATCGGCGCCAAGACGGCCGCCTTCATGCCGCTGCAGGAGGTGTCGATCAACCGCGTCGAGCACCTCTCCGACGTGCTCGAGCCCGGTGAGGTGCGCGAGTTCTTCATCCTCAGCGAAGAGAACGAAGACGGCCAGCTCACGCTCTCGATCCGCCGCATCGAGTACCAGCGGGCCTGGGAGCGGGTGCGTCAGCTGCAGAAGGAAGACGCCACCATCTACTCCGAGGTGTTCGCCACCAACCGCGGCGGCGCCCTGGTGCGGGTGGAAGGCCTGCGCGGCTTCATCCCCGGCAGCCACATCAGCACCCGCAAGGCCAAGGAGGAGCTGGTCGCCGACTTCCTGCCGCTCAAGTTCCTGGAGGTGGACGAGGAGCGCAACCGCCTGGTGCTCAGCCATCGCCGCGCGCTGGTGGAGCGCAAGATGAATCGCCTCGAAGTGGGCGAGGTGGTGCTCGGCACCGTTCGCGGCATCAAGCCCTACGGCGCCTTCATCGACATCGGCGGTGTCAGCGGCCTGCTGCACATCTCCGAGATCAGCCACGAGCACATCGAGACGCCGCACACGGTGCTCAACGTGAACGATCAGATGAAGGTGATGATCATCGACCTCGACGCCGAGCGCGGCCGGATTTCCCTGTCCACCAAGGCCCTCGAACCCGAGCCGGGCGACATGCTCAGCGATCCCCAGAAGGTGTTCGACAAGGCCGAGGAGATGGCGGCCCGCTACAAGCAGATGCTGCTGGAGCAGGCCGAGGAAGGCGAACCGATGGGCGTCACCCTCGACTGAACCTGCCTTGCCCCATCGGATGGTGGATCTGCTGCTGAGAGGAGAGCGCCTGGGCCCTGCGGGCCCAGGCATCCGTGCCGTCCTCTTCGACAAGGACGGCACGCTCAGTCACAGCGAACCCATGCTGCGAGCCCTGGCCGAGGCCAGGGTTTTTCAGTGTCTGGCTCACGCCCCACGGGCCGGCTGCCCACCGGAGCGACTGGGGATGCTGCGCGATCTGCTGGAGCGGGCCTACGGGATGGCAGGCGGTGGCATCCACCCCGCCGGCACCACAGCCGTGGCCGCACGGGATCACAACCTGATCTCCACCGCCACCGCCCTGGCGCAGGTGGGCCTGGGCTGGCCGGAATCCCTCGCCCTCAGCGAGGAGGTGTTCGCCCTCACCGACAGGCTCCACGGCCAGGGCAGCGAGGAACCTCCCCAGCCCACCGACGGGCTGGTGGATCTGCTGGAACGCCTGCGGGACGCCGGAGTGCATTGCGGCGTGATCAGCAACGACCACCTCGACGGCATTCATCAGTTCCTGGAGCGCCACGGGCTGGCCCACCACTTCCAGGCCCACTGGAGCGCCGAACACCAGCCGCGCAAACCCGACCCCGGGGCCGTGCACGGTCTTTGCGCCGATCTCGGCGTGGCCCCGGAGGCCTGCGCCCTGATCGGGGATGCCAACAGCGATCTACGCATGGGGCGCCGGGCCGGCGTAGGAATCGTGCTGGGCTATCGGGCCGGCTGGAGCCAGCCACTGGATCTCGATCGCTCCTTCGCCCAGGTGGATCACTGGCGGGAGCTTGAGGTGGTCGCCGCCACTGCGGCAGGAGTGTCCAGGGCATAAGCTCCTACATCCGTTCCTGTTCCGCGACGCATGAGCCGCCATGTCTTCACTTCGGAGTCGGTCACGGAGGGGCATCCCGACAAGATCTGCGACCAGGTGAGCGATGCGGTGCTCGATGCCCTGCTCCGTGAGGATCCGGAATCCAGGGTGGCGTGCGAAACGGTGGTGAACACCGGTCTGTGCCTGATCACCGGCGAGGTCACCACCAAGGCCCGGCTGGATTACATCAGTCTCGTTCGGGGTGTGATCGAGCAGATCGGCTACAGCGGAGCACGGGCCGGCGGGTTCGATGCCCGCAGTTGTGCTGTTCTGGTGGCCCTCGATCAGCAGTCGCCCGACATCGCCCAGGGGGTGAACGAAGCCGAGGACCACGACGGCGACCCTCTCGACCTGATCGGCGCCGGCGATCAGGGGATCATGTTCGGCTACGCCTGCAACGAAACGCCCGAGCTGATGCCGCTTCCGATCAGCCTGGCCCACCGGCTGGCGCGCCGCCTGGCGGCCGTGCGCCACGACGGCACCCTGGACTACCTCCTCCCGGACGGCAAGACCCAGGTGAGTGTGGTCTACGAAGACGATCAGCCCGTGGAGATCGACACGATCCTGATCTCCACCCAGCACACCGAATCGGTCAACGGCATCAGCGACGAGAAGGAGGTGCGCGAGCGCATCAGCCGCGATCTCTGGACCCATGTGGTGGAGCCCGCCACCAACGACCTCAGCCTCCGGCCCCGCAGGGAATCCACCAGGTTCCTGGTGAATCCCACCGGCAAGTTCGTGGTGGGCGGGCCCCAGGGCGATGCCGGCCTCACCGGCCGCAAGATCATCGTGGACACCTACGGCGGCTATGCCCGCCACGGCGGTGGGGCCTTCTCCGGCAAGGATCCCACCAAGGTGGATCGCTCCGCCGCCTACGCCGCCCGCTGGGTGGCCAAGGCCCTGGTGGCCGCCGGACTGGCGAGGAAGGCGGAGGTGCAGCTCAGCTACGCCATCGGCGTGGCCCGGCCGGTGAGCATCCTGGTGGAAAGCTTCGGCACCAGCGTGCTGAGCAACGCCGATCTCACCGCCCTGGTGCAGGAGCACTTCGATCTCAGGCCCGGGGCGATCATCCAGGCCTTCGGCCTGCGCACACTTCCCGGCCAGCGCGGCGGTCGCTTCTATCAGGACGTGGCGGCCTACGGCCACTTCGGCCGCAGCGACCTGAACCTCCCCTGGGAGGATGTCAGCGCGATCGCCCAGGTGCTGCGTCAGGCCACGGCGGAACGTGTCGGCACTGGCGCTGGGGCTTGACCTCGGCAGCAGCGGGGTGAGGCTGGCACTGCTCGCCCCGGATGGACCGTGCTGGGAGCAGGGGATTCCCTATGCCGGAGCGTTCGAAGATCCCACCAGCTGGCGGGAGGGGCTGATCGAGCTCTGCCGCTCCCTTCCCCGGAGTGATCGGGAGCGGGTGGGGTCGATCGCCGTGGACGGCACCTCCGGCACCCTGCTGCTGTGCCGACCGGATGGCTCAGCGCCCTCACCGGCCTTCGCCCACGCCCTGCCGTACAACCTGGCCTGCCCGCAACAGGCTCAGATGGCTGCGCGCCTCGCGGGGGGAGACGGTCCGGCCGCCAGCGCCAGTGGCAGCCTCGCCCGTGCCCTCACCCTGCTGGATCGCGCCCGAGAGGAACGCCTTGAGGGCCCCCTGCGGCTGCGCCATCAGGCCGACTGGCTGATGGGCTGGCTGATCGGCGACTGGCGCTGGGGGGAGGAAACCAACAACCTGCGTCTGGGATGGGAGGCCCTGACAGGCCGCTGGAGCAGCGAAATCAGCACGAGCCCCTGGCGGGAGTGCCTGCCGGAGATCGTGCCCAGCGGAGCGGTGGTCGGCAGCCTCCACCCCACCGCCGCCGCTGCGCTGGGGCTCCCCGTCGACTGCCGGGTGGTGAGCGGCAGCACCGATGCCAGCGCAGGAGTGCTGGCGGCCGACCCCCAGCCCGGCGATGGCATCACCGTGCTCGGAACCACGCTGGTGCTGAAGCAGTTCTGCGACGTCCCCCTTCAGGGCCCAGGCATCAGCTGTCAGCGGCTGCAGGGCCGCTGGCTGGTGGGCGGGGCCTCGAACGCCGGGGCCGGCGTGCTGCGCCGTTTCTTCGATGACGCCAGCCTGGCGGAGCTGAGCCGCCAGATCGACCCTCAACGGGAGAGCGGCCTCCACCTGCGGCCCCTGCCGGCTCCGGGCGAGCGCTTCCCGGTGGACGACCCGCACCTGGCACCGGTGCTCGAACCGCGCCCTGTGAGTGATGCCCTCTACCTGCAGGGCCTGCTCGAGGGTCTGGCAGAGATCGAACGGCAGGGCTGGGCCCGCCTGCAGGAGCTGGGCTGCCCTGCCCTGCGGCGGATCGTGACGCTGGGTGGGGGCGCGGCCAATCCGCAGTGGCGCCGCCTGCGGGAGCGGATCCTGGGGATCCCCGTGTTGAACAGGCCCGGGCTCACCGCGGCCCAGGGCATGGCACGACTCGCCGCCCGTGCCCTCCCGGGCAGAGGCGAAACCCTCAGGATGGGAGGCGCCATCCTCTCCCCCTGATGAACGAACGCCTGCGCTCCATCGTGTCGATGATCCTGTTCCTGGTGCTGGCGGGCTACGTGGGCTTCAGCGCCTTTCGCCTCGCTCTGCTGCTCTGGCAACGCTTCGCCGCCGCCTGATCCCAGAATCGGCCCGCCCTCCCCTGATCCCCATGGCCGCCGACCCCCTCACCCCCGCCGTGAGCGATCGGATCTGCAAGCACATGAACGACGACCACGCCGAGGCGGTGCTTGCCTATGCCCACCACTACGCCGGCCTCGGAAGCGCCCGCTCGGCCCGGATGCTGGCGGTGACGCCCGAGGCCATGCGGCTGGAGGTGGACGGAACTCCGGTGGAGGTGCCGTTCGACCACACGCTCAGCGACAGCGAGGACGCCCACCGCACGCTGGTGGCGATGCTGCGGACGCTGCGGGGGAACGCTTGAGGAGCGCCCCTGCGGCCTGCTCCCATGAAGCCCCACCAGCCCGAGGTTCCTTTTCTCCTGTCGCTGGGCCGGCTTGTCCTGGGAGGAATGCTCGAGCGACCCTGTCCCCTTTGCCGACAGCATCAGGAAGCGTTCGATTCTGGGGACAGCCTCTGCCAGAAGTGCCGCCAACGGCTCCAGCTGCCCCTGGAGGGGCTGCAGGGGCTCCATCCCCTGCCCTGGTGGGCGGCAGGGTTCTACGCCGACGGCCTGCGCTCGCTGCTGCTTGATCTGCGCCGTCGGCCGCGCACCGACACGCTCGATGCCCTGATCGGTGCGGTGAGGCCGCCCGAGGCGATCCTGAGGCAGGGGGCCCTGCTGGTGCCCATTCCCAGCTGGAAACGCCGGGGCAATCCCCTGCCGGATCTGCTCTGCCGGCGACTGAGGCGCCGGCATGGGCTGCGGCGGGCGGATCTGCTGCAGCACCGCCATCCGGTACTCGGGCAGCACGGCCTGAACCGCAGGCTGCGCTTCGCCAATCTCGAAACCGCCTTCCAGTGTCGTCGTCCGCCGCTGCCGGGCCAGGGGCGGCGGCGGCCGCTGCTGATCGTGGACGACATCCTCACCACGGGAGCCACGGCCTGCAGCGCCGCCAGGGCCCTGGAAGAGGCGGGCTGGCAGGTGGCTGGAATGCTCTGTCTGGCCCGGACCCGGGCCGGCCGGCGTCGACCGTGATCTAAGATCCCGGGGTCGCTGCGGCGACAGGCCGGGATAGCTCAGTTGGTAGAGCAGGCGACTGAAAATCGCCGTGTCCCCAGTTCAAATCTGGGTCCTGGCATTTCCACCCTTTCTGCGGAGCCTCACCTTGTGTGGGCCCGCCATCCCTGCCTGACGGCCGGGGATCCTGCCCTTACCCTGTTCTGCAGCCCTACCTGCGGGGCTGCTTCCCCGCCTGCTGCTGGCACCCGCTGCAATGAAACACCTCACGAACCGCCTGGTTCACTTCCTGCTGCTCGCCGCATCGCTGCTGGCGAGTAGTTCCTCCCTGGCCTGTGAGAAGCATCTGAACGGCCACTCCAACAGCTCCGACACCAGCACCGAGGCCGCCGATCGCTGACGCCGTGGCCCGCTCCCCCTTCCGCGAAGACCAGCAGTTCGCCAATGCCGACAGCTTCGCCCTGGCGTTCGATGAAGCCTGGGCCGCCCATCAGCGCCGCCATCCCGACCACGGCCTGACGGCGGCCGACAAGCTGGAGCGAATGCTCGAGGAGCTCACCGACCACCCCTTCGTCGTGGAGGACCCGGCCATGGCCCGGCAGGTGGCCGAGTTTCGTGTGCGGCTGCTGGGTCTGTAGGTTGCGGCCATGGATCACTCCCTCGCACGGCTGGTGCAGCTGCTGAGCGCCGGGTTCAGCAACCAGAGCCAGGCCTTCGACAACCCGCCGCTCTACGCCCACATCCTGGTCAAGTTCAGGCCCCTCCCCCAGCTGGAGCCCGGGTCGCTGCTGCTGGAACAGTCGTATGCCATCAACCCTGTGGCCCCCTACCGGATCCGGGTGCTGCGGCCGGAACGGCGCGACGGCCAGCTGATCATCCACAACCAGTCGCTGCACGACGCCGAGCGCTTCTGGGGTGCGGTGGAGGATGTCGACAAACGGGCGGCGATCAGCGCAGCCGACCTCAGGCCCCTGGAAGGCTGCACCTACGTGGTGCAGGAACGGGGGGATGGGTTCGTGGGGGAGGTGGAACCGGGCTGCCGCTGCCTGGTGGAGCGCAAGGGCGCCACCGCCTACCTGGTGAGCAGCTTCGAGATCGATCCCTCCGGCATGCGCACCATCGACCGCGGCCACGATCCCCAGACCCATGAGCAGTTGTGGGGATCCCTGGCCGGACCCTTCCAGTTCGAGCGAACGGACGACTACAGCGGAGAGATTCCTGCCTCCTGGTACGAGGCCTTCGCCTCCTGAGAGCGAAGCCGCGGGCGGTTCACAGGAACTTCACGAAAATTGGGTAAAGGAGATTGAGCAGCCGGGCACCAGCAGCCACCGATCCTGGCCGGGAGCCCTACCTTCCAACGGCCAGCCTTCACCTCCCCTGACCATGAGCCTGCCGTTGCTCTCCACTCCTCCCCGGAGCCAGAACGCCCGCGTGCGCACGATTGCCGTCGGCAACGAGGAATCCCCCCGGCAGGTGAATCAGACGATCGGCAGGAACGCCACCAGCCCCGACGAACTGATCGAGCAGGCCTATCGCCAGATCTTCTTCCATGCCTTCAAGGCCGACCGGGAGCCCGTTCTGGAATCGCAGCTGCGCAGCGGCCAGATCAACGCGCGGGAGTTTGTGCGGGGCCTGCTGCTTTCCTCCAAGTTCCGCAACGATTTCTACCGCTGCAACAGCAACTACCGCGTCGTCGACCAGATCGTCGGTCGTGTGCTGGGCCGTTCGGTGCACGGCGACAAGGAAAGGATCGCCCTCTCGATCCTGATCGCCGAGCAGGGGCTGCCGGGCCTCGTCGACCATCTGCTCAATTCCCAGGAGTACCTCGACGCCTTCGGCACCAACACCGTGCCCTATCAGCGCGCCCGGGTGCTGGGCGGCAGGGCCGTGGGGGATCTTCCCTTCAACCAGCAGGCTCCCCGCTACGACGCCTACTGGCGGGAAACGATCGCCCGCCGGGCTCCGGCCGGTCGCGGCAGCGGCTGGGTTCCCAGCGGCGGCTTCAGTCTCCCCCGTCCCGCCTGGCTGGCGGATGCTCCCTCTCCCGCAGCCCGCAAGATCTGGCAGGGGGTGGTGGCCACCGGAGGCTTCCTGCTCACGGGCTTTGTGATCTACACCGCCGGCGTGATGCTGAGCACCGCAGGCGCCGGCTGAGCCGGAGCCCAACCCGGAACCCCTGCGAGCGCAGGGGTTCCGGGACTCAGGCCGGGAGCTCGTCCATGAAGGGCTGCTCCTCCTCCTCGAGGAAGGGGTCCTCCTCGCTCGGCCGTCGCTCCTGCTGGATGGGGCCGGAGAGGCAGAACGGGGCGGCGGAGGGCTGGAGAGGCTGGAGGTGGCGGGCACCCCCCGGCCGTTCCATTCCGTTCAGCACCGCCTCGATCCGCCCCAGCCTCTCCTCGGTATCGCCCAGCCGCAGTTCCATGTCTTCCGCCGCGGCGGCTTCGAGGCCTCCCTGGCGCTCCAGAAGCGGAGCCAACCTCAGTTCCTGGGCCGCAAGCCGCTCCTCGAGTTCCAGCAACCGATAGGTCAGAGTCTCGCCCATCTCGGAGAGTGTGCGCAGCTGCTCGGCGAGTCGCCTTGGCCAGGCGGTCGGATCCGCCGCTGTCGCGGCGGGCAGGTCGTTGGATGCCATGGCATCACAGGCAGTGCGCGGATGGTATCGGCGCTGGACTTTCGTGCCAGGGGCTGGGGCCAGGGGGTTCGCGGCAGGGAATCATGCCGAGAGCATGCGCTTAGCGGAAATCGCAGCGAGCGTGCGGCCACAAATGTAACGATTCTGAAAGCCTGGGCGCAGCACTCGGGCAGCCCCATAGGATCCGGCTTGCAGCCTCAGTGCGCACGAACCCGTTGTCGCTGCCCGGCTTCTCCCGCTTCCTCACAGGCCCTCACGCCCATGACACTCGCCAACGCTGCCTACCTGGGCATCGAGCGTTTCTCCAGCGATCGCAACAAGGAAAACTGGTCCAACGCCACCGAGAACGACAAGGCGGCCCTGATCCGTGCCGTCTACAAGCAGGTTCTCGGCAACCAGTACATCATGGCGAGCGAGCGCCTCGAGGGCCCCGAGTCGCTGTTCAAGCGCGGCTACCTCAGTGTTCGGGAGTTCGTGCGCCAGGTGGCCAAGAGCGGGCTGTACCGGGCCAAGTTCTTCGAGAACTGCAACGCCTACCGCTTCATCGAGCTGAACTTCAAGCATCTGCTCGGCCGGGCGCCCCAGAACAAGGCCGAGATGCTGCATCACTTCACGATCCTCCAGGAGCAGGGCTACGACGCCGAGATCGATTCCTACATCGACAGCGCTGAGTACCAGAACCGCTTTGGTGAGGAGGAGGTTCCCTACCTCCATGGCTTCGGCTACTCCAAGGGGCAGCAGGGCCTGCAGTTCGGCTACATGCTGCAGCTGGCCCGTGGTGTGGGCGCCTCCGTCCGGGGCGACCTCCTCAAGACCCAGTCGCGACTGAATCCCGCCGTCCACGCCGAAAAGCCCCTGCCGGTGGTCAGCCCCAACACCAAGGGCAGCACCTTCCGGGCCGTGCCCGCCGATGGCATCACCCGCCAAGGCGTCGGTGCCGGTGAGGAGGGCCGGGTGTTCCGCGTGGAGATCTCGGGCTTCAACAACTACCGCCTGCACAAGCGCAGCAACCGCGTGCGCTTCATCCCTTTCAACAAGCTGCTGCAGTATCAGCAGCAGATCCACCGCGAGGGCGGACGCGTGGTCAGCCTCACCCCCGTCAACTGACCCTCGGCCTCGTTTCCCATCCCACCGCTTTCGATTCCATGAAGGTTTCCGCAGGCACCCGTGGCACCAGCTTCAGCAGTGATCGTCAGGTCACCATCTCGGTGACGGGCCTGGCCCAGAACGATTACGTGCGCACCGCCGACACCGTGATGAAGGTTCCCTTCACGCGCATGAACGAGACCCTGCGCCTCGTCCATCGCCTGGGGGGCAAGGTCACCGGCGTGGCCGTCACCGGAACCACCAGTGAGGCCACCGAGCCCCGCAAGAAGGCCCACAAGAAGTAGGTCCTGCCACCGGGCAGCCATCACCCCACCCTGCCGATCAGGCACCCTCCTGATCAGGCCGTCCGCGGCATTGATCGGTGGTTCTGCCAAGGCCCTCCAGCAGGGCCTTTTTTCATGGCTCACAGGCCAACATCCCAGTCAGACACTGGGGCAGTGACCGTTTGTTACGGGGGGATCCGGGGCCAGGGGGCGGGGTCCAACAATGGTCGGGTCGCGGAGGTGGTTCACCGGAAGTTCACCGGTTCCGCCCTTGCGGGTCCGAACCGATCCCTTCCCACCGCCCCCCGATCCGAGAACGCCAGGAACCACTGCCGGCCCCCTGGGTGCCGCCTGTGATCTCCCACGCTCTCCCCCCTTACCCACCCACTCCCGACGACGTCCGTCGAGAACAGGAGCTAATCAATGTTCGACGCCTTCACCAAGGTCGTTGCGCAGGCTGATGCCCGCGGCGAATTCCTCAACGCTGGTCAGATCGACGCTCTGTCGTCGGTTGTCGCTGACAGCTTCAAGCGCATGGATGCGGTGAACCGCATCACCTCCAACGCTTCCAAGATCGTCACCAACGCCGCTCGCGAACTCTTCGAGCAGCAGCCCGCTCTGATCGCCCCCGGCGGCAACGCCTACACCCATCGCCGCATGGCCGCCTGCCTGCGCGACATGGAGATCGTTCTCCGCTACATCACCTACGCCACCTTCACCGGTGACGCTTCGGTGCTCGAGGACCGCTGCCTCAACGGCCTTCGCGAAACCTACCTGGCCCTCGGCGTCCCCGGCGCTTCCGTGGCTGAAGGCATCCGCAAGATGAAGGATGCAGCCGTTGCGATCGTCAACGATCGCAACGGCATCACCCCCGGTGACTGCTCCGCCCTGCTGTCCGAAATCGGCACCTACTTCGATCGCGCCGCTGCCGCCGTCGCCTGATCGCGACTCCCTTCGGTTCCACTTACTTCACTCCACTCTCATGAAGACCCCCCTCACCGAGGCCGTCGCAGCCGCCGATTCCCAGGGCCGCTTTCTCTCCAACACCGAGCTGAACGCTGCCTTCGGTCGCTTCGAGCGCGCCAAGAACGCCCTTGAGGCTGCCAAGGCCCTCACCGCCAAGGCCGACGAGCTCGTCAACGGCGCTGCCCAGGCCGTCTACAACAAGTATCCCTACACCACCCAGCAGCAGGGTGCCAACTTCGCCTCCGACGCCCGCGGCAAGGCCAAGTGCGCCCGTGACATCGGTTACTACCTCCGTCACATCACCTACTCCCTGGTGGCTGGTGGCACCGGCCCCCTCGACGAGTACCTGATCGCCGGTCTCGACGAGATCAACCGCGCCTTCGACCTCTCCCCCTCCTGGTACGTCGAGGCCCTCAACTACATCAAGGCCAACCACGGCATCGCCGGCGACCCTGGCGTCATCGCCAACAACTACATCGACTACGCCATCAACGCTCTCTCCTGAGCCTCGATCTCCGTCGATCCTTCAGGGCCCCTCACAGGGGCCCTTTTTTTGTGACGCTCCCTCCCCTCAGCTCCCGGAATGCACGGGCCGCGGCGGACCATCATTCCCACGGAGTTCTTGAGCTGCAGCCTGATCTTGAGCGCTGTAACGATCAACACAGGCCGCGGCTGAGACTTGACAAGACCGGCATACGATCGATCCGGTGTGCACCGGCATGCGTGCAGCCCACTCCCTTCAGGCCTGCCTTCCCATGACTCTGGTCAACGCGCCCTACCTGGGCATCGAGCGGTTCGCCAATGACCGCAACAAGGAGAACTGGTCGAATGCGTCCGACCAGGACAAGAGCGTCATCATCCGCGCCGTCTATCGCCAGGTGCTGGGCCATCAGTATGTGATGGAGAGCGAGCGCCTGGATGGGGCCGAATCCCTGTTCCGCAACGGCTATCTCAGCGTGAGGGAACTGGTGCGGATGGTGGCCAAGAGCGGGCTGTACAGGTCGCGATTCTTCGAGAACTGCAACCCCTATCACTTCATCGAACTCAACTTCAAGCATCTGCTGGGTCGCGCGCCCCAGAACAAGGCCGAGATGCTGCACCACTTCACCATCCTCCAGGAACAGGGCTACGACGCCGAGATCGATTCCTACATCGACAGCGACGAGTATCAGCAGCGTTTCGGTGAAGAGGTGGTGCCTTATCTGCATGGCTGGGATTACTCCTCCGGCCAACAGGGGCGTCAGTTCTCCTGGCTGATGCAGCTCGCGCGTGGGGCCGCCGCCTCGGTGAAAGGTGACAGTGCGGGCACCAACTTCCGCCTGGGCCCAGCGCTTCACCAGAACCGGGCCGTTCCGGTGGTGAGCCCGGCCGCTGGTGCCTCCTCGGTGCAGCCGGCGAACATCGCCGCCAGTTCGATCACCCAGATGGCCCAGGGGATCGGTCAGAAGGCGCGCGTCTATCGTGTGGAAGTGAGTGGCCTCAACAACTACCGCCTGCACAAGCGCAGCAACACCGTGCGCTTCGTGCCGTTCGACAAGCTGCTGGAAGCTCAGCAGAGCATCCACCGCCAGGGCGGTCGGGTGGCCAGCGTCACCCCGGTGAACTGAGCTCCCAGCCTCCCGACCTCCAGCTTCCAGAAGGGAGAAGCGAAGCTCCTCCCTTCCCGTTGCCATCGGCCCGGCGGTTCGCTGCCGGGCTTTGTTCATGGCAGCGAGTCAAATGGTTCGCTGGGGCACAGAAGTTCAAGCCGGCCCGGGATACGCTCCACACATCAAGTGACCCTTTGTGAAGCTCAGGCTAAGCCGGGGGAATCTCTTCCAGAATATCGCGGTGCTCGGCAAACGAGCGCACCCGAGTCTTTCCGGGATTGAGCTGAATAGAGGCTTTCTTCCATTCTCATCCACGTGATGGATCGAAAGCCGTGCATCAGCTTCCCTGGATGATCTCACCCCCTTACCCACCCACTCCGACGACGTCCGTCGAGAACAGGAGCTAATCAATGTTCGACGCCTTCACCAAGGTCGTTGCGCAGGCTGATGCCCGCGGCGAATTCCTCAACGCTGGTCAGATCGACGCTCTGTCGTCGGTTGTCGCTGACAGCTTCAAGCGCATGGATGCGGTGAACCGCATCACCTCCAACGCTTCCAAGATCGTCACCAACGCCGCTCGCGAACTCTTCGAGCAGCAGCCCGCTCTGATCGCCCCCGGCGGCAACGCCTACACCCATCGCCGCATGGCCGCCTGCCTGCGCGACATGGAGATCGTTCTCCGCTACATCACCTACGCCACCTTCACCGGTGACGCTTCGGTGCTCGAGGACCGCTGCCTCAACGGCCTTCGCGAAACCTACCTGGCCCTCGGCGTCCCCGGCGCTTCCGTGGCTGAAGGCATCCGCAAGATGAAGGATGCAGCCGTTGCGATCGTCAACGATCGCAACGGCATCACCCCCGGTGACTGCTCCGCCCTGCTGTCCGAAATCGGCACCTACTTCGATCGCGCCGCTGCCGCCGTCGCCTGATCGCGACTCCCTTCGGTTCCACTTACTTCACTCCACTCTCATGAAGACCCCCCTCACCGAGGCCGTCGCAGCCGCCGATTCCCAGGGCCGCTTTCTCTCCAACACCGAGCTGAACGCTGCCTTCGGTCGCTTCGAGCGCGCCAAGAACGCCCTTGAGGCTGCCAAGGCCCTCACCGCCAAGGCCGACGAGCTCGTCAACGGCGCTGCCCAGGCCGTCTACAACAAGTATCCCTACACCACCCAGCAGCAGGGTGCCAACTTCGCCTCCGACGCCCGCGGCAAGGCCAAGTGCGCCCGTGACATCGGTTACTACCTCCGTCACATCACCTACTCCCTGGTGGCTGGTGGCACCGGCCCCCTCGACGAGTACCTGATCGCCGGTCTCGACGAGATCAACCGCGCCTTCGACCTCTCCCCCTCCTGGTACGTCGAGGCCCTCAACTACATCAAGGCCAACCACGGCATCGCCGGCGACCCTGGCGTCATCGCCAACAACTACATCGACTACGCCATCAACGCTCTCTCCTGAGCCTCGATCTCCGTCGATCCTTCAAGGGCCCCCCACAGGGGCCCTTTTTTTGTGACGCTCCCTCCCCTCAACGCACGGATGGCATGGGGCGCGGTGGCACGATCGGTGGCCACGCTTGTTGCACCGGGCCATGGCCCCCTCCGATGCCGATGCCTCGATCCCGCTGACCGGGGCCGGAGAGCCGATCAGCGAGGCAGAGGCCCTGCGCCGTCTGCGCCAGAGCGAGGACCTCTCGCTGCAGTACTACGCCGCCTGGTGGCTGGGCCGGATGCGCAGCAGCCATCCCGAGGCTGTGCCCCTGCTGTGCACGGCCCTGCGCCAGCGCCAGCCCGAGGATCCCAGCATCGGCGTGGGCACCAATGCCGTAGCCCGCAATGCGGCCCGTGCCCTCGGCAAGCTGGGCCGGCCGGAAGCGATCCCCGACCTGCTGGCAGCCCTCGAGGACGAGGATGACGGCCTGCGGGAAGCGGCCGCCCGGGCGCTGGGGCAGCTGCGGGCCGAGGAGGCGGTGGAGCCGCTCTGCGCCCGGCTGGCCAGTGGACCGCAAGGGGCCGGGGCCCCACGGGAGAACAGCCCGAAACTGCGGGAACCCTGCGAGGCCCTGATCGAGGCCCTCGGCGACATCGGCAGCCCTCGCCCCGCCGTGGTGGAGGTGATCGTTCCCTTCCACGACCATGAGCGGCCGATCATCCGGGCGGCCGCGGCCCGCGCCCTGCTGCAGCTCACCGGCGAGCGGCGCTGGGGGGAGAGCCTGCTCGAGCTGCTCCTGCATCCCCAGCTGCAGGTGCGGCGGGCGGCTCTGATGGATCTGGGGGCGGTGGGCTGGAGGCCGGCGCTTGAGCCGATCCGTGGCACCCTGGCCGAGAACAGCCTCAAGCTGATCGCCCTGCGGGGCCTGGTGGAGCAGGGGCAGGGGGAACCCGGCGCCGAGGCGGTGCTGGCGGTGATGGACGAGCTCCTCTGATGTCCGTGCTGTTGCCCCATTCCCGACCCATGACGCCGCGATGACGAGCGCGATGACACGAACGACCCTGATCGAAGCGGTGCAGCAGGCGGGCACGGCCCAGGAGCTGCTGGCGGCGGCCCAGGCCCTGGCGGCGGCCGCCGCCCCGGACATGGAGGCCGAGGCCATCGGCTGCCTGGTGGAGTTGCTCGGTTACAACAACCCCGGCGCGGCCGTGGCGGCGGTCGACGGGCTGATCGCGATCGGGCCGGCGGCCGTGTCCCCCCTGCTGGAGGGGCTCGACGAACACAACTACGGGGCGCGCGCCTGGGCCGTGCGCGCCCTGGCGGGCATCGGCGACGTGCGTGGCCTGGAGCTGCTGGAGTCGGCCCTGGGCAACGACATCGGCCCCAGCGTGCGGCGGGCGGCGGCCCGCGGGCTTGGGCAGCTGCGCTGCGAGGCCCTCCCCCCCGGCGAGCAGGAGGGGATCCGCCAGCGTGCCCTGGCGGCACTCGAACGCAGCCTGGCCGATGGGGAGTGGGTGGTGCGTTACGCCGTGGCGGTGGCGCTGGAAGGCCTCGGCGTCTCGCTGGCAGGCTCCCCGCTCCACGGCAGGATCCGCACGGCCCTGGATCAGCTGGCCGATCCCACAGTCGAAGACACCTGTGTTGTGTGCCAGCGAGCCCAGCTGGCCCTGCAGCGGCTCACCGCTTCCGCCCCCACCCCATGACCACCTCCCCCCAGCAGCCCGTGCGGGTGCTGTTCGTCTGCCTCGGCAACATCTGCCGCTCCCCGGCCGCGGAGGGGGTGTTTCTGGATCTGCTGGCCAGCGAAGGGCTGGAGGAGGGTTTCCTGGTGGATTCCGCGGGCACCGCAGGCTGGCACACCGGCAAGCGGGCCGACGCCCGGATGCGGGAGGCGGCGGCCCGCCGGGGGATCCCCCTGCCCAGTCGGGCCCGCCAGCTGGAGGCCGCCGACCTGGAGGCCTTCGATCACGTGCTGACGATGGACGCCGACAACCTCGCCGAGGTGCGGAGGCTGGCGACCGCCCACGGGCTCGATGCCGGCCACATCCGCCCCCTGCTCAGCCACGCCGGCAGGGCCGGGATCGAGGAGGTGCCCGATCCCTACTACGGCGGCGAGGAGGGCTTCGAACACGTGCTCGATCTGCTCGAGGACGCCTGCAAGGGCCTGCTGGAGGAGCTGCGCCCCGCTGCCCCTCAGGCGGAGTCCCGCTGAGCCCCGGGCCAGGCCTCCTCAGGCACCCGCTCACGGAACAGGGCCACCAGGGCCTCGATCACCGCCTCGATCGCCATGCCGTCGGTGACCAGTTCGGCCGCATCCTCCGCCTGGCGCAGAGGCGCCACCTCCCGGGTGGAATCGAGCCGATCGCGCTCGGCGATCTGGGCCTCCAGCTCCGCCAGGGAGGGCACCGGGAAGCCGCGCTCGGCCAGATCCCGGGCGCGGCGCCGGGCCCGCTCAGCGACCGTGGCGGTGAGAAAGACCTTGCACTCGGCGTCGGGGAACACGGCCGTGCCGATGTCGCGGCCTTCGGCCACCAGCCCGCCCCGCTCGCCCAGGGCCTGCTGCTGGCGTGTCAGGGCCTCCCGCACGCAGGCATGGGCGGCCACGGCCGAGACCGCAGCCGTGACCTCCGGGCTGCGGATCGCGCCGGTGACCTCGTGGCCGTTGACCGACACCCGCTGCTCGCCGTCGGGCCCCGCTTCGAGGCGAAGATCCAGGCCCTCGAGCCAGGGGGCCACGGCGGCCGCATCGCCCGGATCGGCCCCCTGACGCTGCACCCACCAGGTGACGGCGCGGTACATGGCCCCGGTATCGAGGTAGACCAGACCCAGCTGCCGTGCGAAGGCGCGCGTCACGGTGCTCTTGCCGGCACCGGCGGGGCCGTCGATGGCAACGATCGGAGGGCGGGACATCAGGAACACGTGATCGATCAGGCGGCTGGGGCCGCAATGGACCGCCGCGGCCAGCAGGGCCAGTCCCTGCACCCGCCGCAGCGGCCTCAATGTATGCGCCTCCACCAGCTGCACGTAATCCACGGCGAGGCCTGAGCGCTCCAGCGCTGCGCTCACCCCGCCGATCAGAAGCTCGGCCTCGCAGACTCCGCGGCCATGGGCCGCCCGGGCGTCACGCAGGGCGCCCGGCAGGGCGGCGGCGGCGCGGCGGTGATCGGAATCCAGATAGCGGTTGCGGGAACTGCGGGCCAGGCCGTCGCCCTCGCGGACCGTGGCGACCCCCCGCAGCGCAATCGGCAGACCCAGGTCGGCCACCACCCGGCGCAGGATCAGCAACTGCTGCCAGTCCTTCTCGCCGAAGAAGGCCCGATCGGGCCGCACCAGGGCGAACAGCCGGCACACCACCGTCGCCACCCCGTCGAAGTGACCGGGGCGGGTGATGCCGCACAGGGAGGCCTGCAGGGGCAGGGGCGGCTGCACCCGGGTCAGGCCCTCCGCCCCCTCGGGGTACATCTCATCAAGCGTGGGCGCGAACAGGGCATGGGCACCGGCGGCGGCGGCCAGATCGGCATCGGCCTCGAGATCGCGGGGATAGCGCTCGAAATCCTCGTTGGGGCCGAACTGCAGCGGGTTCACGAAGATGCTCACCAGCACCCTCGGAGGGGAACAACCCGCGAGGGACTGCCCTGCCCGTTCGATCAGCCGGGCATGGCCTGCGTGCAGGGCGCCCATCGTGGGCACGAAATGGAGCGGCGAACCGGCCGTGCGGCGACGCCACTCGGCCAGAGCGGCACGGGACTGCAACAGCTCCACCTTCGGTCGGCTCCCCCGGAACGTTGAAAGGCCCACCCGCCAATCTGACGGATGGGCCTGGTGGGATCTGATCCCGCCCGGAGGCTGGCTGATCGTCAGTTCAGGACTTCCAGCCGAACCTGGGCAACGCCGCTGGAGGTGACGCCCAGCTCGGTGGCAGCGCCATGGGCCAGGTCGATGATGCGACCACCGTGGAAGGGACCGCGGTCGTTGATGCGCACCACGGTGCTGCGACCGTTGTAGAGGTTGGTGACGCGCACGCGGGTGCCGAAGGGCAGCCAGCGGTGGGCGGCGGTGAGGGTGCCGGGGCGGAAGACTTCGCCACTGGCGGTCCGGTTGCCGTAGAAACCTGGTCCGTACCAGCTGGCCTGACCGCTCATCACCTGACCCGCCGAGGCGATCTGCTGGCCCTGGGCGAGGGGGGTGGGAGGAATCTGGCGGAGAAACTTCTCGTCCCAGCTCGGAGCGGCATCGGAGTCGCGGATGGCCACACGGGCGTCCGAGGCGGAGGAGAAGGAACCGGCCAGGGCAGGGGAGGCAAGACCGCTGCCGGCGATCAGGAGGGCGGCGGCGCCCAGGAGTTGTAAAGAACGCATGACGATCGAAACAAGCTGGCTGAGAAGCCGGAGACCGGGCCTGGGGCTGTTGGTTCCGGATGGATTCGCACGCAGGAGCTGCCGGATTGGGGCAGGAGGCGATGACGAATGGGCCGAACGAGTTCCTGACAGAAATTGACGACGGGGCAAAGGTAACGGCTGCAGCCGGAAAAGAAAGTCCGGCGAGCTACGGCAAAGAATGATCAGAATTCATCATGTTTTGGCTCGATCCCCGCTATCACAGGCCTCGCTACCTGCCGCGAGCTCGCCTGCAAATCAGAAAATCTGATCTGTGTGATCAGGGCACCTGATCTGCCGATGGGCCGATCGATGGACCGTCCACCCAGCCGCGGGTCGGCCGTGGTCCGCGCCGTTGCAGGATCGGGTCAGCCCCGCCGCAGCAGGCCATGGATTACCGCACAGCAGGCGTCGACGTGGTCGCCGGCCGCGCCTTCGTGGAGCGGATCCGCTCCAGCGTGGAGGCCACACGCCGACCGGAGGTGGTGGGCGGCCTGGGCGGGTTCGGTGGCCTCTTCCGCCTGCCCGGCGGGATGCGCCAGCCCCTGCTGGTCGCCGGCACCGATGGGGTGGGCACCAAGCTCGAGCTGGCGCAGGCCCATGGCCGGCACCACGAGGTGGGCATCGATCTGGTGGCGATGTGCGTCAACGACGTGATCACCAGCGGTGCCGAACCGCTGTTCTTCCTCGACTACATCGCCACCGGCAAGCTCAGCCCTGAGGCGATGGCGGCGGTGGTGGAAGGCATCGCCGAGGGCTGCCGTCGCAGCGGCTGCGCCCTGCTGGGAGGCGAAACCGCCGAGATGCCCGGGTTCTACGAGCCTGGCCGCTACGACCTGGCGGGCTTCTGCGTGGCGGTGGTGGAGGAGGACGAACTGATCGATGGCTCGGCCATCAGGGCCGGCGACCGGATCGTGGCCGTGGCCAGCAGCGGCGTGCACAGCAACGGCTTCAGCCTGGTGCGGCGCATCCTCGAAGCCTCCGGCGCAGGCTCCAGCACCCGGCTCGAGCAGGACGACACCCCCCTGATCGAGCGGCTGCTCACCCCCACGGCCCTCTACGGCTCGCTGGTGCGGGCCGTGCGGGCGGCGGGACTCCCCGTGGGCGGCATGGCCCACATCACCGGAGGCGGGCTGCCGGAGAACCTCCCCCGCTGCCTCCCGCCCGGTCTCCACGCCCGCCTGGATCCCACCAGCTGGGAGCGGCCCGCCCTGTTCCGCTGGCTGCAGAAGGAAGGCGGCGTGCCCGAGCCGGACATGTGGAACACCTTCAACCTCGGCGTCGGCTTCGTTCTGGTGGTGCCCCCGGATGCGGAGGCATCGGCGCTGGAGATCTGCCGCAGCCAGGGGCACCGCGCCTGGACGATCGGCGACGTGGTGGCGGGGGAAGCCCCTGCGGCCGGCCTGGCGGGATTGCCGTACGAAACGTCCGCCGGCAGCGGCAACGACACTCCCTAGGCTCCCGCGATGCGGCAGAGCTGCCCCGCCTGCCCTGCCCTCTCCCTACCCGTACGTCGTCCGATCCGGAATGTTCACCAGTTCGAACCGCATCACCCGCCGCCGCAGTTCCGCCGGGCCGGTGCCGCCCCAGCGCCCCCAGCAGCCGCGGCCCCGGTTCCGTGACGGAAGCGGCCGGGAGGGCGGCGGCCAGCGTCCCACCTTTCTGACCCTGCGGGACCACGGCAAGGTGTACGTGGCGGACCTGCCCCGCCTCTCCGACGGCCAGCTCACCCAGATCGCCCGGGAGGCGCAGGAGGTGCTCGACAGCCTCAACCGCCGCCTGCAGGAGCTCGAGGCCCAGCTCCAGCTGAGTGAGATCGAACAGGACACCCGCATCCGGGCCACCACCAAGCGCGACGTGACCGAGCGCTTCCTGGGGGCGATCGCCCAGGAACAGGATCTGCGCCGCAGCAATCCGGCCCTGCGGGCAGCCGCCGGCGAATCCCTGGCCCGGGCGTTCCTCGAACTGGCCCGTCACCGGCTGCCGGGATCCACCTTCGACTCCCTGCTTCAGGAGGCCCTGGCCGCGTGCGGACCCGGTGCCGAGGGCAGCACCTCCCCGGAAGAGGATCCGCAGGTGATGCGGCTGCTGCAGCGCCAGGAGGAGACCCAGCCCCAGGCGGAGATTCTGCCGGTGGTGCTCACGCCCGACCCGGCGGCGGCCCTGCGCGCCAGCTGAACAGACCCCGTCCCTGCCTCCCCTGCGGGAGGTGGGGTTCAGGCGCTCTGGAAGGGGTTGGCGGGCATGCGCGCCCGGCTGGCGAAGGCCAGGCGATCGAGTTCCTGGCGCTCGTCCTCGCCGAGCTCCCAGGCCAGGGCCGCCGCGGCCGCCTCGGCCTGCTCCACCGTGCGCAGACCGACGATCGGCAGCGCCTGGTGGGCCCGGCACCAGTTCAGCGCCACCGCCGCGGGGGTGGCCCCATGGGCCCGGGCGAGGCGATCCACGGCCTCCAGCAGCGGTTGGGCCTCCGGCCACAACCGCCGGAAGAGCAGCCCACGGGGGCCTGAGGGGGGATCCAACCGTCCCGGGGAGCGAGCCAGCAGACCCAGGGCCAGGGGGCTGTAGGCGATCAGCTCGATGCCCAGGTCGCGACAGACGGCGACGACACCACCGGGCAGCAGGGCCCCGGGAGCCAGCAGCGACAGCTGGATCTGCAGGCTGCGCAGCGGCACGCCCCGCTCGGCCAGATGGCGATGCAGGGCCAGCAGCCGCCGGGGCCCCAGGTTCGACACCCCCAGCTCGCGCACCTCACCCCGCTGCACCCGATCCGCCAGGCCATCGACGAGCGGCCCCTCCTGCCAGGGGGCGTAGCGGGCCGTGCTCCAGTGCAGCTGCACCCGATCGAGCTTGCCCTGAAGCCGCTGCCGCGAGCCGGTCAGCGCGCGATCGAACCCGCTCCGCCCCAGCCGCCAGGGGAAGGGCGCCAGCTTGGTGGCCACCGTGAGTTGCGCACGCTGCCCAGCGGCAAGGGAGGCGCAGAACCGGCCCAGCAGGGCCTCGCTGCGTCCGCCGAAGCGGCCGGTGCCGTAGGAGTCGGCCGTGTCGAAGAAGGTGAGTCCGCGGGCGACCGCCCGCTGGAAGGCCGCCTCCAACTGGTCGTCGCAGGCCGGGTCATAGCCCCAGAGGAACTGGTTCCCCCAGGCCCAGGTGCCCACGCCGATGCCGGGGACAGGGCCGCGGGGGTTGGTGGGCATGGCGCGGCACAGGAGGTCTGACGCCATGATCAACCCGGAGTCGATGCTGCCGCCGGCCGTGCCTGTCCCCCCCCTCCCGTGCCGTGAAGGCCCTTCCGCGGGGAATCCCACCCTCGGTGAAGCCGCCGCCGAAGCGGGGGGATCCGCCAGGCCAGCCCCTGCGCCCGAGCCCGTGCTCTGCGGGCACTGCGGCCGCACCGCCACCAACGGCATCTCCTGCCAGGGGATGTGCGTGGCCGATTCGGGCTACTGAATGCCGGTGGAGCCGCTCCACACCAGCGGCAGGCGTCCGTCAGCCAGGGTCAGCCTCAGGATCCTGGCGCTGGCCAGCCTCGCCCTTCTGCCGACCGCCATCGAAGGGATGGCTGCCTCCGCGCTGGCGGAGGGAGGCATCGATGCCTTCGGACGCTGGGAGCAGACCCTGCGCCGCTGCCGGATCGAGCGAACGTCCCCTGGAAGCTCCGAAGCGCAGGCAGCTGCGCCGCAGACAGCCGGGGGAGAACGCTGTCAGCGGTTGCGACTGGATCAGCAGCTTGAAGGACTGCTCGTGGTGCGCTGGGTGAGCGCGGCCGCGGGCAGCCGCTACGCCAGCCGTCAGCTGGTGTTCGCCGGTCTGCTCGACCAGGGCAGTCCGCCCTTGCGCTGCAGCCCTGAGGGGGTGTGCCGACCGGCCGGGACGATGGCGGTGTGGGTCAGCGTGGTGGCCGAGTCGGGATTCGACCCCCGTGGACTGGCCCTCGGGCTCCCCAGCACCCGCAGGGCGAAGGGGTTGTGCCGGCTGGAGCCGCGGCGTTTCCATTGCGAGGCCACGGACGGCGACGGGATGCGCTGGCGGGCCGAGGGCACCCCGTAAGGGCTGGCGCGCAGGGGGCCTAGGAGCGTGTCGCACATACTCCCACCCCCGCTTCACCACAGACGCCCTCAACT
>JANWUS010000006.1:163064-177762 GCA_024958715.1 Cyanobium sp. FGCU52 | reverse complement strand
GTTCAGCAGGGGGGAAGTTCGCGGTGTGCCGTCCCGTCCCCTGAATGGGTACAAAGCCTGAAACCACTTTGTCAGCGGTAGCTTGGTGGCTTCCATGATGGTTCCAGCGGTCACAGTCGCCTGATGACGACAGTTCCGGCATTGATAACGCCTATGGCGCCGGCCATGGACGAGACCATGCTCCTGCCCCCCGCATCGGGGACAGCGGAATCCTTCGGGCCATCGTGCCTGCGCCAGAGCAGCCTCACATTGCTCCTCAGTGCCGTAGAGCTCTTGGAACTGCGACAATGACATTGCAGCCTGGAACTGGATGCGGTTCATGGCCATGGCATGGGAGCTGGTACGTATGTATCAGTCTAGCCTGAGGAGGCCTGTGCGGAGCTTGCTACCTAATCAAGAAATGAATTAGATTTAGGTGATTGCTTAAATTTGGTCAAATCCTTAATGAAACAAGCGCATCTGGCTATCGCCCTTGGGATGATTCCTGCCTGTGCCATTCTCAATGCAGACAACGCAAAGGCCATTCTTGTCTATGAGCTGATTGAGCAGGGGAGTGATGTAAGGGTTGACCAGTCTGGGTCCCTCAGCGGTATCACTAGCGCGGCTGATGGGATAGGTGATTCGTTAATTGGTGATTCAATTAGCCCAAGTAGTGCAGTGATCACCTTCGATGGAGGCAACATTTCTGGCCCTGCATACTTGATTTCGGGCTTGGCGGCTTAGCGTCGTTGTCTGTAAGTGGTACCCCTTCGATTCGTACTTCTCTGGTCGGATTTGGTGGGATTTTCAGCTTTCAAGGTTCATATGTTGAAGGTACTCCGATTACGGCAACTGGCCTGATCACCGGCGAATCCCTGGCCACCCTGGGCCTCAGCGCCACCTCCGGCCTGCTTGGCACCTGGACCATCGGCAGCGATTCGATTGAGGTCTGGGCTGGTGCCAAGCCTGCTGCTGCCGTCCCTGGCCCACTGCCATTGATGGGTGCCGGCACCGCTTTCGCCTTCAGCCGCCTGCTTCGGACCCGCCTGCGCACCGCCAGGCGCTCCAAGGCGGCCTGATCTCAGCAACGGCAACGTCTCGTGCACTCGCCCCGCGCAAGCGGGGCTTTTTTGTTGTTTTTTCTTGCCCTGCCCCATGCGCGTACGCAATTTCAGCCGGCTGGGCCTGGTGTTCCTCGTGCTCTTCACCGTATTGGCCGCGGGCGTTCTCTTCCCCCTCAAACCCCTGGATCCCGCCTGGCAAAGCCGCCTCACGGCCGCCCTGGTGAACGCTGCCACCCTGCCCCTGCTGGCCCTGCCCCTGCCCGTGCTCAAGGCCCAGGCAGCTGCCGCCTTCGACCAGGCCCAGGCCCAGATCGCCCGTGAGAGGGCCACGCTCCCAGCCATGAATCCGCTGTGGCTGCTGCCCGAGCAGCTGCGGAACACCAGCGCCTGCCTGGCGCTCGCGTATGGTTTTGCCATCTTCGCGCGGCGCCCTGGCGATCCGCTCTCCCTGCTGGAGGCGCTCCAGACCCGTCTTCAGCGCCTGTCTGCTGGCCGGCGACGCCGCAAAGCCAACAGTGAAGCGGACTACATCAACCAGTTGTGTGACAGCGATCAGGCCCACTGAGCCGAGGCCAGCTGTGGGGCTTCTGCCCCATTCGCCACGGCCTGATCGCATCAGCGCTGTTCCCCTCTGATCGACCTGCTGTTCCGCACCGGCAAGGCCCTGGCGGCGGCCCGCGGCGAGCTGGCGGTGGCGAAGGCGGCGACGCTGGCGGACGGGGCCGAGAGCCTGGGAACCTTCCAGCTGCTCGTGGCCCGCCTCGACGGCGTCGACGACGCGGGGCTCCAGAACGCCGCCCAGGGCCTGCAGGAGCAGCTGGGGGTGGGCGCTGCCGTGGTGCTGGGCGGCCTGCCCGATCCCGCCGATGCGGGCAAGGTGGTGCTCGTGGCCGCCTTCGGCCCTGCGGTGGTGGCAGCTGGCCCGAAGGCCGGGGCCTTCATCGGCGGCATCGCCCGCCTCTGTGGCGGCGGTGGCGGCGGCCGCCCCCAGCTGGCCCAGGCGGGTGGCAAGGATGGGGCGGCCCTGGATGGAGCGCTCACCACGGCCCGCGAGCAGCTGGAGGGGCTGTTGCTGGGCTGATCCCTCCGCCGGCCTTGGCTCCGCGCCCTGCCCGTGGTGCGGCCCTCGAGGTCCTGGCTAGGTTGCGGGCAGGCGAAGCGATGGCGCCAGATGACGACTTTGCCGCGCTGGACCGTGGGGCTGGTGGGTGCCGCTCTGGTGGTCGTGGCCGGCCCGCTGCCGGTCCGTGCCTTTGACGGATCCGGTCTGTACCAGCCGCACGCGGCCTGGGTCGGTCGCCTCGTGCTGCCGGCCGCATCCTCCTGGCCTGGCCCCTCAGCGCCACCCCGCGACTGGGCCTGGATCGAGATCCAGCAGGCGCCGGCCGCCCACCGCGCCCTGATCGGCCAGCGGCTGCCCCTCACCTGGCAGGCCGATCCGCTGATCGACCGGCTGGTCGCTCTGGTCACCACGGACGTGCGGTTCACGCCCGAGGCGCGGCAGGCCGTGGCCGGGGGCTGGGTTCTGCCCCAGCGGCTGGAGGGCCGCAGGGCCGTCGGGCCCCTCGCCTCCCTGGCGGGTGCCCGTCCGCAGGACGACCTTCAGGTGAGTCTGGAGCAGGTGCAGGTGGTTCCTGGGGCCCAGGGTGCCGCCGTGCTGCGTATCGCTCGCCCACCGATCCAGATCACCGGGCAATACAAGGCGCTGGTCCAGGTGCTCGGGCCCGATTCCGGCGCCGGCCCCGATCGCTTCTTGGTCCGTCATTTCAACCGCGCCAGCCGCCGCTTTGATGGCCGCCGCGACAGCGTGCGCATCCCGCGTTCACCCCTCGACGCCTCAGGCCTTCGCCGGCCCTTCAGCCCCGATGGACTGGTCGGTTCTGCTTCAGGTCGTGAGGGCTGGTACGCCTTCGGAGAGCCGGATGGCCAGGGTGTGTTCACCGTCAGCGCTCTCCAGCCCAGGGCTCTGGTGACCCTCGAGGCGGATCGCCGTGTCGTCGGTCCCGAGGCAGGTTTCGCCAGCATCCACAGCCGGCAGTGGGAGGATCTTCCGCGGCGCCAGGGACAGCTGACTCGGATCTGGATTCAGCCCAAGGCCGGGGTCCCCCTGACGACACCCTCTCCCTGGACGTTGGGTGATGAGGCGCTTGTGTTGCACCTGTACGGCGGAATGGGTGGCCCCAATGGTGAACTGCAGGCGCTTGATGATCTGTTCTCGAGCGGGCACTTCTCTTTCGGTGTGGCACGCGTCGTGAATGACAGCCTCAGTGATGAGCCCATCCTGAGCCTGCGTTATTACCAGCTCTATGCCCATAACCGGGATGGCATCATCTCCGGCTCCCAGGATTGGAGTGCATTCATGGGGAGCCTGCGTCGGGGATGGATGAGCCTGCGACCGGTCTCCGATGTGCTGGTGCGGCTGGATCGGCTCAAGTTGCCCATGGCCCCAGGCTCAGAAGACGATCCCTTCCCCACACCGTTGCGTGAGTTGGGTCTGCAGTCCGAGGTCATGATGGCGCGCTACCGAACCGGTGATGGCACGGGCTTCACCATGTTCGGATTGTTCCAGTCCTGCGTGCAGGATTCCGCCCAGGCTCTGTTCATCAGCCTGGAGAGGCTGCGGCAAGTTGCCCGCAGTCAGGAAGGACGGGCGGCGGAGTCTCAGGCGCTGAGCGAGTTGGCTGCTGGTGTTGCCGCTCTGGTCGCACCCGCCGGTGAGGTTCGGCCCGACTGGGCCCACAATGCCGCCGTGATCACCGACGGGCCAGCCCCTGACACGCAGCTGGGCCAGTCGCCGTTCCGCCGCGGCGAGCTCAGGGATGCGTTTCTCAGCAGACGGACCATCCTGCCGCGGCGGGCCCAGGAGGATCTGGCGAGGCTGCTGCTCCGCCAGGGTGCCGACCTCTGGGTGCTTCACACCACCCAGATCCCGGCGGCACCCCCAGGCGTGGTGCCCCTGCCCCCCGGTCTGCTGGAGCCATGACGGCCCCTGCTGCCCGGCTCGCTGCCTCCACCCTGCTGCTGGCCGCCCTGCTGCCCGGTGCCGGCCTGCGGGCGCCCGTGGCAGCGGCGCCGCTGCCCACGCCCCTGGCGGCCGCCTCCGCGGTGGTCGTGGAGATCCTCGATGGCGATCAGCTCTACATCGATACCCATCAGGCCCATCCGCGGGAGCGGGCCCTCAGCCCCCAGCAGGTCCGCACCGAGGCCAGCCGCGGCCAGCTGCGCTTCGACAATGGGGCCAGCGGACGCCTCAATCGCTTCTCGCGGATTCGGCTGGGCAGCACCTGTTTCCTTCTGGGACAGGGCGAGGTGTTGATCTCGGGCCGCCAGAGCGGCTGCACCCGCTCCTCCCGGCTCAGTGTGCGAGGGACGAACTATGTGCTGGCGGTCGAGCCGTCCGGGGAGGCCGTGGTCAAGGTGCTGGAGGGAGAGGTGCAGCTGCATCGGCTGCGCGATGGCGCCCCGGTGGAGCAGACGCCGGTGCCCCTGCAGGCGGGGCAGAAGGCACGGCTGTCGGCGGAGGGACTGGTGCGCGCCATCAGTGCGCTCTCGGCAGCGGAGGTGGCGGATCTGCTGGCCGGTCCCCTGTTCCGCGGCTTCCGCACGCCCCTGGCCGATCAGGCCGGCCTGCAGCAGGCGCTGCAGCGCCTGTATCCCGGCCTGAAGGCGGGGACGCCCCCTCCGGCGCCGCCCTCCGCACCGCCGGATCCGCTCACCGCCAGCATCAATGCGGCCCGCACCCACGCGGGAAGGCCGCCTCTGCAGGTGCTGCCGGCTGCTCTGGCGCAGCAGAACAGCACCTACCTCAGGCCGGTGCTGGAGCAGGTGCTGAGCAGCAACAACTGCGATCATGATCTGGCCCGCTGGCAGGCGATCCAGGCGGAGACGGCCCAGCAGCATGCTTCGCTGATCCCCACCAGCGAAGTGATCGCCTGCCCGCGCGGCAGCGGCCAGTGGAATCCCACGGCGATCGTCAGTCAGTGGCTGACCTCCCCGCTCCACACCGGCATCCTGCTGAACCGTCCGCGGGCCACCCACATCGGATGCGTCAGGCTGGACAGGGGAGGACGGACGGTGGCGATGTGCACCCTGTGGTCGCCTGCGGCTCCTTGAGCGCAACGCTCATCGCCCGGTAGCCCTCCTCTTCGACCCGTTCGTGGGCGGTCCACTCCAGGATGCCGATCGTGGTCAGGTTGGGCTTGAGCAGCAGATCGGCGAAGCGTTCCTCCCTGTCGGATTTCAGGCGTGCCGAACACAGCATCGACTGCAGGATGGTCATCGTGATCGACGGCAGCTCCTCCCGCACCAGGCCGAAGCGCCGCAACAGATGCCACAGCCAGTTGTGCGTATGGCCGCGCGTGGACAGGGTCCGCTGACCCTCGCCGTGATCGAGGGAGAAGGCAATCACCCGCCCGAAGGTGCAGCGGCGCGCTTCCAGAATCGGCAGGTTGTCGAGCACGGCTCCGTCGACATGCAGGCCCCCCGTGGGCATCGGCACGGGGGGGGCGAGGCCGGGGATCGACATGCTGGCGATCACGGTCTGCTCGAGGCTGTGCTCGTGCCAGAACACCAGGTGATTGGTGGTGAGATCCACCGAACCGGGCCGGAAGGGAATCCAGGTGTCACCCACCTCGTGGGGCTTCAGGAGGCGTTCGATGGTGCGCAGGTGCTGATTGTACCGGAACAGGGAATGGATCGGCAGGGTGAGGGAGTAAGGGGTGCGCCTCACGAACACATCGATCAGGATCCGGCGGATGCTGTCGATCGGATGGCCCAGGGCATAGAGGCTGCCGATGAAGGAGCCGATGCTGATGCCGAAGATCATGTCGATCGGTGGGCCATCGTGCTCGGCCAGGGCCCGCAGGGCACCCAGGTGGGCAAAGCCCTTGGCTCCTCCGCCACCCAGCACGAGAACCGTGGCTTTGCCGAGCATGCAGCGTGCGGTCCGCTGGTAGTCCACCGGCCTGTCCTCGCGCACGTTGTAGGTGTGCTGCAGGTTGTGCAGGCCAGCCTGTGGGGGCAGCGGTTCCGGCAACTCCTGCGAGGGCGGCCAGATCCGCACCAGGTCGACGGCCCTGGCTTCGCTGCCTGCGATGCCGACCGCCGCTCCGGAATCGCCCAGGTCGGCCGGCGCCACCGCGTTGCCCCGGCAGACCAGCAGGGCCCGGTCCACCAGCGGCCAGTGCTCCGGGTCCAGCACATCCAGCCGGTCGACGACATGGACGCAGGGACGGCGCTGCTCCAGGGCTTCGACGATCGAGGTGGCCTGATCGGCCGTGGACCAGTCCCTGCCGCGGTGGTCGTCGATCGTCACGGCCGCGTCGCCATCACCGGCGCATTCCCGCAGGGCCTCGATCAGGGGCTCCATCGCTCCATCTCCACGCTCGCCCAGCTGCCTGGCCGGCGCCAGCACGGAAATCAGGGGACGGTTGCTGAGGTCCTCCCGACCGCGCGAAGCCGCCAGGGCCAACTGGCGGATCAGCCTGGAGGGAAGCTCCGAGTCCAGCTTCAGCAACCGTTGCAGGCAGGCCCGGTCGATGCTGAACAGGCTGCAGTCCACCAGGGCCCGCGCCAGCGCCGAGCGCGGTTCGTCGCAGAGCAGGGCGTATTCGCCGATCAGCTCACCGGCGCATGCCTTGCGGAACAGGCGCGGCTCCTGGCCCCGTTCGCTGCGGTACAGCCCGAGAATGCCATGGGCGACCAGGTAGGCCCGCGAACCGCAGTCCCCCTGGCGGAACAGGACGCCGCCGGCCGGCAGTTGGATCAGCTCCAGGCTCTCCAGCCCCGGATCCTCCAGCGGCAGCCCGCTGAACAGGGGCGATGCGGCGAAGGCACCGGCCAGGACATGGGCACGGTCCAGGGCAGGTCCTGTGGTGTTCTTCATCGGCTGGCCGGTGTGCTCGCGCCCCCTGCCAATCATGCAGCGGCGCTGACGCTCTGTGCCGCAGCGGCTGCAGGTCCGGGGCGCGGGGCCTCAGGGGCGGGTCTGAAGGCCAGGACCAGCCCTGCCGCCAGCCACACCAGCGATTGGGCCGGCATCAGCCACGGGAGTGCCACCAGCACGCGGGTGGGCAGCCACAGCGACAGGGCCAGGCTGGTCGTGAGGGCGATCGTTGCCGGGGCCGGCCGCTGAAGGCTGCGCCGGAACAGGGCCAGCAGGGCCGGCACCAGCATGATGTTGTCGTAGTTGCGGTGATAGAAGAGCAAGGCTCCCAGCACCGCCATCACCCCGAGGGCATCGAGACCGGCGGGCCGCGGCAGCCGCAGGGCGCCCCGACCCCGGCACCGCCAGGCCACCGCCAGCGCGGCAGCAGCGAGCGCCGGCAGCACCAGAACCGCGGCCATGGGCAGCGGCCCCACCGCTCCAGCGGGCGGACGGTTCCAGGTTGAGCGTGGGCGGCAGCGCAGCGTCCCTTCGCGCCAGCAGCAGCCGGCTCCAGGGGATGGCGCGGCGGCCGATGTCGGTCATCAGCATCGAGGCGAGGGTCCAGCGCTTGTGGTGGGTGCCCTGCACCGCGGGATCGAGCAGGATCCGGCCGCCGGCCGCGCTCAGCCGGCGGCCGAATTCGATGTCTTCGATGCTGGGGCGGTCGTAGCGGGGATCGAAGCCCCCCTCCGCCAGGAACCGTTCCCGCCGCACGGCACCGCAGCCCGCCCAGAAGCTGACGGCCGGCCCCGGATGGCACTGGTGCACATGGTGATGGAGCAGGTTGCGGTAGCGGCTCACGATCCCCGGTGCCGCCGGGCTGTCGTCGTAGCTGCCGAACACGGCGCTCAGGCTGGGGTCCTGCTGGAAATGGGCCCGGAACCGCTGCACCGCCCCGGGGTGGAGCTCCACGTCCGCGTCGACGAACAGCAGGACCTCGCCCCTGGCCCGGCGGGCCGCCAGGTTGCGGGCCGCGCCCGGCCCCGCCCGCTCGCCGGTGCTCAGCAGCCTCACCGGCGCCTCGCCCAGCCAGGCCGGCGGCTCCGGCACGAAGCAGCCCTCCCAGCTGATCGTGGGCATGATCGCCGTGATCGACGGCTCCCGGACAGGTGCGCAACGGCCGGCTGCGGGGGGCGCAGGACTCGGACCCATTCGCCTCGGCGCCGCTGGGGCAGGTTACCGCTCGCGTCTGGCACTCGCAGCCCTGAGCCGTCGCTGGGGGTGGTCCCTAGGGTGAGGAACGAGCTCGTTCCCCCGCCGGCAATGACGCTTCTCTGGATCCTCGAGGACGATGAGCGGCTCTGTGACCTGCTGGCGGGCTTCTGCGCCGAGGTGGGCTGGAAACTGGCGGCATTCCCCACCCCTCGCCGCCTGGAGCAGGCCCTGGAGGGCAGTGCCCCCGATGTGCTTCTGCTGGACCAGATGCTGCCCGGCAAGACCGGGACCGACGTGCTGGCGGGGCTGCGCCGCCAGGGGCATATGTTCCCGGTCCTGATGCTCTCGGCCCTCGGCGCCCCAAACGATCGGATCGCCGGCCTCGAGGCAGGGGCCGACGACTACATGGCCAAGCCGTTCCTGTTCCGTGAACTGCAGTTGCGGGTTGAGGCGCTGCTGCGGTGGAGCGTCGCCTCGCCTGCCCTCGCCACATCGGCCAAGGCCGCCTATCAGCTGGGCGCCGTGCGCTTCGATCCCGTCCGCAGGGAGCTGGTGGGCCATGCCGGGATCCCCGTGCCCATCAGCCGGGGTGACACGGCCCTGCTGCTGGCCCTCTGCCGGCGACCGGGTGAGCCGGTGAGTCGGGAGGTGCTGGCCCGCTCCAGCGGCAGCCTGGTGGACCCCGGCCGCAGCCGCACCATCGACATGCGCCTCTCCCGCCTGCGTCGCCAGTTGGCGGCCCTCGGCGATGGGCAGGAACTGGTGCAGTCGTTGCGCGGGCAGGGCTATCGGCTGCAGGTGCCGGCGGTGTCCATCCCCGCCGAGCAGGCGTGAGCCGCTCCTCCCGGCTCGACCGCAGCGACTGGGCAAAGCTGTTGCTCTGGTGGCTGCTGGGCTGCGGTCTGAGCTTCTCGGTGCTCATTCTGTTGCTGCACACCCTGCTGGAACCACAGCTCCAGGCGGAGAGCAGCCTGCGGATCAGCCGCAGCGTGGCTCTGGTGGAGGAGGTGCTGCGGCGGCTGCCACCCGAACGGATACCGCCCGGCGTGCTCCTGAAATCTTCGTCCACCCCGCCGGAGGGGTCCGCTGATGGCCTCACCAGTTTCGACCGCGAACTGCAGCAGCGGCTCGCCCAGCAGTACGGACTCCGCCGCGATCTCCAGCGGGACCGCCCGCCCCTGGTCGATCCCTGGGGCGGCTACTGGATCCGCCTGCAGGTGCCCGGTCAGAACCCGCCGCTCTGGCTGTATCAGCCCGAGCGTCTGTCCAGCAGCAGTGCCTGGTTCCTGCCCCTGCTGCGCACCTCCGCCGTGTTCTTCGGCGTCCTGCTGGGCACGGTGGGATTCCTTCACTGGCGGATCGAGATTCCCTTCACCCAGGTGCTCAGCACCCTCCCGGATACGTCCCAGGCACCGCTACCCCTGCTGCCGGAGCGGGGCATCGCGCCGCTGCGGCTCCTGACCGTTCGCATCAATCGCCTGCTGGAGCGCATCAACGACGTCGACGCCGCCCGACGCTCCCTGCTGCGGGGCCTGGCCCACGATCTGGCCGGCCCCCAGACCCGGCTCATGCTTCAGGTGGAGAGCCTGGAACGCCAGGCGGGCCCGGAGACCCGTTCCACCACCCAGGCCCTTGCCGCCGATCTGCAGCAGCTCGGCCGGATCACCGAGCAGCTCACCCTGCTCGCCGACCGGGAAGCGACGCCTTCGCGCCGGCTGGATCTTGCCCTCGATGACTTCTGCCGTCGGCTCGCCGCCAGCTATTCGGGCGGTGCGGTGGAGGTGGTGATGCGGCGGCAGCTGATCCGCATCGACAGCGTGGCGCTGGAGCGGGCCCTGCGCAATCTGATCGACAATGCGATCGAGCACGGCCGGCCGCCGGTGCGCCTCTCGGCTTGGACCGAGCGAGGGGTGCTGAATCTGGTGGTCGATGACCACGGGTCCGGCATGCTCACCCCCACCCGGCGCACGATCAGTGGTCCACCGCCCGCCAGCGACCGGGGGCGGAGGCGCCACCGGGGGCTGGGGCTGGAGATCGTGGAGGGGTTCTGCCGCGAGAACGGGGGCCAGCTCCATCTGGAGACGTCCCCGCAGGGGGGGCTGCGGGCGCGCATCGTTCTGCGGCCGACGGCGGCGAATCCCCTGTTGCTCTGACGCCGGATCCGGCGGCCCAGGGCGCGCTGGATGTAGCCGGAACGACAGACTGTCAGCCGAACCAGGGGCTCTGATCGTAGTCGGCCCGGACCGGTCCTCCATGGGCTCAACCTCAGCGGCAGCCAACGTGATCCAGGGGCTGCTGGAGGAACTCCATGAGCGTTACCAGCCCCTCAACGACGGCACGCCGGCCAACTACATCCCCGAGCTCGCCAAGGCCGACCCCGGTGACTTCGGCATCGCGATCGCCACCGCCGATGGCCGCGTCTACGAGGTGGGCGACACCCGCAAGCCGTTCACGATCCAGTCGATCTCCAAGCCCTTCGCCTACGGCCTGGCCCTCAAGCTGCTCGGCTCCAACAGGATGTTCGAAAAGGTGGGGGTGGAGCCTTCGGGTGAGGCGTTCAATGCGATCAGCCTCGATCCCACAACAGGGCGGCCCCGGAACCCGATGATCAATGCCGGGGCCATCGCCACCACGGCGCAGATCTACAACATCGATCCCCCCCGGGCCGAGAGCCTGCTGCTCGATTTCTTCGCCGAACTCGCCGGTCGCCCCCTGGGGATCGACCAGGGCGTCTTCAGCTCGGAGCAGGCCACGGGCCACCGCAACCGCGCCATCGGCCACCTGCTCCGCAACTTCGACATCATCGAGGCTCACCCCGAGCCCTCGCTCGATCTCTATTTCCGCCAGTGCTCGATCACCGTCACCTGCCGGGATCTGGCGGTGATGGCCGCCACCCTGGCCTGCCAGGGTCGCAACCCGCTCACCGGCCGTCAGCCGCTGAACCAGGAGCTCACGATCCGGATCCTGGCGCTGATGGCCACCTGCGGCACCTACGACTTCGCCGGCCAGTGGCTCTACGACGTGGGCATGCCCGCCAAGAGCGGTGTCGGCGGAGGGGTGCTGGCGGTGGTGCCGGGCCGGCTGGGCATCGCCACCTACTCGCCGCCGCTGGACAGCTACGGCAACAGCGTGCGCGGTGTGGCCGTGTGCAACGAGCTCGCCGACCGCCTCGGCCTGAGCCTGTTCAACCAGTACCCCCACAACACCTCCACCATCCGCCGCACTTACCGCGGCGGCCAGCGCCAGTCGCGGCGTTGGCGCAATCCGGCAGAAACCGCCCTGCTCCAGACCCACCGGGACAGCATCCGCATCGTGCTCGTGCAGGGGGTGCTCGATCTGGCGTCGCTGGAGTGCCTGGTGGCGGAACTGATCCAGATCTCCTCCGAAGCGCGCATCCTGGTGCTCGATCTCGAGCACGTGACCGAACTGCCTGAGGAGCCCGGGCGTCTGCTGGAGCAGCAACTGATCGCCCTCCATGACAGCGGCGTGCGCATCCTCATCTCGCGCGCCTCCAAGCTCCGTCTCCAGACCGAGCGTTTCCTCGAAACCGACGACCGGCCGATCCGCCTGGTGAATCTCGATCAGGCGATCGAGCGGGCGGAGGATCTCCTGCTGGCCTCACTCGATCACAAGGCGCAGATCCCGCTCACCAGCGAGATCGAGGAGACCCTCGGCTTTCTGGATCAACTGCAGCCGGCCCATCGCCAGAGCGTGGCCACCGTGATGGAGCAGCGCCACTACCGGGCGGGCGATGCCGTGATCCGCAAGTGTGAAACCGGCGACGAGCTCTTCCTGGTGCGGGAGGGACGCTTCACGACCACCATCGACCTGGCCACACCCGGTGGCGAAATGCAGCAGTCGCGGCTGGCCACCTTCGGACCGGGCGTGAGCTTCGGGGAGATCGCCTTCCTCTCCGGCCAGCCCCGGATGGCCAACGTGACCGCCGACATCCCCGGCAGCTGCTGGGTCCTCTCCCGCGCCCGGTTCGACGAGCTCCAGAAGGTCGACCCCGATGCCACCTGTGACCTGCTGCTGGCCCTCACCACCGGCCTGTCCCGCAAGCTCGGCGCCACCAACGTGCAGCTCACGCTGATGGAGCAGCACTGAATCAAGAAGGTCGTTGCTGTCGTGATCCCTCCCGAACCACCAATCACCCGTTGCGAGCAGCTCATGACTACCCTGAATCCCAGTCCGAGGACTTACGGTTGGAAATCAATCAGGGTGCCGGTAAGTCGTTCATGGCAAGGTTCCTACCGCCACATCCCCTGGCTCTGCCCCTGGCGGGCCTGGGGTTTGGAGGCCTGCTCTGCCTGCCTGCCGTGGCTGGAGAGATCAAACCAACAATCGGCGCACTGGGTCTGGGCACACAGGTGCTGGAAAACGGTGCCTCCGTCAGTGCCTGCACCTCAGGGACCTGTGAGGTCATCGACGGGACCTCGGCCGGCAACAACCTCTTCCACCGCTTCGACAGCTTCCAGGCCACCGACGCCATCAACACCGTGACGGTGCAGACGGGCGGTGCCAGCTCCGTGATCCTCGGTGTCATCGATCAGAGCGGCGCCTTTCTCAACCGACCCCTTGCCCTGACCGGAGGACCCGCCAGCCTTTTCATTCTCTCACCCGCTGGCCTGACTGTGGGTGCCGGCGCGAAGTTCAGCGGCGTCCAGTCCCTGACTCTCAGCACCGCCACCGCCCTGCAGTTCCCCTCGGGGCAGTTCGATGTGTACTCCACCGATGCAGCCAGCCTGCCCACCGGCACTCCCGTGTCAGGTTCCACTGGTCTGGTGACCAATGTGCCAGCCGATCCCAGCAACAAAATCAACGGCGCTCTGGTTTTGCAGGGGGGTCTGCTCACCGTCGACAGCAGTCTTCTGCTCGATTCCCAGGGCGGCAATCTGCAGCTGACTGGCACCAGGCTCGCTCCGGGCGGCGGGGGGCCGGTGGATGTTTGGGTGCAGGCCCCCGCGATCGAAATCCTTAGCACCTTCGGGAGTCCTACCCCAGGTTTCTCGGTCGTGAGGAATTCCTGGGTTACGGATGCACTTGCCTCCGCCGGTACCCTCACCATCGCCACCAGCACCGGTGAGCTCCTCGTTAAGGCCCCGATACTACGCAGCGCAACGTCTCCATTTGCGTCCACGCTCCAGCTAAAGTCTGCTGACAATCTGAGTATCCAGGGCAGCGGATTTGTATTCAACAACAATAATGCTCCAACCCCCTTCTCCGTGGATCTGCAGCACGGATCAGGACGCAAAGTGTTCTGGGACAGAGGTAGCGCAATCCTTGGTTCCACTGGTCAGTTGACGGTGACGGTACCGGCCACGGGGACCGGTATTCCTTCTCCTGGTGACCTTGTGCTCACCAGCTCGACGACCCCACCAAGTCAGGTGACCTTCTCGGGCGGACGGGTGAGCACCGGCATCCTCTCCTGGGCAGCGGGCTCCAACGCCATTCTCTCACTGGAGGCCAAGAACCAGTTCACTGTCACCAACAATTTTGTTCAAGGATCTGCTAATGAAATCCTGGGTACCCAAGCAACTGCCCTCACGATTGCTGGTCAAGGCTTGATCAATGGCGGCCGCCTGAGCGCTGTCCCCGCTGGCGCGCTTCCCCTTGACCCTCCACTGCTTCGGGTCGGCCCGGGTGCCGTGCTCACCGTTCACGATGGCCGGTTCGACGGTTTCAGGATGCAGGTGGACGATGGCGTGCCCTCTCCAGGCCGCCTGTTCTTCTCCGGCACTCAGGTCCTGACCAGGCCCCTGCTGATCGAGAATGCCGGTCAGCTGTCCGATGCCTCGTTCGGCGGGGGCGCCGTGGGCGCCACGTTCGACACCACCGGGGCATCCCTCACCCTGAACAATGCTGGCTCGGGCCTGGTTCAAGCGAACGGTCAACTCGATTTCGGCCCCGCTTCCAGCCTCGACAACCAGGGCCGCATCGCCATTGCCAACGGGGCCACCCTGGCCGCCGGCATGCTCAACACCAATCCCAACAGTGAGATTGAGTTGCAGGGGAGTGGATTGGCCACGCTGGCCCTGCGGCAGGTTGTGTTACGCAATGCGGATCAGGGCCTGATCTCCGGCTCTGGGACCATCAACCTCAACGTCAACGCTGCCGGCATCCCCCAGCCGGGAGGTAGTCTTGAGAACGCCGGAACTATCCTCCCCGGCGGTAATCCGGGCATCGGCAAGCTCGTGGTGGCTGGCGATCTCGAGCTCACCTCCTCCTCCCAGCTGGCGTTCTCCCTGGCCGGACCGGTCGCGGGGGTGAACTACGACACGCTGGAGGTGCAGGGCAACGTGACCCTCGGAGGAGCGGTGAGCTACGGGCTGATCAATGGCTTCGACCCTGCAGCTGGCTCCCGTTTCGACCTGATCACCAGCACGGGGCTCAGCGGCCAGTTCGCCTCCACCACCGACACCAGCATCGGCGCCAAGGTTGATCTGGTGCCTGGCACCACCACCACAACATTTCTGCTGACGGCGACCGCTAAGCCGACACCGACACCGACACCCACGCCGACACCGACACCGACACCCACGCCGACACCGACACCCACGCCGACACCGACACC
>JANWUS010000006.1:0-162964 GCA_024958715.1 Cyanobium sp. FGCU52 | reverse complement strand
CCGACACCGACACCCACGCCGACACCGACACCGACACCCACGCCGACACCGACACCGACACCCACGCCGACACCGACGCCCACGCCGACGCCGACGCCTACCCCGACGCCCACGCCGACGCCGACGCCGACGCCGACACCGACGCCGACACCTACCCCGACCCCGACGCCCGCCCCGACACCTACCCCTACGCCTTCCCCTTCACCTCAGGTCATCAACCCTGAGAACACCGTGATATTCCCGGGAGTCGAGATTTCCGCAGGCCCCGCACCCGCAGCCAATGTCATCAGCGGCGGCGACAGTCAACTGATTATCAACCTGGATCGGACCAATTTCACTGCGGCGGGCAGCACGGAGGGAGCTGTTGGACGCATCGGTGTCGTTGCCGGCACTCTCGAGGGTGCTGAGCTGTCCCTGGCGGTGACGGAGGGCGATCGCAACCGCACCGACGACCTCACCCGCAGCATCGAAGGCCTGAGCGCCCCTCCCGGCGCCCCCGAATCCGCGTCCCTCGAAGAGGTCCAGAGGCTGCTGCGGGAGGCGGAGCAGGCGTCCAGGAGCACGGCTCATCCCTTTGTGCCCGGCGTGCTCTCGCTCAGCTTCACGCGCAAGCCGCCCGGCGTCGGCAACGCAGGCGACGGGGATTCCTTTCTGGATCTCAGCCTGATCACTCCCAACGGTGATCCGGTGGGACGCCGCGTCGACCTGTCCCGGCTGGCGCTCCAGGAGGAGCTTCGCCGGCTCTACGGGCAGCTCGCCCGTCAGGAGCCGCTTGGCGAACAGGATCCCGCATCACCGGCGCGCCGCTTGTTTGACATCCTCATCGCCCCGGTGTTGCCGGCGCTGGAGAAGAACGGCATTACCTCGTTGTTGATCGTGGCCGACCGGGGGCTGCAGGCGGTCCCCTTCGCTGCCCTCCATGACGGGAGCCAGTGGTTCGGGGAACGTTTCGGCTTCTCGCTCACCCCGTCGCTTCAGCTCACCTCGCTTGCTCCCCCGGGCCGGTCCCGGGGACGCGTGCTGGCGGTCGGCGCCTCCCAGTTCAACTCCCTGGCTCCGCTGCCCCTGGTACCGGAGGAGCTTGCCGGCATTCCCAAGCGTGATGGGGTCGATCTTTTCCTCAACGACCAGTTCACCCCCAAGGTGCTGCTGAGCCAGGCCGGGGACCCCCGTTACGACCGGGTGCATGTGGCAACCCATGCCGAGTTCCGTCCCGGTGGCGCTTCCCAGGCACGGATCTACACCGGCAACGACACCCTCGCCCTGCAGGATTTCGTGCGTCTGCGCCAGGTGCGTGGCAACAACCCGCTCGAGCTGGTGGCGCTCAGCGCCTGCCGCACCGCTCTCGGCGACAGCGACAGTGAGCTCGGCTTCGCCGGGCTGGCCCTGATCGCCGGTGCCCGCAGCGCCATCGGCACCCTCTGGTACGTGGATGACGTGGCCGCCTCCGCCTACTTCCTTCAGCTCTATCGGTTCCTTGATCAGGGCCTGCCCAAGGCCGATGCCCTGCGCGCCACCCGTGAGGCCATGGCACAGGGACGGCTACGTCTGGTGGGGGATGCGATCCTGGCAAACGACGGCACGCCGCTGCTCACCGGCCTGACCCCTGCCCAGCAGCGTCGCGTGGCCTCCGGCATGGGGCATCCTTACTTCTGGGCCGGGGTGGAACTCCTCGGCACACCCTGGTGAATCCTGCGCGGGGCTCTTCCCTTGCCTCCGGTCGCCTTTCTCCATCCCGACGCTGTGTCTGATCTCGCTGCCGCCGCGAATCTGTTCCTGATGCTGTCCATGGGTCACTTCGTGGGCGATTACGGCCTGCAGAGCGATCGGATGGCCCGCGAGAAGTGCCCCGGCCATGGGGTCACCCTCGGCTGGGGCTGGTGGCTCACGGCCCATGCCGGCATCCACGGCTTTCTTGTGGCCCTGGTCACCGGCATCCCCCTTCTCGGTCTGGCCGAATGGATCGTGCACATCCTGATCGACCTGGGCAAGTGCCGTCATCTCTGGCGTCTGCCGATGGATCAGGCGCTGCACGTGGTCTCCAAGCTGCTCTGGGCTCTGCTGGCGGTCGGTGTCGCCGGTGGTCCGGGCTGGTTCCGCTGATTCCCTTCTCCTGATTCACCCATGAACCCGCGATTTTCCTTCCTGTCTCGTGCCAACCGCCGGCGCACGCTGCTCTTCAGCGGTCTGGCCCTTCTCACCTTCTCCGCCGGGGAGGTTCTCGCCGGATCGCCCAACCTGCGCAGCACCTTCCCCGGACGGCGCATCGGAGGCGGCACCCGGGGCGAATGCACGGCCCGCCTGATCGCTCACCTGGTTCCCTCCAGCAGCGTGTTCGCCCCCGGTGCCAGCCGTACCGTGGGCATCCTCGAGGGCCCCAGCGTCAACCCTCGCCCCCTGGGCCTCACCTTCAGCCCGCTGCGCGGCAACGGCTCGCTGGACTCGGCCCGCAAGAGTTCCCAGAGCCGCACCGTTCCTTCCTCCGGCGCCGGTCTCACCCTGGTCACCGTGCCCGCCTTCCAGGGACCCACCGTCTGGGAGACGGCCTACCGCTGTGAGGATGCGCCTGCTCCCGTGAGCGCCGGCACCGATCTCGACTTCGTGACCACCGACGCGCCGCCCGCTCTGTCCCTGCTGGTGACCGAGGCCGGTTCGGAGGATGCCGCCCTGCAACGCTCCCTGAAGGAACTGCGCAGCGCCTGCGGATCCACCGTGGACAGGGCCACGGTGGCCAAGACCTTCGGGCTCACGGACGTGCTGACGTCGGACTGGCCGGCACGGCTGCCGGTGCGCTGTCCGGGCTGAGGGCCGGTCCCAGCAGCTCCCACACCTCCAGCGGTTCCTGCCGACCCTTGAGCGATACACGGCCCCAGCCCTCCCAGCGGAGGGCGAGGTGGGGGGGAAGCAGGCGGCGCGTGTCGGCGGACACCAGCACGCGGCAGCGGTTGCGCTGCCGCTCCTTCTCCACGCTCTCCAGCCGTGAGGCGCAGTTCACCGCATCGCCGATCACGGCGTACTCCAGCCGTTCGCTGCTGCCGATCGAACCGGCCAGCACCTCTCCGGAGTGCAGACCGATGCGCAGGTGCATGGCCGGTTCGCCCCGCTCCGCCAGGCCGTCGTTGAGCGCGTCCACCTCCGCCTGGATCGCCAGGGCGGCCTCCACCGCCGCCAGCGCATCGGCCTCGGGCCCGTCACTCAGCGGCGCTCCGAAGACCGCCAGCAGCCCATCGCCGGTGAACTTGTTCACCATGCCGCCGCGGGTGGTGATCGCCGGCACGAAGCGCGACATGCCCTGGTTGAGCCAGGCCAGCAGGGAGCGTGGATCCAGGCGCTCCGAGACCGTGGTGAAGTTGCAGGTGTCCGACATCAGCACCGTCACCTTCAGCTGCCGGCCCTCGAAGCGGCCGTCGCTCAGCAGCTGCTCGCGCTGGTTCCACAGCGCACGCGCCACCGCCGGCGAGGTGGTCTGGCCCAGCAGCCGCTCGATCTGCTGCTGCTGCTCCTGGCTGGCGGCACCGCGCCGCAGCCAGGCGGCGCCCGCCATCACCACCAGGGCCGCCAGCGGCATCGCCAGGCCGATCCAGACATTCGCCAGCAGCAGGACCACGCTGCCTCCCACCAGCAGCACCGCCACCAGGCCCACCGCGATCACGCTGCGGCGCAGCTGGCGGAAGGCTTCCCCGAGCCCCAGCCCCAGGGCCGCCGCCAGCAGTTCCAGCACGATGTCGCTCCAACCGGGCAGGGTGCGGATGCGGCGGGAGTGCTCGCCGGCATAGCGGTCGAGCAGGGCTGCCAACCGCTGGGCGTGGATCTCAACCCCGGGAATCAGCATCAGGCTGTTGTCGGTGGCGAAGCGCGTCTTGGGGACGGGGAACAGGTCGCGCAGCGAGGGTGCCGTGCTGCCGATCAGCACCATGCGGCCGCGGAAGGCGCTGTCGGGGAGAGGCCGCTGGGCCAGCACCTGCCGCAGGTTCCAGAGCGGGAAACTGCCTGGCTGATCGAACACCAGCATCTGCTGGTAGCCCGCCGCATCCAGCCGCTGATAGCCCCCGGAGCCGGGTTCGAGCCATGGCCCGGGGGCCGTGCCCTTCTCGAGCTGTTGCCGCAGCCACAGGGCGCCCTTCCCCACCTCGAGCACCCGCAGCGGGAAGGCGACGGTGGCGGCATCCTGGCCACTCACGTGGACCAGATCGCGGCGCACCACCCCGTCGGGATCCACCACCAGGTCGTTGAACCCCTGCCGCTGCGGCGGCGTGCCCGGCACCGGGCCGATGTCCTCGGCCACGTTGTTGATCGAGATCAGCCGCGGGTCATCCCGGAAGCGCTGGCGCAGGCAGTCCTGGTTGGGCCCGACGCCCCGGTCGCGGTAGATGTCGAGCCCGACGGCGGTGGCGCCCGCTGCCGTGATCCGGTCGATCGCCCGGCAGAGGATCGCGTCGTCGATCGGCCAGCCGAGGGCGCCGATGTCCCCCTCGTCGATCCCCACCAGGGAGATCGGATGCTCCTGGCCACTGGGCGCCGGCCGGAGGGTGGTGATCAGGTCGTACCAGAGCAGATCGAGGGTTTCCGTCAGCGGCAGGCGCTGCAGGCCCAGCAGGATCAGGCCCGCCACGGCATAGGGGGCGCCGCGTCGGGCCAGCCGCCAGCCCTGCCGTCGGCCCTGCCTGAAGGAATGGCGGAGGCGTGCCGGCCAGGGTCCCAGGATCGAGCCGGCGTCCATGGCGGCTTAGGCGAAGGCAGCACCGATCCTGGCGGCAGCCAGGCCGGTGTGCTGATCTTCGCGAGCGCTTCTCACGAGCGCACCTCACGTGATCCCCACCTCAAGAGATCCCTTCAAGGGCGCTGCGCTCAGCCGCCTGTGAAGGCGAAGAACAGGCGCTTCATGGTGTCGATCAGGGCGTTGGTCTGCTCCTGCCGCTGATCACGGCTCAGGCTCTCCAGCTTCGCCCGCCGCTCGCTCATCAGGGCGGCGAACCGCTCGATCAAGGCCGGATCCCGTTCCATCAGCTCCCTGAACCCGGCCCGGCCCACCCGCAGCAGGTGGCACTCCTCCAGGGCCCGCACCGTGGCGCTGCGGGGTGCCCCCTGGAACAGGGTCATCTCGCCGAACACCTCGCCGGGGCCGAGTTCGGCCACCGGCACCGTGTGCCCGGGCTGGACCTGCTTGAGCACGGCGACGCGCCCCCGCAGCAGCTGATAGAGCGACTCGCCCCGGGCGCCCTCCTGCACGATCGCCTCGCCGGCGGCATAGGACAGCGCCTGGCTGGAGGCGAGCACTCGATCGAGATCCTCCGGTACCAGGCCCTGGAAGAGGTCGTTGGCGGCCAGCGCCTCCCGGCACTCCTCGGGGGTGGGCCCCCGGTCGTCCTCGGTCCCCACACTGGGCCGGTGCGGCTGCACTTCCCGCACCGGGTAGGGGATGCTCTGCCCGGCGCGGCTCAGGGCGTACCAGATCTGCTCCAGCAGTTCGCTGCGCAGGTCGACGATCGCCCGGTCGGTGGCCTCCCGCTGCCACACCTGCAGGTCGTAGGTGATCGCGCTTTCGGAGAACTCCTTCAGCCGCACCACCGGCGCCGGATCATCCAGCACGAGGGGATGCTGGCTCAGCACCCGCAGCAGCAGGCTCCGGGCCCGGCCGGGGGCGAAGTCGTAGGCCAGGCCCACCTCGAAGCGATTCGACACCGGGCCGAAGGCGCTGAGGTTGCGCATCACCCCTTCGGTGAGCCTGGTGTTGGGCACCACCACCAGGGCCCCTTCCATGTTGCGCAGGCTGGTTTCACGCCAGCTCACCGAATGGACCACGCCCCGGGCTCCCCCCTCGATGTCGAGCAGGTCGCCGGGGTTGAAGTCCTCGCTGAGCTGCAGTTCCAGGCCGGCCAGCAGATCCTTGAGCGGTTCCTGGGCTGCCAGGCCGATCACGGCCGTCAGCACGGCCGAGGTGGTCACCAGCCCCACCAGATCGATGCGGGCCGTCTGCCGCGCCACCACCACCGTGCCCAGGGCGCAGCCGCCCACCATCAGCAGCTGCAGCAGCAGGTCGGGCGGGCGGCGCCACCAGCCCAGACCACCGGGCAGTTCCAGCGCCAGCCAGACCGCCAGGCGGATGCTCGCGTAGACCAGCAGCAGGTCGTCGATGGCCCCCAGCCAGAGCCGGGAGCCGAACGGGATCCGCGCCAGGGGGATGGCGGGCACCACCACCGCCGCCAGCAGGGCCAGCAGCGGCAGGCGCAAGGGCACGGCGGGCAGGCCCCGGCGCCGGCAGGCCCTCGCCAGCATCAGCAGCACCGCGCCCCCCACGACGGCGGAGATCCAGGTCGGCACCAGTCCGAGTGGCCCCATCGGCGGGAGAATGGGCGTTGGCCCCATCTTGCCGGTGGGGGGCGGGGGTGCCACTTCGCCCAGGCAGAGCCAGGCTGGAGAACCCTTCCGGCTTCCCATGCGTCGCGCGCTGCTGCCGCTGCTGTTCCCCCTGCTGCTGGTGGCCGCCGGGCCCGCGGGCCCGGCCCGGGGGCAGGTCCAGCTCCGCTGCGACGGCACCCTGCTGGAAGCCCGGGGCGCGGCCGAGCGGCGACAAGCGGCCCGCTGGCTGCGGCTCTCCCTGGGGATCGAGGCGGAGGGGGCCACGGCCGATGCGGCGCTGGCCAGCCTCCAGAGCCGGCTGGCGGCGGTGCGGGAGGGCCTGCGGACCCTCGGGGTGGAGGAGCTGCGGGTGAGCTCCCCGCAGACCTGGCAGCTGCCGGCGGCGGGGCGTCGGCCCGGCCGGGTGCAGGCGGTGCTGCAGGTGAGCGGTCGGGTGGCGCCGCCCCGCTTCCAGGAGCTGGTTCGCGGCGTGGGCAGCCTTGCCGGCGTGCGCCTGGCCCCGGTGTCGGCGGAGGCCGATCCGCTCGAGGCCGCGGGGGTGCGGCGCGACCTGCTGCGGGCGGCCTACCGGGATGCCCTCGCCCAGGCGAGTCAGGTGGCCGCGGCGATCGGCCGTCCGCTCCTCACGCCCCTGGAGGTGCAGCTGGAGGGCGGCGGTCCCCCGGTCGCCCTGCGGGCCGCGGCGGCCCCGGCGGCGGATGGGGTGCCCACCTTCGATCCGGCGGAGCTGGAGCAGCCCCTCAGCCGCCTTTCGCTGCTGGTGCGGTTCTGCGCCCGCTGATCCGGTTCACAATGGCGGCAGTTCCGACTCCGGGGTCCAGGCCGATGTCCCGCCGTTCCCTGCGTCTGCTCCCGCTCTGGCTGCTGCTGGCCCCGTTCATGGCTCCCGCCATGGTTTCGCCCGCCCGGGCGGCCGAGAGCGCCGTGATCCAGGAGATCCTCGACGGCAACCAGATGTTTGTGGACAGCCGCCAGGCGAAGGTGAAGCAGAAGGCCACAGCCCCCCAGCAGGTGAGCACCCAGAACAGCCGGGGCCAGCTCGGTTTCCCCGGTGGAGCGGTCGGTCGCATCAACCGCTTCTCGCGCATGCGGCTGGGCCAGGGCTGCTTCCTGCTCGACAAGGGCCAGGTGCTGGTCTCCGGCAGGCAGAGCGGCTGCACCCGCTCGGCCCGGCTGAGCGTGCGCGGCACCAACTACGTGCTGGAGGTCGACGACAACGGGGAGTCCCAGCTGTCGGTGCTGGAAGGCGAGGTGGCGGTGGAACCCCTCAAGGACGGCGAACCCACCGGCAAGCCCCCCACCACGGTGCAGGCCGGTCAGAAGGTCCGCCTCTCCCCCGAAGGGGTGATCCTCGCCCTGCTGGGCCTCACCAGCGCCGACTACACCACTATCCTGCAGGGCCCGCTGTTCGAGGGCTTTCTCCTGCCCCTGCCGAACTACGGCGCCCTTGAGAGTTACATCCGCGCCAAGGTGCCCGGGGTGACCCTGCCGTCGCTGCCGGCCGTGCCCACCCCCGTGGTGCCCACACCCTCGGTGCCCCGGTTCAGCGTGCCCCGCCTCTTCTGACGTGACCGCCCGCCCACCCCACACCTGCACGAGCGCTCCCGCATGAGCGCGGTGCTGTCCGGCAGCGTGGCCAGGGGATGGTGAAGCTTCGCCTCCGCATGCCGCCGCTGCTGGCCGCGGCGGTCGTGCTCTGGGTGGGCGGCACCGCCGGCTGGCCCGGACCTCGCTGGCGGGTGTGGGACCAGGGCCTGAACGACCAGCTCCAGCTGCTGCTCGGACCCCGCCGTCCTCCCCCCGGCGTACTGCTGGTGACGGTCGATGACGCCACGCTGCAGGTGGGCGACTGGTTCGAGCAGAACCGGCGCATCCCCGCCTGGGCGCGGGGGGTCGGCTCCCTGCCCTGGCCGCGCGCGGCCTATGGCGAAACGGCCGACCGGCTGCTGCGGGCGGGGGCCGCCGCGGTGGCGATCAACGTGGTGTTCGAAGGACCCAGTTCCCGGGGGCCGGCCGACGATCAGGCCTTTGCGGCCCTCTTGCGCCGCCATCCCGGCCGCATCGCCCTGGCGGCGGAGATGCTCGAAGCCGACGACAACCGGGGGGCGGGCAGCCTCACCCTGGTGCGGCCCGAGCCGTTTCTGGCCGAGGTGGGAGGTGCCGGCTCCCTCGGGCTCACCAACACGCTCGCCCGCCGTCCGGGCGAGCCGACCCTGCACCCCGAGGCCTATGCCCGTGGGGTCCTCGGCCAGCACGAGGCCGCTTCCCTCCCCTCCCTCTCCACCACCCTGCTGCGGCTCGCCGGTCGCCACGGCCGCCAGGACGACAGCCGCAGCGCCCTCAATGTCTATGGGCCCGAGGGCACCTTCCCCCGGCTGCCGGCGTGGGAGGTGCTCGATCCCGACCGCTGGCGCGCCCATCCGCGCCGCAGCAACCTGCGCGGTGCCGTGGTGCTGCTGGGGCCTGTGGTGGCCCAGGGGGACGACGGCTATCCCACCCCCTTCGGCCCCCTCTCCGGCCTGGAGCTGCTGGCCACCGCCACCGCCAATTCCCTCCAGGGCGACGGCCTGCAGCCCTGGCCCGCCGATCCCTGGCCGCGGGCCCTGGTGGCGATCGCGCCCCTGCTGGCGGCGCTGGCCCTCGGGCGGCTGCGCCCGCCGATCGCCTGGCGGCTGGGCGTGCTCACCCTGATGCTGGTGGGGGTGTTCGGGGCCGGCGTGCTCACCCTGCGCCAGGGGCATCGCTGGCTGCCACTGCTGCCGCCGATGACCGGGCTGGTGCTGCTCGGGGTCGTGGCCGGCAGTGACGCCTATCTGCGGGAGCAGGGGGAGCGGCGCCGCCTGCGCCGCACCTTCGAGCGCTACGTGGCCCCGGGGGTGGTGGCGGAGATCCTGTCCGATCCGGCGGCGGCCGACGGCATCCTGCGGGGCCGGCTGCTGGATGTGACGGTGTTGATGAGCGACATCAAGGGGTTCACCACCCTCACCGCCCAGCGCAGCGAGGCCGGCCAGAGCGAACTGCATGTGAGGCAGCTGAACGAATACCTCGGCGCGATGGTGGAGGTGGTGGTGGCCCACGGCGGCACCATCGACAAGTTCATCGGCGATGCCGTGATGGCGGTGTTCGGCTCGCCCGTGAGCCGGGGGCCTGCCGCCGAGGCGCGGGCGGCGGTGGCCTGCGCCCTGGCGATGCGTCAGGCCCTGGCCGACTGCAACGCCGACTGGCGCGCCCGCGGCATCACGCCGCTCGACAGTGGGGTGGGGCTGGCCAGCGGCCAGGTGATGGTGGGCCAGATCGGCAGTCCGCGGCGCATGGAGTTCACCGTGATCGGTGACACGGTGAACCTGGCCGCCCGGCTCGAGGCCGTCACCCGCCGGGTGGAGCCCGACGTGGTGTTCGATGCCCGTACCGCCGAACTGGTGGCCGATGATCCCGATCTGAAGGTGGTGGATCTGGGGCCCCAGGAGGTGAAGGGCATCGGCCCGGTGGAGGTGTTCTCCGTGGTGGCGGCGCAGGCAGCCGGCTCCTCGAACCCCGCCTAGAAGCGGTACTGGACCTTGGCGTACAGACCGTCCCCGAGGGCCCAGTCGGTCCATACGCCCGGGTTGTTCTCGGTGGAGAACTGCTGCACCCAGCCCAGTTCCACCAGCCAGCCGGCGTCGTGGGTCCAGCGGGCCAGCAGGCCGCCGGATCCCACCGTGTCGCTGAAGCGGATGTCATTGAGCTTGGTGCTCACGCCCCCGGCTCCGAGGAAGGGAACCAGCTGCAGACCCTGGTTCTGGTTGCGCCAGATCGTCCAGGCCACCTCGCCGGTGCTCAGCCAGCCGCTGTCGCCGCTGATCAGCTGGCCGGGGAGGCCCCGCAGACCCACGTCGGAGCCGAGGGTGAACTGCATCGGCGAGGTGAGGGGCCGCAGGGCGACCTGACCGCCGAGGCGCAGGTTCAGTTGCCAGTTGGGCTGGAAGGCCCAGGCGCCCGACACCAGCGCACCGAGGGCCGTTGCCCCCCCCGGTGAGATGCCGGCCAACGCCAGTTCCTCCCTCTGGGTTTCCGGGGTGGCGGCGCCGATCCCCTGGAGCAGGTAGGCGTTACCGCTCCAGCCGTAGTTGGTGCCCGTGCCATTGCCGCCCACGCCGAGGCGCAGATATCCACTTCTGGGACTGCGCAGCACCTCCGGCAGGACGTCCGGAAGGGCGGCATCGTTGAGATAGGTGTTGCTGCGGCTGACGCTGTAGCCGGCGAACAGGCTCCAGCGCTGGCTGATGGTGTCGCGGAACACCCATTCCAGCTGTCCCAGCCCCTGGTACTGGCTGGTGGAGAACCCATCGACGGGCTCCGGCAGTTCCACCAGGTTGCGGCGGCTGTAGCCGAAGGCGCCGGTGAGGTTCCAGGCCTCGCCGAGGGGGAGGGTGTAGCTCACCGAACTGATCACCGCCCCCAGTTCCGGCGCATCACTCACATTGAGCTCGCCATAGAGGAGAAGCGTGTCGCCGGAGACGCCGAGCGAGGGTTTGACCAGCGTGGCCACCGCACGCCCTTCGCCGGAGCCGCTGGTGCCGTCATTGCGGAGGGAAACGTCGCCCTGCCAGGGCTGGCCGCCTGGATCGACCGTGATGCTCAGGACCGCCTGGGACGGGTCGCTGCCCAGACGGGAGAGGTTGCCCCGCAGCATCGCCACCCCGGGCTGGCGGCGCAGCAGCAGCAACTGGCGCTCGACGCTCGGCACGTTCAGCACCTGGCCCCTCAGGGGAGCCATGAGCCGCTTGATGCGGCGGTTGAGCCGTTCGTCGCTGCCGCTCACCCGCAGTTCCACCACCCGCCCCTCGACCACCTCCAGGGCTCCGGGCGCCGGCGTGGTCACCACGTAGACCCGGCTGTTGAGGAAACCGTCGGCGATCAGCCGGGCGGTGAGGGTCGCCGCGCACGAGCGAAGCCGTTCGGCCGGATCGGCGATGGCGCTGCAGGGGCCCAGGATCCGGAGGAGCTGGCGGCTGCTGTAGGGAGTGCTTCCCTTGATCGTGGGAATCGCTCCGCCGGCACCTGGTTCCGTGGGGCTCCCCGGTGCCGGTTGGACCGGAGTTGGAACGGGCTCCGGAGCCGGGCCGGGGGCCGGCTGGCTGCCGGGTGTCAGCTCAATGGGGGTCTGTGGTCGATTCGGTGCCGGCCTCTGCTCACCGGCGTCCGGGCCCGGCAGTCTCACGGGACCCTGCTGGAGCGGGGGTGCCACCAGCTGGGCCAGCAACAGCACCATTTCCCGGCCGAACGTTGGATCGAATCATCGTGGAGGGTTTCGTTCGTCTGTGGGGGCGCGTGTGACGCCGGCTGAACTGATTCCGTGGTTCGCCGTTCTGCTGGAAGCGTCGGTTACCTATGCGGGAGGCTGAACGGCGGCGTCAGCCCTGCAGGTAAGTGGTCTGCTCCAGGCTCGCCCGCAGGTGGGCCATCAGCCGCCGGGCGTCGGCGATGGCCAGGTCGCCCCGGGCGATCGCCGCCTCGCTGGCCACCCGAAGCCGCTCCTGCAGCAGGGCGGGATCGTGCTCCATCGCCTTCAGAACCTCGGCGTTGGTGTCGCCGCGCACCACGTGCTCCACCCGGTAGCCGCCGCCGTCGGCCAGGCGGATGTGGGCGGCATTGGTGCTGCCGAACAGGTTGTGCAGGTTGCCCATCACCTCCTGGTAGGCGCCGCCGAGGAACAGACCGATCCAGTAGGGCTCGCCCTCGCGCAGGGCGTGCAGTTCGAGCAGGGGTTTGGGTTGGCCGCGGTCGATGAAGCGGGCGATCTTGCCGTCGGAATCGCAGGTGAGATCGGCGAAGCTCCCCAGCCGGGAGGGGCGTTCATCGAGCCGGTGGATCGGCAGCACGGGGAACAGCTGGTCGATCGCCCAGGTGTCGGGGGCGGAGCGGAACACCGAAAGATTGGCGTAGTAGGTGCCGGCCAGGGCCGCGGGCAGGGCGCGCAGCTCCTCCGGGATCGCCGTGTCCTCCGGCATGCCCTCGAGCCGCTCGGCGATCGCCTGGCAGCAGGCCCAGGTCAGCTGCTCGGCTTTGGCCCGCTCCGGCAGCGACAGGTAGCCGAGGCGGAAGGCCGCCAGCGCATCGTCCTTGAATTTGAGGGCGTCGTTCCAGGCCTCCTGCAGGCGCTCCGGAATGCGGCCGCCGCCGGCGTTGCCGCCCCGTTCCGCACCGTCGCCCCCCGCGGGCAGGGCGCGGATGCCCTCGAGGGTGTCGCGCAGGTTGCGCAGGATCAGGGCCTCGGCTTCACCCGCCTCGGGCACCGCCCCGGGCAGGGCCCCGGCCCCGAGCACGTCGAACACCAGCACCGAGAAGTGGCTGGCGATGGCCCGGCCGCTCTCGCTTACGAGTGTGGGCACCGGCACTCCGCCGGGTTCGCAGCACTCGCGCACCGTGGCCACCACGTCGTTGGCGTAGTTCTGCAGGGAGTAGTTGGTGGAGGCGGCGCTGGCGGTGCGGCTGCCGTCGTAGTCGATTCCCAGGCCGCCGCCCACGTCGAGGTAGCCCATCGGCGCCCCGAGCCGGGTCAGCTCCACGTAGATCTGGCCGGCCTCCTGCAGGGCGTCCTTGAGCACGGCGATGTCGTTGATCTGGCTGCCCACGTGGAAGTGGAGCAGGCGCAGGTCGTCGAGCAGTCCGGCGGCGCGCAGGGCCTCCACGGTGGCGAGCAGGTCGGGGATCGATAGGCCGAACTTGGCCCGCTCGCCCACCGAGCTGCCCCAGCGGCCGGTGCTGCGCGTGGAGAGCTTGGCGCGGATGCCGATGTAGGGCGCGGCGCCCAGGGCCTGGCTGGCGGTGATGATCCGCTCCACCTCGTCGGCCTGCTCGATCACCACCACCGGCCGGCGGCCGAGGCGCCGGGCCAGGATCGCCGTCTCGATGTAGCGGCGGTCCTTGTAGCCGTTGCAGATCAGCAGGGCCTCCGGATCGTCGAGCAGGGAGAGGGCGATCAGCAGTTCCGCCTTGCTGCCCGCCTCCAGGCCGAAATGCCAGCGCCGGCCCGATTCCACCAGCTGCTCCACCACGTGGCGCTGCTGGTTGCACTTCACCGGGAACACGCCCTGATAGCGGCCGCCGTAGCCGTACTGGGCGATCGCCCGCTCGAAGGCCGCATGCAGCCGCTCGAGCCGATCTTCAAGGATGTCGTCGAAGCGGATCAGCAGCGGCAGCGAGAGATCCCGGCCCTGCAGCCCCCGCACCAGCTCCACCAGATCGAGGGCACCGCCACGCTCTCCCCGGGGCTGCACCATCACCTGCCCGCGGGCGCCCACGCTGAAGTAGGGCTCCCCCCAGCGGTCGAGGCCGTAGAGGGCGGCGCCGTCGGCGGCGCTCCAGGTGCCGGTGGCCGCCTGGGCGCTGCTGGTGGGCGGGGTGGCCGGGGTGCCGGAGGGGTTGGCGAGCACCATCGGGCCCTGGAGGTGGCGACTTGGGTGGCTGGAATCTAGTCAGCGGCGGCGGTTAACCCCGGGGCTGCTGAAGCTGGCCCGCGTCGGGGCCGGCGTCGGCCTGGCGGTGTCGCCGCAGCCGTGATTCTTGGGCAAGGGCACGACATGGCCGGGGCCCGATTGAAAACGTCGCGCAGTGTCCATGGCCGCTTGGTGGGGCGCCTGGCTTACTGGACGGAGGAGTTGCACTGCTCCCTGCCTACGACGGAACGGGCTGCAGACCTCCTGGGAGCGCAGACCAGTCCTGCACCGCGTTTGTCCGTGAACTCCTGTTCTCGGTCCATTGCGGCGAGGTGAGTCCATGGCGGGCGTGCAGGAGATCCGCCAGCGGCTGCGCGGCCAGCGGATCAACACTCTGCGCAGTCGCATCGAGCCCCTGCTGGCCGGACGGACTGGAGCCGAGGTGTGGCTGTTTGGCTCCCTGGCCCGTGGCGACTGGGATGCCCGCTCGGATGTGGACCTGTTGGCGGTGGCGCCGGATCAGTGTGCCGCGGATCAGCTGGCAGAAGCCCTGTTGGGCGCTGGCCTGGCCGCCGATGTGATCGGCCACAGCCAGGGCCGCTGGCTGGAGCGTCAGCTGGGCGACGCCCCCTGGTGGCGGGGCATCTGCCGTGATGCGATCCTCCTGCAGCCGACCCCGAAGCCATGACGGGTCGCCTCAACGCCTGGCTGCGTCAGGCTCGCAGCGACCTCGCCATGGCGGCCTATGTCAGCGAGGGTGGTTTCCACGCCCAGGCCTGCTACCCCTGCTCCCAGGCCGCCGAAAAGGCACTCAAGCCCCTGCAGCGGATGACCACCGCCAGCCGCTGCACCGATGGCGATGAGGCTCCGGTGGATCTGTTTGATGAGCGGGATGGGGCCCTGGCCCCGGGGATGGGAGGGGTTCTCCACGGACCCATCCGCGAGATACACCTCAAGGCATCCCCACGCTTGCCAACGGGCAGGGCCGGCGCGGACGATGGCCCGGAACCCGACCCCATCGTTTCCATGGCCGCCGAACGCAGCTTCATCGCCATCAAGCCCGACGGGGTGCAGCGGGGCCTGGTTGGGGAGATCATCAGCCGCTTCGAGCGCAAGGGCTTCAAGCTCGTGGGCCTCAAGCAGCTCACCCCCAGCCGGGAGCTCGCCGAGGCCCACTACGGCGTGCACCGCGAGCGCCCCTTCTTCGCCGGCCTGGTGGACTTCATCACCAGCGGTCCGGTGGTGGCGATGGTGTGGGAGGGTGACGGCGTGATCGCCAGTGCCCGCAAGCTGATCGGCGCCACCAAGCCCCTGGAGGCTGAGCCCGGCACCATCCGCGGCGACCTGGCCGTGAACATCGGCCGCAACGTGATCCATGGCTCCGATGCCGCCGAGACCGCGGCCTTCGAGATCGGCCTGTGGTTCACCCCGGCTGAGCTCAGCGACTGGACCCCGGCCGATCAGGTCTGGCGCGTCGAGCCCTGAGCCGGCCTGGGCCCGGGGGGCGTCAGCCCTCCGGGGACCGTTCGAGCACGGCCCGCCGCAGCCGGGCGAACCGCTGCTCCGCGGTGTACCGGAGCTCCGCCCTCACCTCCGTGGCGTCCCCTTCGGCCAGGCGGGCCCCCTCGGCCAGGCCATGGCTCAACAGCTGGTTGCGGCTCCAGCGCGAGAGCACGATCGCCATCGCCCGGAAGAAGCGTGCGCCCACCAGGGCATCGGCCTCCAGCTGGCTGCGCAGCCGCTCCTTGGCCACCCGCAGCACCGTGAGGCTGCCCACAGCCTGCACGCTGGCGGAGGCTTCGTCGCTGCCCCCCAGCAACGACATCTCACCCAGCATCTCGCCGCCGCGCACCTGGCCCACGGTGGTGCTGCGGGCATCCTGCTGCAGAAGCACCCGCGCGCTGCCGTGCAGAAGGATCAGCAGGTCGGGCACCGGCTCCCCCTGCTCCAGCAGCAGTTCGCCCGCGGGGACCCGGCTCTCGCGGCCGTTCGCCGCCAGCCAGTCGATGTCGCCCTCCTCGAGGTAGGCGAACAGCAGCAGCGCCTGGTTCGGCGGGGCGGCGTTCACGCCGGGCCAGCGGTGCACGATCGTGTTCTGATGCCGGAGCTGGATGGCCAGTTTTCTGGCCAGCAGTTCGTAGACATCCCGGGCCAGCAGGGGATCCGCCGCCATCGCCGCCGCCAGCTGGACCTCATCCACCTCCCGGACCTCGCAGCCCGGACCGGCCACGACGGTGGCCACCGGCAGCCGCCCCTCCAGGAAGGCCATCTCGCCGAACAGGGCGCCGCTGCCCAGGTCGGCAAGGGTCGCCGGCTCGCCGGGGCTGGTGGTGCGAACCCGCACGCTGCCCTTTTCCACCAGGAAGAGCACGTTGTCCTGCACCCCTTCGCGCACCAGCACGCTGCCATCGGGGGCATGCCTCAGCCGGGCATGGTTCCGCAACCACTGCCGGAGCTGCTCGCCCATGGCGGTGTAGGCGTTGAAGACGGGCTCGGCCACCGGCGTTACGACGGGAGCCTCTGCATGATGCCGCCCCCACTGGGACTCTTCACGATTCCGATGCGAACCGCTCACGACGGAACGCCTGACGCAGCCGCTCCGTTGCCGGCGCCTCCTTGCTGCCGGGGCTTCCGGCCAGGGCGCTGCCGATCAGTTCCGCGGTGATCGCGGCCAGCAGCACGCCGTTCCGGTGATGGCCGCAGGCCAGGGTGAGGCCCTCCAGCGGGCCGGGGCCCAGCAGGGGGCCTTCGTCCGGCGTGCAGGGCCGGAAGCCCCACCAGCGTTCCATCGGTGGCCAGCCCGTGGCCTCCGGCAGCAGCGAGGCGATGCCGTCCTGCAGGGTGCGCTGGCCATCGGGGGTGAGACCTTCGCGGAAGCCGGCCGCCGGCTCGCTGGTGGCGCCCACCACCACCAGCCCATCCTCACGGGGCACCAGGTAGGTGCCGGGGCCGAACACCACCCGCTTCAGCGCGTCGCGGGGCCCCTGCAGCGACAGCATCTGCCCCTTCACCGGGAACACCGGCAGCCCCGGCAGCAGCTGCGCGCTCCAGGCGCCACAGGTGAGCACCGCCTGCGTGGCTTCCAGAACATGGTCGCCGCCATCGGCCCGCCGCAGCCGCACCCCCGCCAACCGCGGGGGGACGCCATTCCCGTCGGCGGTCAGCAGCTCCACCACCTCCGCGCCTTCCTCGAACGCCACCCCCCGCTGCACGCAGGCCCGTTCCAGGGCGCGCATCAGCTGGCGGCGGTTGTCGATCTGGCCGTCCTGGTGGAAGAGCAGGCCCGCCTGCCAGGTGGCCCCGATGCCCGGCACCTCCAGCTCCAGGCCTGCCCGGTCGAGGGCCTCGCCCCAGGCGGCGGTGGGGTAGGCGTCGCGCTGAGCCGCGGTGACGAAGGGCACCACGATGCCGCAAGGGCGCAGGCCGCAGGCGAGCCCGCTGTCGGCTTCGATCGCGGCGACCCAGGCCGGCACCAGCGCCAGCGACCGCTGGCCAAGGGCCAGTAGATCCCCCGTCAGGCCCTCGGCATGGGGCGCCAGCATCCCTGCTGCCACGAAGCCGGCCGCCTCGCTGCGCCGACGGCTGAGCACCCGCACCGCCACGCCACGGCGCGCCAGCCCATGGGCCAGCGCCAGGCCGATCAGGCCCCCACCGAGAATCAGCAACGGATCAGCCTGGCGCATCGCTCCGGTTCCGACCGGCGAGTCCCCATAGGATCGCCCCCAATGTCGACCAAGGCCGATGTCGGGTGCGCTGCCGCTCCTTCTGGCTACCGCATCGGCGGAGGACGGCGCTCCTACCCTGCTGGTCCATGGCCAGCCGCTGCCGGTGGTGCTGGTCGTGATCGGCCTGCTGCTGGTGGCCACCCTGGCGATCCGCCGCTTCTCGGTGCGGCTCGGTACCCCGGCGATCCTCGGCGTGCTGCTGTTCGGGCTGCTGGTGCCCGAGCGCTATGCCCTGTTCCATCCCACCACGATCGCCAACATGCACACCTTGGGGCTGTCGATGCTCCTGTTCTATGCCGGGCTGCAGACCAGGCTGCGCACGATCCGCGGCTTCCTGGAATACGGGCTGGTGCTGGCGATCGGTGGGGTGGTGCTCTCCTCCCTGTTGCTGGGCCTGATGATCTGGGCTGCGCTCACGTTCACCTCTCCCGGCATCCAGGTTGGCGACGGGCCCATCCCTCTGGCTGTGGCCATGCTGATCGCCGCCTGCCTGGGCTCCACCGATGCCGGCGCCACCCTGAGCGTGCTGGAGCAGGTGCGCGACCGCATGCCCTCCAGGCTGCGCCACCTGCTGGAGTTCGAGTCGTCGCTCAACGATCCCACGGCGATTCTGTTTCTCGGCGTGGTGCTGGGCCTGGTCAGCAAGACCGGTGTCGCGCCGGACCGACTTCTGCTCGAAGAGGCCCGCCTGTTCATTCAGAACATCGGCTCCGGCGTGCTGATCGGTGTCGTGCTGGGTTACGTCTGCCGCTTCTGTCTCAACCGCCTGGTGCAGCTGCGCGAGCAGCTGCTGCTCTTCTCGCTCGCCTTTGCCGCCATCGCCTATGGCGCCTCCACGATCCTTGGTGGCTCTGGCTTCCTCTCCGCCTATGTCACCGGGCTGTTCCTCGCCAACCACACCTACGCCAACCCGGAGATCAGTCCCGTGGCCCTGCGCGATGTGCTGGCGCCCTTCAACACCCTGATGGAAGTGATGATCTTTCTGGTGTTCGGGCTCGCCACCAGCCTTTCTCAGCTGCTGCCCGTGATCCCTACCGGGGTGTTGGTGGCCCTGGCGATGATGCTGGTGGCCCGGCCGCTGAGCGTGCTTGCCTTCCAGCCCCTCTCCCCCTTCAGCCTGCGGGAGTCTCTGCTGGTGGCCTGGTGCGGTCTGCGCGGCGCCGTGCCCCTGGCCCTCGCCCTGGAGATGCTGCATCAGATCCCGTTGGTGATCGGCCTCAGCCCAGACGTGGCCGAAACCCTGGCCGGCAAGGTCGAAGGGATCGTGTTCACCGTGGTGGCGATCAACCTGTTGCTGCAGGGGCTCAGCCTCCCCTGGGTGTGTCGCAGCCTCGGCCTCAGCGGCGACGCTCTCCCCGGCCCGGCCCCCGCCGCCCCGCTCCCATAGGATCGCCCTTCGATCTGACCGGCACCGTCCATGGCACAGAAGGGGTCTGCCAACGCCGCTCCGGCGAGCGATGGGGCCTGGGAAGCCGTGATCGGCCTGGAGACCCACGTGCAGCTGGGCACCGCCAGCAAGATCTTCACCAGCGCCTCCACCGCCTTCGGCGACGACCCCAACACCCACATCGATCCGGTGGTGTGCGGGCTGCCGGGCACCCTGCCGGTGCTCAACCGCAAGGTGCTGGAGTATGCCGTGAAGGCGGCACTGGCCCTGAACCTGAAGGTGGCCGAGCACAGCAAGTTCGACCGCAAGCAGTACTTCTATCCCGATTTGCCCAAGAACTACCAGATCTCCCAGTACGACGAGCCGATCGCCGAGGACGGCTGGATCGAGGTGGAGGTGGCCGAGAAGGGCAAGGACACCTACCTCAAGCGGATCGGCATCGAGCGTCTGCACATGGAGGAGGACGCCGGCAAGCTGGTGCACGCCGGCAGCGACCGCCTGGCCGGCTCCACCCATTCGCTGGTGGATTACAACCGGGCCGGCGTGGCCCTGGCCGAGATCGTCAGCAAGCCGGATCTGCGCACGGGGCGGGAGGCGGCGGAATACGCCTCCGAGATCCGCCGCATCATGCGCTATCTCGGCGTCTCCGACGGCAACATGCAGGAGGGCTCGCTGCGCTGCGATGTGAACATCTCGGTGCGGCGGGGGCCCGATGCGCCCTTCGGCACGAAGGTGGAGATCAAGAACATGAACTCCTTCTCCGCCATCCAGAAGGCCTGCGAGTACGAGATCCAGCGGCAGATCAAGGCCTACGAGGCCGGCGAGCCTGTGGTGCAGGAAACCCGCCTCTGGGATGAGGGCAAGCAGCTCACCAAGAGCATGCGCTCCAAGGAGGGCAGCAGCGACTACCGCTACTTCCCCGAACCTGATCTGGGCCCGATCGAGGTGAGCGCCGAGCAGCGCGAGGCCTGGCGCTCCGAGCTGCCCGAGCTGCCCGCCGCCAAGCGCCATCGCTACGCCGAGGAGCTGGGCCTCTCGATCTACGACGCCCGCGTGCTCACCGACGAGCGCCCCATGGCCGAGTACTTCGAGGCGGCGGTGGCGGCCGGTGGCGACCCCAAGGCGGTGGCCAACTGGGTTACGGGCGACATCGCCGCCCATGTGAACGCCAACCGGCTGCCGATCGCCGAGCTGCCCCTGCGGCCGGCCCAGCTGGCCGAGATGGTGCAGCTGATCGAGAGCGGCACCATCAGCGGCAAGATCGCCAAGGAGATCCTTCCCGAGCTGCTGGAGAAAGGCGGTTCGCCCAGGGCGATCGTGGAGGCCAAGGGGCTGGGGATGATCAGCGATCCGGCCGCGATCATCGCCGTGGTGGAGGAACTGCTGGCGGCCCATCCCGAGGAGGTGGAGGCCTTCCGCGGTGGCAAGACCAAGCTTCAGGGCTTCTTCGTCGGGCAGCTGATGAAGCGCACCGGCGGCCGGGCCGACCCGAAGATGGCGAACCAGATCCTCAGCCAGAAGCTGAAGGGCTGAGCGCAGTTTCCTGCCGCGGCACCATCCGATCGCGATGAATCTCCCCTCCGACGCCCGGATCCAGCCTCCGCGTTTCGCCCCCGAGCCTTTCGGCCTCTTCCCCCTGCCGCCTGAGCTCCGCCTGGCCCTTGAGGCCGAGGTGGCCGGCCTCACCTTCGAGCCGGTGCCTGAGGTCCCTGTCTACGACAGCGACTACGGTCACGCCGTGATCGGGGGCATTTCCGCCTCCAGCGGCGTGCAGCCCTCGATTGGCCACGCTCCCATGAGCCAGGCGCTCTACGAGCGCTTCTATGCGGTCCTCACGCCCATGATCGAGGCGTGGGCCGGCTGTGAGCTGGAGCCCACCTGGGGCTACGGCATCCGCAGCTATGGCCGCGGATGCGTGCTGCACCTGCATCGCGACCGGATCGACACGCACGTGATCAGCTGCATCGTGCATGTGGAAGATCGCTCGGAGGTTCGCTGGCCACTCGACTTCATCGATCACGACGGCCGGCACCATCAGGTGTTCTTCGAGCCGGGCACGGTTCTCTTCTATGAGAGTCTCTGCCCCCATGGCCGTCTGGTGCCCTTCCAGGGGGAGCACTACCGCAATCTCTATTTCCACTGGCGGCCGCGGGGCTGGGATTCAACTCCGCTCCGGGGCATGCGCTGCAAATACCCCAGCCTTGAGACGGCCCTGGCGGAGTGGCAGGTTCCTGCGCCTGCCCTCGAGGAGGCCGAGCTGGCGCCGGCCTGGCGCGACTGGCTGCTCACGAACCTGAGCCGCGGTTGTGATCCGGCTGCCCTGGGTGCCCGGGCCCTGGCCGAGGGGCTCGACGCCGATGCGGTGGCGCGCCTGTTGCAGGCTGCGCCACGGGGGCAAGCTCTTCCCGGCCTGAGTGTTCAGGGCCTCCACGAGGCACCTCTGACCCGGACGGAGCACCACCCCCGGGCCTGGCGGCTCGACACCCCCCTGGCGCAGGTGTACGAGATCCCGGATCTTCTCTCGGCCCAGGAGTGCGAAGGGCTGATCCACCTCATCGACAGCTCCCTGCAGCCCTCCACCGTCACGATCGGACCGGGGGACTACCGCACCAGCCGCACCTGTCACTTGCGCGATCTGGATGCGCCCCTGATCGGCGTTCTCGAGACCCGCCTGGCCGCCCTGATCGGGGTGGATCCCACCTTCTCGGAGCCCCTCCAGGGCCAGCGCTACGACAGGGGGCAGTACTTCCGGGCCCACACGGACTGGTTCGAGCCCGGCAGCCGGGAGTTCATCGAACACACCGCGCTCGGGGGGCAGCGGACCTGGACGGTGATGGTCTATCTCAACCAGGTTGGCGCGGGCGGTCAGACCCGCTTCCTGCACCTGGGCCGCACATTCACACCGGTTCCAGGGATGGGCCTGGCCTGGAACAATCTCCACGCCGACGGCAGCCCCAATCCGGCCACCCTGCACGAGTCGCTGCCCGTGGAGGAGGGCCTCAAGTACGTGATCACGAAGTGGTTCCGGGCTCTGCCCGGCCGCAACGGCTGACGCCGCCGGGCTGCGGCCCGAGGGCTCGCTCCACCGCTGCCGCCAGCTGGGCGCGGTCGCCCCGGTTGTCGATCACCACGTCGGCCAGGGCGCGTTTGCGCGCCAGCGGCCACTGGGCGTCGATCCGCCGGCGGGCTTCGGCCTCCTCGAGCCCCTCGCGCCCCATCAGCCGCTGCAGCTGCTGCTGCTCGCAGCAGTCCACCAGCCACACATCGCTGCAGAGCCCCTCCAGCCCCGCCTCGAACAGCAGCGGGATCATCAGCACCACCACCGGGTTCTGCCGCAGCCGCTCCAGTTCGGCGGCGAAGCGCGCCCGCACCAGCGGATGCACCAGTTGCTCGAGCCAGCGCCGCTCGCCGGCGTCGGCGAACACGATCCGGCCCAGGGCCCCGCGGTCGATCGCCGGCTGGGGGAGGTCCCCTGCGCCGGTGGCCCGCACCCGTTCGCCGAAGTGCGCCAGCGCCAGGCGGGCGCCGGCGCTGCCCGGCGCCAGGGCCTCGCGGGCGAACTGATCCGCATCCAGCACCGGCAGGCCCCGGGCCGCCAGCAGCGCCCCCACCGTGCTCTTGCCGGTGGCGATCCCGCCGGTGAGGCCGATGCGGCGCTGCGCCGGCCGGCTCATCTCCCGTTCCCCCACAGCAGCCTCCCCAGCTGGGCGAGCAGGTCGTCCTCCAGGCCCGACCGCCAGGGGCCGTCGGCCCCGGTCCCGCCGAAGGCCGCCAGGGCCGCGGCGCGCTCCTCCGCCTCCCGCCGCCGCTGCCGTTCCTCCACTTCCCGGGCCTCGGCTTCCCGTTCCTGATGGCGCAGGCCGCCACCGGCCCGGGTCCACTCCAGCAGCTGCCGCAGTTCGCCCGCATCCAGCCAGGTGCCGTGGCTGCGGCAGCGGTCCACGATCACACCGCTGCGCCGGCCGAACAGGCTGCGGTTCATCAGCTCGCCGCAGGCCGGACACGGCCGGTAGCGAAGGCGGCCCGGGCTGCTGCGGGGGCTTTCCGCCAGACGGTTCAGCAGGGGGGTGTCGACCTCCCACACCGGCCCCACCGCCTGGCTGAGCAGCTGCTCGAGCGCTCCGCGCTCCAGGAACATCCCCAGGCAGCCGGGGCAGCGATCGAGGGGCAGGTCGGCGGCCGCCCCGATCCGGATCGTCTCCAGGGGGCCATGGCCCTCCGGGCAGCGGAGATCGGGCCGGAAGCCGTCGCTGCCGGCGCGCGCCCAGCCCTGCAGATCCACGTCCACCCGGCTGCCGCAGTAGCTGCAGTGCAGATCCCCCTCCGTCAGCGGGGCCGCGCAGCAGGTGCAGTTCATGCCGGTTCCTGCGAAGGAGGCGCCAGAGCCGGAGCCGAAAGCGGCGGGGGCAGGGGTGGTTTGCCCGCCGCGCTCCCCGGGAGGGGATCACCGCCAAAGGCGCGGCTGCTGCTGCGGTCGAGGGCCGCCTCCACCTCCGGCGGCAGGGTGAGGTTCTCGATCAGCAGGGAGGACATCTCCAGGCCGTACTCCTGCACCTCCTCCGCCAGCCGCAGCCGCAGCTCGCGGGCCAGCTCGTCGTAGTGGCCGGCCAGGCCGGTGATCGGGTGCTCCGCCTTCCCCAGCAGATCGGCCAGGCGGCTCACGATCAGATTGCGCAGCTGCTCACGGATGTCGTCGAGCCCGAAATGGGCCTGGCTGCCCGTGATCTCCCGCACCAGCCAGCCGGGATCGTTCACCCGCAGGGTGTAGGTGCCGAAGCCCCGCAGCCGCACCGGTCCGAACTCCGGGTCGCGCACGATCAGCGGATGGCGGGTGCCCCAGCGCAGATCGGTGAACAGGCGCATGGCCACGAAGTAGACCTCCGCCTTGAACGGGCTCTCGAAGCCGTAGGGCAGGCAGAGGAGGCTGGTGAGCAGCGGCAGGTTGCGCGTGCTGAGCCGGTGGCGACCCGGACCGAAGCCATCGGCGATCCGTCCCTCGCTCACGAACACCGCCCACTGCCCCTCGCGCACGATCAGCTGGGCGCCCATGCGGATGGCGCCGTCCTGGCGATCGAAGCGCCACACCAGGGTCTCCGCTCCCCCGCCGGCGGCGGGCGCCTCGTCGTGCGTCCACTCGATCACGTCGATGAAGGTGCCCCGCACCTTCCGCCAGAGCCGGTCCATGGGCGGTCGCTCCGGGACGGCGATTGACGGCTTCAGGCTAGGAAACGGGGCGGCCGCCAGCCTGCGGGCGGCACGAAGGCATGGGGCGAGAGGATGGGCCGATCCGTGCCCTGCCCCGTGACCGCTGCGCCGTCGTCCGCCTCCGCCTGGCAGCCCATTGCCGGGGGCCTCACCGCCCCGGCCGGATTCCTGGCCGCCGGCATCACCGCCGGCCTCAAGCCCTCCGGCAACCCCGACCTTTCCCTGCTGCTGGCTCCCGAGGGGGCGGTGTGCGCCGGCACCTTCACCCTCAGCCGGGTGCGGGCGGCCTGCGTGGATCTGTGCGCCGAGCGGCTGGCGGCCACCGGCGGCCGTGCCCGGGCGGTGCTCACCAACTCGGGCCAGGCCAACGCCTGCACCGGTGAGCGCGGCCGCAGCGACAGCCTCGCCGCCACCGCCGCCCTGGCGCGGCGGCTGGAGCTGGAGGACCAGCAGGTGCTGATCTGCTCCACCGGCGTGATCGGCGTGCCGATCCCGATGGACACCCTCACGGCGGGCCTGGATCCGCTGGTGGCGGCCCTCTCTCCCGAGGGCGGGGCCGCGGCCGCCCAGGCGATCCTCACCACCGACCTGGTGGCCAAGCAGATCGCCCTGGAGGCCGACCTGGGCGGGCGGCGGGTGCGCATCGGCGGCATGGCCAAGGGCTCGGGGATGATCCACCCCGCCATGGCCACGATGCTGGGCTACCTCAGCTGCGATGCCGGCGTGCCGCCCCTGGAGTGGCAGGCGATGGTGCGGCGGGCGGTCGACCGCTCCTTCAACGCGATCACGGTGGACGGCGACACCAGCACCAACGACACGTTCCTGGCGTTTGCCGCCGGCGAGCCCCTGGGCCCGGAGCACTGGCAGGCGCTGGAGGCCGGCCTGACGGCGGTGTCGCAGCACCTGGCCCGCTCCATCGCCCGCGACGGCGAGGGGGCCACCTGCCTGATCGAGGTGAGGGTGGAGGGCGCCCCGGACGATGCCGCCGCGATTGCCGTCGCCCGCACCGTCTGCGGCTCGTCGCTGGTGAAGTGCGCCGTGCATGGCCGGGATCCGAACTGGGGCCGGATCGTGGCGGCCGCCGGCCGGGCCGGGGTGGCCTTCGACCCCGACGCCGTGGCCCTGTGGCTCGGTGACCACCAGCTGATGGCCGCCGGCCAGCCCCTGCCGTTCGACCGCCCCGCCGCCAGCACCTACCTGCGCGAGCGGGCGGCCGGTGCCTACCTGGCCGACGACACCGTGGTGATCCGCCTGCAGCTCGGTGATGGCCCCGGAGGTGGCACTGCCTGGGGCTGCGACCTCTCGGATCAGTACGTGCGCATCAACGCCGATTACACCACCTGAGTCCGCTTACACCTGCTGATGGATCTGCAGGTCCGCCATCCCGGCTGCGAGGCAACGCAGGTGGTCGCGCAGTTGCCCCACCAGGGTGAAGGTGCGCGGGTGGTCGGCAAATTCGCAGGGCACCATCAGCACGTCTCCCGTTGTGACGGGAAGCTCGATCGGCAGCACGACGTGGTCGGGGCCGTACCTGCCGATTCTCAGCGAGGAGGCGATGCCGATGACCAGGTCCTCCACCGGCAGCGAGGAGTTCGAGGTCACGGCAGGATCGTGGTGGTCGAGGCCGAGGGACTGCAGGACCGCCGCAACGATCGGGAAGGACTGATCCGGCAGCGGCAGCAGGGGATAGCGGCGGATGTCATCCAGGGTCACGGACGTTCCCAGCGCCACCAGGGGGTGATTGTTCTTCACTGTGAGCTGGCAGGGCATCGAGCACAGCTGGATCGCCGCTAGATCGGGGTCGTCGGGGTGGTCGGGGGCCGAGCACAGCCAGGCATCGATGATCCGCTTCTTGAGCAGAAAGCGGGGCTGTTCATACGCCTGATAGTTGAAATTCCCCTTGAGCCAACCGTTGAGGGGAAGGGGCTCGTAATCGTCGCGCATCCAGTGCTGCCCATCCAGGCGCAGGGGAAGATCGTTGTTCCAGCGATACTTCTGGTGGATCTGGCGCTCGGCGCTCAGCAGGGAGTCGTCGCCGCTCATCCGCCACTCGCAGGCCCTCTTGCTGAGCCTGACACCAAAGATGCGCTGGCATTTCTTGGCGTCGCGGCTGATCTTGGACTGGTGGCAGTTCAGGATGTCGGCGGCACGCGCGCCCGTTCTCAGCCACTGGAGGTAGTCAAGGCCGTCAAGACATCCGAGTTCGACCAAGTAAGGGGCGTTACATTTGTTTTCATGCTCACGTGTCGGATCGCCACAGGTCAAGAAACGCGGTTGTTTTATGCAGAATGTGCATAGAAAGTGGGCGGTTTCCCGTCTTCAGCCCTCGATCACCTCGATCTCCGGGTCGTCTGTGGCCATCGTTCTGAGGCGAAGCCGGATGTGGTGAAGCAGTTCCTCCAGCCGGGCATGCCCGAGAAAATCCCGGCGAATCACCAGGGCGTCGCCGGATGCGAAAGGAAGCCTGAGGGGAAGTCGGCGCAGCTGACCGCCGCTGACGTGCATGCTGAGGGGGGTTCCATAGCCGATCACCAGTTCAGCCTCGGTTCGGCCTTCCCATCGCTCCCGGCGATAGCGCCCCATGCGCACTTCGTTGTTCCAAAGGCCTGCGCGTTTCAGCGCGTCTTCCGCCAGCGGATAGGCCCCGGCCGGCAGGGCCAGCGTTGGATCGTCGGCGATGTCGTCCAGCGTGATCGACGGGCGATCGAGGAGCGGATGGCCGGGGGCGCAGGTGAAGAACACGGGCATGCGCGAGAGCACGATCGCCGTGAGCGCCGGGTGATCCCAGCCCGGCAGATCGGGCAGGCCGGCCAGCCAGCCGTCGACCACCCGCTCCTCCACCAGCTGCACGTTGCGGCTGACGCCGACGATGTTCGAGCGGCCCAGCATCCAGCTGGCGGGAAGGCCCGGGGCGATGACGGGGGCACTCCAGTACGTGGCCTCGAGGCGCAGCGGTCGATGGCTGAGCCGGCGTGCCTGCTGATGGACCGTTCTCTCCAGTTGCAGATACGTTGGATCGCCGAGGATGTCCCACTCGCCATTCCTTCGCTTCGTCCGGAGACCGAAGATCCGGAGCGCCTTCGCGCACGAGCGACTCACGGTGGATTGACTGACCCCGAATCGCTTGGCGACCTCTTCCCCCGAGCCCAGCCACTGCAGGCCATCGAGTGCCTGCAGAACGTCAAGTACGACCAAATGAGCATAGGGAATTAAGGCTGATTTTAGGCGGGATCGTCCGGCTCATCGAGCCACGATTGGCCTGCCCCCCGGGAGGCAGGCAGCCAGTCACGCGCCCTGGAACCATGGTTCCCGAGGCAGGCGGCCCGGCAAGATGGCTCCACCTCGGCTCCCGCCCATGGTTCCGGCCCCTCCGCCCCCGCCTTCCGGTGCGGCGAGTCCCCGCCACCGTCGCGCTGGGGAGCCGGCCGGCACGTCCACCTGGACATGGCCGGTGTGGCTGCTGCTGGGCGTCTGCTTCGGCATCGGGCATGGGCTGACCCAGCGGCTGATCGATCTGCGGCCCGGCGAAGCGACGGGTGGCCGGCAGTCGTTCGGCGTCAAGGCGTTCCCGGGCAGCGGCCTCGAGGGCCTCCGCACCAGGCACCGGGCCGAGAACCGCAGCCTGCGCGCCGATCTCGACGCCCTCCAGGATGAGCGCCTGAAGCAGAAGGAAGCCCAGGAGCTGGAACGCCGCCAGGCCGATCTCGAGCGCCGCGATCAGGAGGAGCGCGAGCGCCGCGAACGGGACAACGAGCGCCTGCGGCTGGAGGAGCTCCAGAGGCCGCCGGCGCCGGCCCCCGATCCCACCCTGGATGCCGCCCCGCCCGAGCCCCTCGAAGCCCTGCCACCGCCGCCCTCGGCCGGCCAGGGCACGGTCGATCCCACGGGGCAGCCCTGATCTGCCACAGTTCGCAGAGTCACGGCCCCAGACATGAGCGCGCCGCAATCCCTGCTACAGGCCGCCCTCAACCGTGTCCTTGCCCGGGTGGGCAGTGGGCTCGCGGATACCGCCGCGGGCCTGGCGGCGGCCGCCCAGGAGGCGCCCACCCGTCTGCAGGAGGAGCTGGGCCTGTTCTGGGAGGAGGTCCAGCGCGAGGCCGAGCGGCTGGAGAACGGCGAGGCCCGGTCGTCTGCGGCTCCCGCTTCCGCCCCTGACGATCCCCAGGAGCAGATCGATGCCCTGCGGGCCCGGGTGGCCGAACTCGCCCGCCGCCTGGAACGCGAGCCCCGGGGTCCGGGTTGATGGCCTTCCTCTCCCTTCCAGGGGGGGGCCTGGCCCGGCTGGGCCGGCCGCTGCGGATCTGGCGCCTGGCCCTGCAGTTGCTGGTGGGTCTGTGGTGGGACGCCCGGCGCTGGACCTACAGGGGTGGCTGGACGCCGGAGCGGGCGGCCGCCCGCCAGCGTCGCCGTGCCCGCTGGCTCACCGCCCAGTTCCTGGAGCTGGGCTCGGCCTTCATCAAGGTGGGCCAGCTGCTCTCCGCCCGCCCCGACGTGCTCCCCGCCGACGTGGTGGAGGAGCTTGCCCATCTGCAGGACCGGGTGCCGGCCTTCCCCTTCGCCGTGGTGGAGTCGATCCTCGAGCAGGAGCTGGGGGAGCGCCGGGCCGAGATCATCGACATCGAGGTCGACCCCCTCGGTTCGGCGAGCCTGGCCCAGGTGCACCGCGCCAGCCTGCGCAGCGGCCGCCAGGTGGTGTTCAAGGTGCAGCGTCCTGGTCTGGAGCAGCTGTTCCGCCTCGATCTGGAGGTGCTGCAGCAGGTGGCGGCGGCGGTGCAGCGACACCCGGTGTGGGGCCGGGGCCGCGACTGGGTGGGCATCGCCAAGGAGTGCCGGCGGGTGCTGCTGCGGGAGCTCGATTTCCGGCTGGAGGCCGAGCATGCCGCCCGCTTCCGCCAGCAGTTTCTGGATGATCCGCTGATCCGCATCCCTGCGGTGGTGTGGGAACTGAGCTCCCGCCGCGTGCTCTGCCTCGACTACGTGCCCGGCATCAAGATCACCGACCGTCCCGCCCTGCTGGCGGCGGGGGTGAATCCCGGGGCAGTGGCGGAAAAGGGGGCGGCCAGCTACCTGCAGCAGCTGGTGCGCTTCGGCTTCTTCCATGCCGATCCCCACCCCGGCAACCTGGCGGTCGCCCCCGACGGCGCTCTCATCTACTACGACTTCGGGATGATGGGGCAGATCTCGGAGCGCCTGCGCAGCCGCCTGGGGCGCATGGTGCGGGCGGCGGCGGCCCGCGATGCCTCGGCGCTGGTGGAGGAGCTGCAGCAGGCGGGGGTGATCGCCACCGGCATCGATCCCGGCCCGGTGCGCCGGCTGGTGCGGCTGATGCTCACCGAGGCGCTCACCCCGCCCTTCGATGCCAGCGTGCTCGATCGCCTCTCCGGCGACCTCTACGACCTGGTCTACGGCCAGCCCTTCCGACTGCCGCCGGAGCTGATCTTCGTGATGCGGGCCCTCTCCACCTTCGAGGGGGTGGGCCGAAGCCTCGATCCCGCCTTTAGCCTGGTCGCCATCGCCCGCCCCTACCTGCTGCCCCTGATGACCGCTGGTGGAACCGGGCCCAACGACCTCTTCAACGAACTGACCCGCCAGGCGGCCGACGTGGGCAGCCGGGCCCTGGGCATCCCCCGCCGCCTCGACGAGAGCCTCTCGCGCATCGAGCAGGGGGATCTGCAGGTTCAGATCCGTGCCGGCGAGACCGACCGGCTGCTGCGTCGCCTCGCCCTGGCCCAGCAGAGTGCTGGGCAGTCGTTCCTGCTCGGAGCCCTGGGGGTGGCCGCGGCCCTGCTCGCCGCCGGACCGCGGCCGGTCTACACCGCCATACCGCTGCTGCTGGGGCTGCCGGTGGGCTGGGGCTGGCTGCGGGTCCAGGCGCGGCTGCGCCGGGACGGCCGGATCGATCAGATCTCCGGCCCCACCCCTTGAATCCGGCCCCCAGCCTGCAGCCTTGCGGGGTTCAGGCCTGAGGCGCCGCCGGCACCTGGCCGTCGGGGGTGAGCTGATCGATCACCTTGGGCAGGTTGCTGGCGATGAAGTCCGCCGCCTGCTTCGGGTCGACCCCCAGCTTCTGGGCGAGCTGCTGCACCTGGCTGCTGCCGAGCACCTGGTTGATCGTGTCGGAGGTGATCGCCTGGTTCTGGCCGGTGCTCACCCAGCTGGTGAACACCTCGCCGGCGCCGCCGTTCTGAAACTTCTGGGCCAGCCCCGAAACGCCGCCATTGCTTTGGAGGAAGTCGTTGAGGGCCGGGGCCTTGTCGCCGGCAACGGCGCTGACGACGCCGCCGATCAGATCATCGAGAAGGGCCATGGAAAAAATTGGCATCCGTTCTGCAGCATGGCCAGGGCCGGCTGGGATGGCAGCCCCTCGATGGGCACCCCCTTCACTCCCAGCTGAATCCCTGATCACTCCAGGCCACCGGATCCTCGATCGGCTCCAGATGGGTGAACACGTGCGAGCCGGGCAGGGCGGCGCTGATCTCCGCTTCCAGCCGCTCGCAGAAGTCGTGGCCCTCCTTCACGCTCCAGGCCCCCGGCACCAGCACGTGCAGCGACACGAAGCGCCGGGCCCCCGCCAGCCGGGTGCGCAGGGCATGGAAGGCGATGCCCTCGCCCTGGTGGCGGGCCAGAACGGCTTCCACCACCGCTTCCTCCTCCGGCGGCAGGGAGCGGTCGAGCAGGCCGGCGGCGGTTTCGCGCAGCAGCCGCCAGCCGGTGCCCACGATGTTCACCGCCACGGCGATGGCGATCAGGGGGTCGAGCAGCGTGAGGCCGGTGAGCTTCACCAGGGCGATGCCCACCACTACCCCCACGGACGTCCAGACATCGGTGAGCAGATGGTGGGCATCGGCCCGCAGGGTGATCGAATCCAGCCGCCGGCCCGCCCGCAGCAGCACCCGCGCCACCGCCGCGTTGATCGCCGTGGCCGACAGCGACAGGATCAGTCCCAGGTTCACCTGCTCCAGCGGCCTGGGATCGAACAGTCGCTCGCCGGCCGTGACGGCGATGCCCACGGCGGCCACCACGATCAGGGCGCTCTCGATGCCGCTCGAGAAGTACTCGGCCTTGGAGTAGCCGTAGTGGTGCTGCCGGTCGGCCGGCCGGGCCGCCAGGGTGAGGGCCCAGAAGGCCGTGAGGGCCGACAGCAGGTTCACCCCCGACTCCAGGGCGTCGGAGAGCAGGCCCACCGAGCCGGTGAGGTGCCAGGCCAGGGTTTTCAGGCCGATGGTGGCCAGGGCCGCCGCGACCGAGAGCAGGGTGTAGGAGCGGGGGGAGCGGCCGGCCATGGGGGGCTCAGCCCCGGCCGCGCGGCCCCCGGTCTTCCACGCCGGCGTAGATGGCCTGGCTGCCGAGCTCGTCCTCGATGCGCAGCAGCTGGTTGTACTTGGCCACCCGGTCACTGCGGCTGAGGGAGCCGGTCTTGATCTGTCCGGCGCGGGTGGCCACGGCCAGATCGGCGATGGTGGTGTCCTCGGTTTCGCCGCTGCGGTGGCTGATCACGCTGGTGTACCCCGCGCGCCCGGCGAGATCGATCGCCTGCAGGGTTTCGGTGAGCGAGCCGATCTGATTCACCTTGATCAGGATCGAGTTGGCCACGCCCCGGTCGATGCCCTGCTGCAGGCGGGTGGTGTTGGTCACGAACAGGTCGTCGCCCACCAGCTGCACGGTGCGGCCCAGCCGCTCGGTGAGCAGGCTCCAGCCCTCCCAGTCGTCCTCGGCCACGCCGTCCTCGATCGAGACGATCGGATAGCGGCTCACCAGGGCCGCCAGCTGCTCCACCATCTCGGCGCTGGTGTAGCTGCCGCCGCCGAAGGCGTAGCGGCCGTCCTTGTAGAACTCGGTGCTGGCCACATCCAGGGCCAGGGAGATCTGATCGCCGGGGCGGTAGCCCGCCTTCTCGATGGCCTGCACCAGGATGTCGCCGGCGGCGTCATTGCCCAGGTCGGGGGCGAAGCCGCCCTCGTCGCCCACGGCGGTGCTCATGCCCCGCTCGTGCAGCAGCCCCTTGAGGGTGTGGAACACCTCCGCGCCCATCTGCAGCGCCTCGCGGAAGCTGCCGGCGCCGTGGGGAACGATCATGAATTCCTGGAAATCCAGGCTGTTGGAGGCGTGGGCGCCGCCGTTGATCACGTTCATCAGCGGCACCGGCAGCAGGTTGGCCAGCGGCCCGCCCAGGTAGCGGTAAAGGGGAAGGTTCAGGGCCCGGGCGGCGGCGTGGGCGGTGGCCAGGCTCACGGCCAGGATCGCGTTGGCCCCCAGGGCGCTCTTGTTGTCGCTGCCGTCGAGTTCGTTCATGGCGGCATCCACGGCCGCCTGGTCGAGGGCGCTGAGGCCGCAGAGGGCGGGCGCGATGCGCTCCTCCACGTTCTCCACCGCCTTGCTCACGCCCTTGCCGAAGTAGCGGCCGGCCTCGCCGTCGCGGAGCTCATGGGCCTCGTGGGCACCGGTGCTGGCGCCGCTGGGCACGATCGCCCGGCCACTCGCCCCGCCTTCGAGGTACACCTCGGCCTCCACGGTGGGTGTGCCGCGGGAATCGAGCACCTCCCGGGCCACGATCGAGTCGATGACGAGGTCGAGGGAGTCGTACACGGGCATGGTGGTCGGTCGGGGCGATCCTATGGGCCCCCCCTCTCCGCGCCGATGTCACCGTTGGTACGGCGCGTCGGTCGTCTGGACAGAATGGGCCGGTCCCGTTCGTGCCGCGGCCCCATGCGATTGCTCCACACCATGCTGCGGGTGGGGGATCTGGATCGCTCCCTGGCCTTCTATGTGGACGTGCTCGGGATGCGCCTGCTGCGCCGCCGCGAGAACCCCGCCTATCGCTACACCCTGGCCTTCGTGGGTTACGGCGACGAGAGCGACACCGCCGTGCTCGAGCTCACCCACAACTGGGACACCGATCACTACGAGCTGGGCAGCGCCTACGGCCACATCGCCATCGGCTGCGACGACGTGGCCGCCACCTGCGCGGCGATCCGCGAGCGCGGCGGCACGGTGGTGCGGGAACCCGGGCCGGTGAAGGGGGGCAGCACGGTGATCGCCTTCGTGGAGGATCCGGATGGCTATCGGATCGAATTGATCGAGCTCTCGTCCCGGGCCGCCACCGCCTGACATGCCCAGCGACATCGACGCCGCCCCCGCGCCGGCCAGCCTCACCGCCGACCCCGACCGTTTCAGCGACGCCGCCTGGGATCTGCTGCTCGCCAGCCAGGACCGGGCCCGCCGCTGGCGCCACGGGGCGATGGACGTGGAGCACCTCCTGCTAAACCTGCTGCAGGACCGGCGCTTCGCCTCCTGGACCGATCCGCTCCCCCTCGACAGCGACCGGGTGCTGGATCGGCTGGAGGCCTTCTGCGCCGACCAGCCCGAAGCGCCCGACGACACCCTCTACATCGGGGAGGCGCTCGAGGATCTGCTCGAGGCAGCCGACCGCCGCCGGGGCGCCTGGGGTTCGCGGCTGATCGACGTGCCCCACCTGCTGCTGGCCCTGCTCGACGAACCCCGCCTGGCCGCCGGCCTGCTGGCGGACGAGGGCCTCAGCGAAGACCTGCTTCTGCGGCAGCTGCGCCCCGCCGCGGTTCCCCGCCGTGCCGCGCCCCCGCCGGAGGCGCCGCCCCCGCCGCCCTCCTCATCGGTGGCGGTCGCGTCGCCGCCGGCAGCCCCCTCCCTGCCCCCCCTGCCCAGCCGCCGGGGCGACGACTGGATCGACGCCGACCGGGGCGTCGCGTCACCGCCCGCCGCCTCCGCGGGCCCGGGGGCTCCCGAGGCGGGCGGGCTGCGCCTGGACCCTGCGGATGCCCCGGAACCGGGGGCCCTCGAGCGCTACGGCCGCGATCTCACCGCCGCCGCCCGGGCCGGGGCGCTGGATCCGGTGATCGGTCGCGACACGGAGATCCGCCGGCTGATCCAGGTGCTCTCCCGCCGGAGCAAGAACAACCCGGTGCTGATCGGCGAACCGGGCGTGGGCAAAACCGCCGTGGCCGAGTCCCTGGCCCAGCGGATCGTGGCCGGCGAGGTGCCCGATTCCCTGCGCAACCTGCGGCTGGTGGCCCTGGATCTGGGCGCCCTGATCGCCGGGGCCAAGTTCCGCGGCCAGTTCGAGGAACGGCTGCGCAGCGTGCTGGAGGAGGTGCGCGAAGCCGATGCCGGCGAGGGCGGCGGCGTGGTGCTGTTCATCGATGAACTGCATGCGGTGGCCAGCTCCGACCGCTCCAGCGCCGATGCCGGCAGCATCCTCAAGCCGGCCCTGGCCCGCGGCGACCTCCGCTGCATCGGTGCCACCACGCCCGAGGACTACCGGCGCACGATCGAGAAGGATCCGGCGCTCGATCGCCGCTTCCAGCAGGTGGTGATCCGCGAGCCCGACCGCGACACCTGTCTGCAGATCCTGCGGGGTCTGCGGGAGCGCTATGAGCTCCACCATGGGGTTCCGATCACCGATGGCGCCCTGGTGGCCGCCACCCGCCTGGCCGATCGCTACATCGCCGACCGCAGCCTGCCGGATTCCGCCATCGACCTGGTGGACGAGGCCGCCGCCCAGCTGAAGATGGAGGTGACCTCCAAGCCGCGGGTGGTGGAGGAGGCGGAGGCCGAGCTGCGGCGGGTGGAGCTGGCCCTGCTGGCGGCGGAAACGGCGCCCCTGGAGGAGCGCCTGGAGCGGCAGGAGCAGCGCCGCCGGGCCCACGAGAACCTTGAGGCCCTGCACCGCCGCTGGGCCGAGGAGCGCGAGCGGCTGGCGGAACTGCGGGAGCTGCTGCAGCAGGACGAGGATCTTCGCCATGCCATCGCCGAGGCCGAGCGCGACGGCGCGTACGAGGAGGCGGCCCGCCTCCGCCACGACGCGCTCCACGGCGTGCAGCAGCGGCGGGCGGCCCTGGAGGCCGAGCTGCAGGGGGACCCCCTGCTGCGCGAGCAGGTGGAGGAGGGCGACATCGCCGACGTGGTGGCCCGCTGGACCGGCATCCCGGTGCAGCGGCTGCTGGCGGGTGAGCGCCAGAAGCTGCTGGAGCTGGAGCAGCGGCTGGCGGAGCGGGTGATCGGCCAGCCCGAGGCGGTGGCGGCGGTGGCCGCGGCGATCCGGCGGGCCCGGGCCGGCATGCAGTCGCCCACCCGGCCGGTGGGCTCGTTCCTGTTCCTCGGCCCCACCGGCGTCGGCAAGACCGAACTGGCCAAGGCCCTCGCCGCCGCCCTGTTCGACGAGGCGGAGGCGCTGGTGCGGCTCGACATGAGCGAATTCATGGAGCGCAACGCCGTGGCCCGGCTGGTGGGGGCGCCTCCGGGCTACGTGGGCTACGAGGAGGGCGGCCAGCTCACGGAGGCGGTGCGGCGCCGCCCCTATGCGGTGCTTCTGCTCGATGAGGTGGAGAAGGCCCATCCCGAGGTGTTCAACCTGCTGCTGCAGGTGCTCGACGACGGGCGGCTCACCGACAGCCAGGGCCGCACCGTCGACTTCCGCCACACCGTGGTGATCATGACCAGCAACCTGGCCAGCCGGGCGATCCTGGAGCGGGCCCGCGGCGCCGGGGCTGAGGGGGAGGCGGATCCGGAGGCCGACCGGCGCCTCGAGCTGGCCGTCGACGAGGCGCTGGCCCGCCAGTTCCGCCCGGAGTTCCTCAACCGCATCGACGAGGTGATCCGCTTCCGGCCCCTCGGCCCTGCCGATCTGCAGCGGATCGTGCGCCTCCAACTGGCCGAGCTGGCGGGCCTGCTGCGGGAGCAGCAGCTGTCGCTGGAGGTGGACGAGGAGGTGGTGGCCCTGCTGGCCCGCCAGGGCTACGAGCCCGAGTACGGCGCCCGGCCCCTGCGGCGGGTGCTGCGTCGCCGCATCGAGAACCCCCTGGCCACCGAGCTGCTGGCGGAGCATTTCCGCGGTGCCCGGGGGGTGCGGGTGGAGTCCGGCGGCGAAGAGGGGGCTCCGCTGCGCTTCCGCGCGCTTGCGGCAGAGGCAGGGGAGGACGTCCGGTAGGGTGGTTGTTTGCGATGCGTGACGACGCATCCCAGCGTCTCCCCCCTGTGGATCCAGCCACCACCCCTCCCTCCAGCCGCGCCGACGAACGGCCCGAGCCGGCCCTCGATGCGCCTGCGGTTGCCGAGTCGCCCCTCGGCCCGGAACCGGAGGGTGGTTTCATCGCCGCCACGATGGACGAGCTGCGCAAGGTGGTGTGGCCCAGCCGTCAGCAGCTGTTTAGCGAATCGGTGGCGGTGATCCTGATGGTCGGCCTGTCGGCCGCGGCGATCGCCGCGATCGATCGCTTCTACAACTGGCTGTCGCTGCAGGTGTTCCGCTGATGTCCTCCCCCCTGTCTGCCGTGTCCGAGATCGACCACGACCAAGCCGAGGTGCTGGAGCTGCCGGCGGCGGCCGAGGTGACCGCCGATGCGCTGGAACCCGCCGGTGAGGGCGCGCCTGCCGCTGAGGGTGTCGTGAGCCCCGAGGGGGAGCAGCCGGGCGGCGAAAAGCCCCAGGTGGCCCGCTGGTACGCGGTGCAGGTGGCCTCCAGCTGCGAGAAGAAGGTGAAGGCCACCCTGGAGCAGCGGGCCGTGACCCTGGGGGTCGATAACCGCATCCTCGAGATCGAGATCCCCCAGACGCCCGGGGTGAAGCTCAAGAAGGACGGCAGCCGCCAGTCGATCGAGGAGAAGGTGTTCCCCGGCTATGTGCTGGTGCGCATGATCCTCGACGAGGACACGATGATGGCCGTGCGCAGCACGCCCAACGTCATCAACTTCGTGGGCCAGGAGGAGCGGCGTGCCACCGGCAAGGCACGCGGCCACATCAAGCCCCGCCCCCTCAGCCGCTCGGAGGTCGACCGCATCTTCAAGCGGGCGGCCGAGAAGAAGCCTGTGGTGAAGGTCGACCTGGCCGAGGGCGATCAGATCCTGGTCACCGCCGGTCCGTTCAAGGACTTCCAGGGCGAGGTGATCGAGGTGTCCGGAGAGCGCAGCAAGCTCAAGGCCCTGCTCTCGATCTTCGGCCGGGAAACCCCGGTGGAGCTCGAGTTCTCCCAGATCAGCAAGCAGAACTGATCCCCCGGGCCGGCCGTCTCCCTGCGGAGGACGGCCCTGGGTGGCACCGCCCGGTGCCACCGGCCCGCCGCGACCCCATCGGGCTCCGGCGATCCGCAGCTCCCTCCGGGGAGTACGTTCTCTGATTCCCCTGTGGAATCCGCACCTCTCCCTTCGGGGAGATTCCGTCTCCCTTCGGGGAGGTTTCGTCCCCGCTTCCGTCAGGGAGCCCCTCCGTAGCCCAGCCGATGGCCAAGAAAGTCGTAGCCGTGATCAAGCTGGCCCTCGATGCCGGCAAAGCCAACCCCGCACCTCCGGTGGGCCCCGCCCTCGGTCAGCACGGGGTCAACATCATGGCGTTCTGCAAGGAGTACAACGCCCGCACCCAGGACAAGGCCGGGTACGTGATCCCGGTGGAGATCTCGGTCTTCGAAGACCGCAGCTTCACCTTCATCACCAAGACCCCGCCCGCTTCGGTGCTGATCTCCAAGGCTGCCGGCATCGACAAGGGTGCCGCCACGTCCGCCAAGGGGTCGGTGGGTGCGATCAGCCGGGCCCAGCTCGAGGAGATCGCCCGCACCAAGCTGCCCGACCTCAACTGCAGCAGCGTCGAATCGGCGATGCGCATCATCGAGGGCACCGCCCGCAACATGGGCGTCGCCGTCAAGGAATGAGCCCCCTCCGGCCCCGTGCCGGAGTCGCCTCGTTCCCTTCCGTTCACCTACCGGGGGAGACCGCCTGCGGTCGCTCGCACCCCTTCCCTCCATGCCGAAAATCTCCAAGCGTTTTGCCGCCCTCGCCGCCAAGGTCGAGGACCGTGCCCATGAGCCCCTCGAGGCGATCGAACTGGTGAAGGCCAACGCCACCGCCAAGTTCGATGAAACGATCGAGGCCCACGTGCGTCTGGGCATCGACCCCAAGTACACCGACCAGCAGCTGCGCACCACCGTGGCCCTGCCCCACGGCACCGGCCAGACCGTGCGGATCGCCGTGATCGCCCGCGGCGAGAAGGTGGCCGAGGCCAAGGCCGCCGGTGCCGATCTGGCCGGCGACGACGACCTGGTGGAAGCGATCGCCGGTGGCGCGATGGACTTCGACCTGCTGATCGCCACCCCGGACATGATGCCCAAGGTGGCCAAGCTCGGCCGGGTGCTCGGCCCCCGCGGCCTGATGCCCAACCCCAAGGCCGGCACCGTCACCGCCGACCTGGGCGCGGCGATCAACGAGTTCAAGGCCGGCAAGCTCGAGTTCCGCGCCGATCGCTCCGGCATCGTGCACGTGCGCTTCGGCAAGGCCAGCTTCACTCCCGAGAAGCTGCTCGAGAACCTCAAGGCCCTGCAGGAAACCATCGACCGCAACAAGCCGAGCGGCGCCAAGGGCCGCTACTGGCGCTCGCTGTACGTCACCTCCACCATGGGCCCGTCGGTTCAGGTGGATTTCTCCGCCCTCCAGGACATCAAGAAGGAGAGCTGAGGCCTCCGGGACAGCGGCGCCAAGGCTGCACCGCGGCGTGCTCGAACCCCGTCCTGCTCCGGCAGGGCGGGGTTCTGACTGTGCAGGCCAGGGTCCTCGCCCAGAAGGGGAAGGGCTCTGATGTATGGTTATCAACTGGCTTCGGCCAGAAGGGCACGCGCCCTACCCGAGACAGCAGGTGGCCAGTTCCGGGCCCCGGCCCCGAGCCGGATCCGGAGCACGTAATCCCTGCCGAGGTGCACGCGACGCTTGATCCCATGGAGAACCCTCGTGCGAGGGCGCTCGAACGGAATGAAGCAGCAGCGGCCTCGAGGTGCTTCCGGCATTCCGGCAAGCAGGCCATGCGGTGCGCCGCAGGGCTTCCGGGGCCGCGTGTCCGGCTTGTTCCCTTCCTCCGTTCCACATTCCCATGGGCCGCACGCTGGAGAACAAGCAACAGATCGTCGAAGAGCTCAAGGGGCTCCTCGGTGAAGCCGAAATGGCGCTGGTCCTCGATTACAAGGGCCTCACCATCAAGGAGATGAGCGATCTCCGCTCCCGTCTCCAGGCCGCCAACGGCGTCTGCAAGGTGACCAAGAACACCTTGATGCGCCGGGCCATCGATGGCGACAGCGCCTGGTCGGAACTCGACTCCCTGCTCACCGGCACCAATGCCTTCGTCCTCGTCAAAGGGGATGTGGGCGGTGCGGTGAAGGCCGTGCAGTCCTTCCAGAAGGACACGAAGAAGTCGGAAGTGAAGGGCGGCCTTTTCGAAGGCAAGCTCCTCTCGCAGAACGACATCAAGGCCATCGGGGAGCTGCCCTCCAAGGAGGTGCTCATGGCCCAGATCGCCGGTGCGATCAATGCCGTGGCCACCAAGCTGGCGGTGGGCATCAACGAAGTTCCCTCTGGTCTCGCCCGGGCGCTCAAGCAGCACGCCGACGGCGAGGGCAAGGCCGACTGAGGCCTTCCTCCTTTCCCGACCGTTCCATCGGGCTCCCCGATCGATCCGTCCATTCCCCCCGATCTGTTGCTGATCCTCAACCATGTCCGCTACCACTGACCAGATTCTCGAACAGCTGAAAACCCTCTCCCTGCTTGAGGCTTCCGAGCTCGTCAAGCAGATCGAGGAGGCCTTCGGCGTGTCCGCCGCCGCCTCCGCCGGCGTCGTCGTGGCCGCTGCCGCTCCTGGCGCCGCCGCCGAGGCCGTCGAAGAGAAGACCGAGTTCGATGTCGTTCTCGAGAGCTTCGACGCCGCCGCCAAGATCAAGGTGCTCAAGGCCGTCCGCGAGGCCACCGGCCTCGGCCTGGGCGAAGCCAAGGCCCTCGTGGAGGCTGCCCCCAAGGCCGTCAAGGAAGGCGTGTCCAAGGACGAAGCCGAGGCCCTGAAGAAGGCCATCGAAGAGGCCGGCGGCAAGGTCACCGTCAAGTGAGGCTGGCGGGCCGGCTCAGGCCGGCCCCCTGTTCCGCCCCAGCGGCCGGTTCCTTCGGGGACCGGCCTTTTTCATGGAGTTGGGGATGCTGGTGGGGCCGGGCTCGGTCCGCGGGACCATGACCAAGAAAAAACCCCGCCGAAGGCGGGGCTGTTGAGTTGGAACGGATTTCGGGAGTCTGTCCTCGTTTCGACCCCGAAAGGATCGTCCCGCACTCCTCACACGTCGGAACGTTACGGGTGCTGGCCGGGGAGGGGGAGGAGGGTGTTGCCGGTGCGTCAACTGGCCTGATCCTCGACCGGCCCCCTCGCTCCTGCTCATTCCTGGAAGGGGATCACCTGCAGAGCCACCGCCCGACCCGCCGGCGTGGATGGCGGAGCTTCGGGATCCGTGGTGGGTGCTGACCAGGGGGGAGAGCTGATCTGCCGTGCCTGGCGACGACCGCCGCTGGTGGCGTTCAGGGCCTGATCCAGCCGGCTCATCCGCTCCGCCCGCGGTGGACTTGAGGCCCGATCTTGCCGCACATTCCGGCCACTCGGGCTCACGCCGGCGAGGGCCCGCTCCAGGGATGGAGGAGCTCCGGGTGGTGGTGGTGCCACCAGGCCGGCAGGTGTGCTCATCGCCTGCAGGTCCGTGAGCGGCGTGGCACTGGCGAAGTAGAGGTGGTTGAGGGTCTGGCTGCCGTAGCTGCGCCGCTGCAGTTCCCAGCCCGGCTCGAGTTGGAGGGCCACGAAGCCATCACGGTCGCGCAACGGCACCGGGGCACGCCCCACCACCAGCACCGTGCCTTGGTCCGGGGCGAGGGCCTGGAGCTGGAGGGTGGAGCCCACCTGCTGAACCCGCAGGCGGTGGCTGGCGCCCAGATCCTGATCCCCCACCCTCAGCGAGTACCCGTTGCTGTCGAGGTAGCGGGCGCAGATGCCGGTGTAGTCGAAGCGGTTGAGGCTGGGATCCACCAGGCCATCGGCGCGGGGCTGCCAGCAGAGGGGGGCGGAGCGGAGCTGCTCGAGTACCAGCAGGCTCCAGTCGCCGCTGCCCACGGGCTTCGCCAGCACGGCAAAGCGGGAGGCATCCACCGGCTGGGCCTGGAACAGGCCGGCGGCCCGAACCAGGGAAGGCCCCAGGGCAGGGGCAGCCGAGACAGCCAGGGACAGTCCCGCCAGGGCCAGGTAAGTTCGCTTCATGGTCAGGACGCCAGGGCCCACCGGGCCTGGGTGAAGAGACCCATTGAACCGGAGCTGGCAAGGGGTGGGGATGGCAAAGCAGCCGATGCGTGTGGTGGCCGCCGCCTGCGACGGTGCCTGCAGCGGCAATCCCGGCCCCGGCGGCTGGGGCGCCCTGCTCCGTTACGAGGATGGCTCCCGACGGGAACTGGGTGGGGCTGACCGGGCCACGACCAACAACCGCATGGAGCTCACCGCTGCCCTGGCGTTGTTTGAGGTGCTGCGGGAGCAGCACCGGTCCCCCGATCTGGTGATCCGCACCGATAGCCGCTATCTGATCGACGGGTTGCAGAAGTGGCTGGCCGGCTGGAAGCGCAAGGGCTGGCGCACGGCCTCCGGCGGCGCGGTGCTGAACCGCGACCTGTGGGAGCAGCTGGATGCCGCCCGGCTGCCTGGTGTCTCGCTTGTGCACGTGCGGGGCCACAGCGGCGACCCTGACAACGACCGCTGCGATGCCATCGCCGTGGCCTTTGCCCGCGGGCAGCGGCCCGTGCTGGCTGCCCCCGGCAGCGCGGCGTCATCGGCATCGATCGCGCCGGAGTTGACGCCGGAGCCGGAGCTGGTGCCGGCGACCGACGATCCAGCCCCGGCGGAGCTGCAGCAGCTGCTGGGGAGGCTGGAGCTGGCCGAGCGCCTGGCCACGGGGGGCTACGGCCTGAGCCTGGTGGAGCTGGCCCGGCTGGTGGACATGCCGATCCGCAGCCTGGAGGGCCGCAGCGCGGCCTGGACCTGGCGGGACTGGCGGGTGCTGCCGATCGACGGCAGCCGCTGGCGCCTGGAACGCGACGCGGGAGGATTGGCGTCCAGGGAGTGAGGGAGGGCACGATGCCGAGCCATCCGGCGGAAGGGAGACCCCCCGGCGGCACCGAGGCGCTCTACCGCCGCTTCGTCGGCCCGCTGCTCACCCGCGACGACGGCGCCGATGCGGAACAGCTCAGCCGCCTCACCCTCACCACCCTCGGCCAGGTGGCCCTGCGCCGCAACTGGCCGCTGGTGCGCGGCACCCTGGAGGGGCTGGCAGCCGAGCTGCAGCGGCGGGATCCACGACTGGAGCAGACCCTGTTCGGCTGCCGCTTCCCCAACCCGGTGGGTCTGGCGGCTGGGTTCGACAAGAACGGCGTGGCGGCGGCGGTGTGGGATCGCTTCGGCTTCGGCTTCGCCGAACTGGGCACCGTCACCTGGTATCGCCAGAGCGGCAATCCCCGGCCGCGGCTGTTCCGCCTGGCGACGGAACGGGCGGCCCTGAACCGGATGGGCTTCAACAACGACGGTGCCGAGGCGATGCTTCGCTGCCTGGAGCGCCAGTCGCTGCCGCCGGCGGGCCAGCGGCCTGCGGTGCTGGGCATCAATCTGGGCAAGTCCAAGCTCACGCCCCTGGAGCGGGCACCCGACGACTACGCCTCCTCCCTGGAGCTGCTGGCGCCCCTGGCCGACTACGCCGTGGTGAACGTGAGCTCGCCGAACACGCCGGGGCTGCGGGATCTGCAGGACGAGACCCTGCTGCGCCGGCTGGTGGAGCGGTTGCGCCGCCTGCCCGGCTGCCCGCCGCTGCTGGTGAAGATCGCCCCCGACCTTGAGGACGACGCCATCGATGCGATCGCCCGCCTGGCCTACGAGGAGGGGCTGGCCGGCGTGATCGCCGTGAACACCAGCCTCGATCGCCTGGGGCTGGCGGAGCGTCGGCTGGTCCAGAGCGGCCGGTCGCTGGCAGAGGAGGCCGGCGGGCTGAGCGGCCGCCCCCTGCGCCGCCGTGCTCTCGAGGTGCTGCGGCGCCTGCGGGCCACCGCCGGTCCGGCCCTGCCCCTGATGGGCGTGGGCGGGATCGACTCGCCCGAGACGGCCTGGGAGCGGATCACGGCCGGCGCCTCCCTGGTGCAGCTCTACACCGGCTGGATCTACGAGGGACCCGATCTGGTGCCGGCCATCCTGGAAGGACTGGGCCGCCAGCTCCAGCTCCATGGCCTCGCTTCGATCACGGACGCCGTGGGAACCGGACTTCCCTGGCGCTGAGTGGGATGCGCCTACGCCCGGATTTCGGTAGGTTCCTCCCATTGATGGGTAGCGGATCGGGTGTTCTCCGGGCTGATCGACGAGGTCCAGGACCGCCTCCGGCCGATCCGGTCCCAGATGTTCCCGTCGCTGGTGCTGCTGGAACTCGATGACGACGCCCTCCAGGGTCAGGTGCTGCGCCGCGGCCAGCCGGAGCCGGTGACCCTCGATGTCCCCCTGCCGCCGCTCACCTGCAAGAAGGGGATGCCGCTGGAGAAGGAGCCGCTCGGCGATCTGATCGGCGACCTGCTGGTGCGCGACAACCTGCTCGACGCCTATCTGCTGGTGGCCCTGCCGCCGGCAGCGGCGCATTGGCGGGTGGTGGCCTGGCCCTTCGACGAGATGCCGGAGGATCCGCTGGAAGCCCTGCGGCAGGTCGATCCCGACCTGCGCTTCCCCTTCTCCCTGGAGGAGGCCACCCTCGACCTCCAGCCCCTGCCGGGTCGACCGGGGGTACCGGCGCGGATGCTGCTGGCCGCTGCTCCCACGGCCCTCGTGGATGCCTGGGTGGATGTGTTCAACCTGGCGGGGGCCCACCTGGAGCGGCTGGCCCCGGCTCAGGCTTGTGAATACCTGGCCTTGCTTCCGCTGCTGGCGGAAGCTCCGGACGACGAGCTGATCGCCGTGCTCGATCACCGGGAGGGCGGCTGCCGGCTGATGGTGCTGCGGGCGGGGCTGCCGGTGTTCGAGCGGGTGCTGCCGATCGGGGATGAGCCGCTGCGGCTGGAGCTGGAACGCTGCCTGGCCTTCCTGCGTCGCCGCGATCCCCAGGCTCGGCGGTTGAGGCTGCTGCTGGCGGCACCGTTCCCGTTGCCCCCTGGCCTCGAGGACGACCTCGGCACCACCGCCGAGGTGATGTCCTGTGAGCCCTACGGGTCGCTGGTGCTCAAGGGGCTGGCGGTGCAGGAGACGAAGCGATGACCAGCCTGCAGCCGCCGGTGCTGGATCTGCTGCGGCAGCGCCGAGAGCGCCTTGGGGTCGATTCGTTGGCCCAGGCGCTGGGCGAGCGGCCTTCGCTGCTGCGCCAGGGAGCGCTGATCGGAGCGGCCTCGGTGGGGGCGGTGCTGGCGGCGCTCGCGCTGGTGTTCGTGAGCCACCAGATGGTGAAGGCCCGCATGGGCGAGCTGGTGCAGTACGAAGGCCAGGCCAATGCCCTGCGCGCCGACCTGCAGGCGAGGCGCACGCGGGTGGAGGCGCTGCTGGCCACCAACCGTCGCCTGGCGGAGGCCCTCACCAGCGTGCGTGCGTCGTCGGCGCTGCTGTCTGAACTGCAGCTGCGCACCCCCGAGGGCGTGCAGCTGCTCAGTGCCGCTGCCGGGGAAACCGCCCTGGTGATCCGCGGCCGTGCGGATGATCCGCTGGCTTTCGCCCGGATCAATGCGATGCAGCTGGATCTGAAGCGCTCGCCCTTCCTGATGGGCGAGCAGGTGGCGCTGGAACGGCTGGAACGTCAGAACGAGGCCACCACGCCGGACGACCCCCGCAAGCGGCGAGGCCTGCCGCCGCCGGTGGTGTTCACGATCAATGCCCCGTCCGCCAGGCTCCAGCCCCAGCAGCAGCTTGAGGTGATGCAGCGCCTTGGTGCCGAGGGCATGGTCAAACGGTTGAAGCTGGTGGAGTCGGAGGGACTGATGCCATGACCAACCTTCAGCAGGGCGCTCCGCGGATCTCGGCCCGGCTGCTTCGGCGGATTTGGTTCTGGGCGCCCGTGGCGGCAGGAGGGGTGGTGGCGGCCCTGCTGGCCGGATCGCTGTTGATCCCCCAGTGGCTTGCGTTCCGCCAGGACTCCGAGCGTCTGCGCCAGCTGCAGAACCTGCGGGATGAGGTGACGCTGCTGCGCGGCCAGCTGAAGGTGCTGGACCAGAACGAGGAGAAGGGGCTGGCCCAGAAGGTTCGTCTGGTGGAGGTGGTGACGGGCCGGGGCGACCCGGGCACCTTCCTGGCGATGCTGGATCGGGAGGCCCGTGCCGCCGGCGTGCAGCTCGACCTGTTCGAGCCCCAGGCCGTCACAGCACCGCCGCCGCCGCCCACTCCACGGCCGAATGCGATGGCCACCCCTGCCGCTCCCGGGGGCGGCCAGCCCCTGCCCGGGGCAACGCAGCCCCCGCCCGCCCCGGCGGCGCCGCCCGCGGCACCGGGCGCGCCGATCGAGATCGAGGGGTTGCAGCGGCGCACGGTGCTGATGTCGGCGCGTGGCCCTTACCCGGCTCTGCTGGCCTTCCTGCGGCGGGTGGAGGACCTGAGCATCCTGGTCGTGCAGAACGATCTCAACCTCAGCCTCGACGAACCCAAGAGCGCCGATCCGAAGGCGCTGTCCAATCCGGCGGCCGTGGTGCTCAAAGTGGCCTTGAGCCTCTATACCCGCCCGCCCGGAGCGAACGCCGAGCCTGCCGCTGCGGCTGCCCCACCGGCCGGGGCCGCGCCGGCACCGGCTCCGCCGCCCCGCTGAGCTGGTCGCTTCCGGCCCTGGGCCTGGCCCTCCTGGCGTGGTGGATCCGCCGCATTCCCGATACCATCCGCCCGTCACTCGGATGGGCGGTCCTTTGCGCCAGCGCAGCATGCATCGAACCCTCCGCCCTCGCTGCTGCGCTCCACTCCTGCTGGCTTCCCTGTTGATGGCTCCGTCCCTGGTGCCGTCTGGCGTGTGGGCCCAGACCCAGGGCGGCACCCCCGTGGTGATCCCGCCGGGCAGCCGGCCGCTGCAGATGAAGGTGCGGCGGCTGCCGGATTCGGTGGAGCTGGTGATCGAAGGCGTAGGCACCGCTCCCCAGCTGCAGCAGAACGTGACGTCCAGCGGCTGGCAGGGCCGTCTCACCACCTCGGTGCCGTCGGTGCTGCGGCGCGGCCCGCAGCGGCTTTCCCTGCCGGAGGCGGGGCTTCAGAGCATCGACATCGATGGGGCCGGCACGTCCTACCGCCTGGCGGTCACGCCCGTGTCCGGCTTCCAGGTGAACCGGCCGCTGGTGAGCGCCGACGGGGTGAATCTGATCATCACCTTCCCGGCGCCGGTGCAGCCTTCGCTGCAGTCGCTGCGTCCGAACCTGCGGGAGCCGGGCCGGGTGGCCCAGCCGGTGTACGCGCCGCCGCTGCAGGCCCGGGCCGTGGCACCGCCGGTGGGCGACATGGCGGTGGGCACGATGATGATCGCCAACCCCAGCTACGTGAACGTCAGCGGACCGCCGGTGACGATGACCCTCAAGAACGCGCCGGCCAAGGACGTGCTGATGGCCCTCAGCCGGGTGGGGGGCTACGGCTTCGTGTATGTGGATGAATCCACGGCCGGCGGCCCGGGAGCCACTCCGCCCACGCTTTCCCGCCCGATCTCGATCGCCTTCCGAAACGAAAACTACGGCCGTGCGATCAATTCGGCCCTGATGGCGGCCGGCATCCAGGGCAGGCGTGACGGCAACACGATCTTCGCCGGGCCCAAGGTGCTGGGCAAGAGCTTTGGTGCCCAGCTCTCGAAGGTGTACCGGCTCAACCAGGTGGCATCCAACTCCGCCGCCGACTACCTGGCCAATCTGGGCGCCACCGTCACCAAGACCAACACGATCACCACGGCCGTCACCCAGGGTGTGGCCCAGACCCAGGCCGTGCAGGGCGGGCCCAATTCCGCCACCACCGTGGGCGGTACCCAGACGTCGGTCGAGGCCTATGGCGCCTCCACTGGCCCCCTGGTGGGTCTGCAGGCCACCAGTGACTCCCGCCTCTCCACGATCACCCTGGTGGGCAGTCCCTCGCTGGTGGCCGTGGCGGAGCAATACCTCAAGCAGCTCGATCTTCGCCAGCGTCAGGTGGCGCTTTCCGTGAAGATCCTGGATGTCACCCTCGACAATGACAAGCAGATCGACAACAGCTTTGCCTTCCGCTACGGGAATAACTTCATCGTCAACAACAGCGGCCAGCTGTTGGGTGCGTTCGGCAGTGCGTTGCCGCCCACGGAGGAGGCTTTCGGGCGCGTGGTGGATCCAGACACTGCTATTGAGGTTGATGAGAATGGCCGTGTCACCGTCACTGCAGAAGCTGGTACCAACGCGATCGGCGGTGCCCAGTTCGGAACCCAGAATCCCAGGGCAAGTGTCAGTGGTTTCTTTGCTGGCACCAGGCGCAACCCAGGACTGTCCTATGGGCGTGACAACTTCTACGACTTTGTGAGGGCACAGATCGAATCCCGCTCAACCAAAGTCCTGGCAAGTCCCACCCTGATTCTGAGCGAAAACCCAGAAGAACTCCGCACCGGTGAGGATCAGGTGGCCGTCAACATCCAGGCCCTGGGCTCTAACACCTCGGGTTCCCCCGGTGGCGATCAGGCCACGATCGGCCGCACCAAGGCGAATGAGTCGTACGTCACCGTGGGCGAGCAGGTGATCACCAATTACACCGTTCAGGCTGGTGAGAACGGCGCGTCCGCCACCTGCCAGCCTGAGTTCGGCATCTCCGGCCTCACCTTTGGTGCCCGTGTCTCCAAGATCGACGACAACGGCTTCGTCACCTTCTCCATGTCGCCGGCGATCTCCGCCACGGTTCGCACTCAGCCCGTTCCGAACTGTGGCGACATCGAGATCCTGGCGGTGCGGCGTCTCGATACCGGCAGCGCCCGTGTCCGGGATGGCCAGACACTCATTCTCACGGGTGTCATCTCCGACGCTGATAATCAGGAAGTTCGGAAATGGCCAATCCTCGGCGACATGCCGCTGGTGGGCCAGTTCTTCCGTGATTCCAGCAGCAACAGGGCCAAGCGCGAGCTGGTGATCCTGGTCACGCCGCGCATCATCGATGACAACGATGGAGGCACCTTCGGCTACGGCTATCGCCCTGGCACTGAGGATGCCCGCCGCTTCATGGGCGGTGCCAACTGAGGGCCGCCCTCCAGCAACGCCTCCCCTCCTACAGGGCCAGCGGCACCAGGAACTTCACCGCCAGGGGGGCCAGGCTGCTGGCCAGGCCCATCGCGCCGTTGAGCAACTGGCCGCCCATGCCGTTGCCCCCCCGGTTCTGGCCGGGGGCTTTCTGCAGCTGGCCCGACACCTGGCGCAGTTCCTGGGCCGTCGTGACGTCGCCGCCCTGTTCGTAGAGGGAGGCGGCGTAGTCAAGGTCGGCCACGGCCAGTTCGATCTTGCCCTGTTCGCTGCGGGCGATGCCGCGGGCCACCCAGCTCACCGGTGCATCGGGCTGCTGACGGATCGCTTCGCCGAACAGCCTTTCGGCCTCCGGCTGGCGACCGGCCACGGACGCTTCCACCCCGGCGTTGTGGAGCTCGGGGTAGCTCAACTGGCTCGGATTCACCCCCCTGGCCTGCTCCCAGTGGCTGCGGGAGAGGGCGCCGGGATCGAGCTGGGCGCCGCTGAGATCGCTGTGGCGCAGGTCGGTGCCTTCGAGGCGGGCCCCCCGCAGATCGGCCCCGCGCAGAGAGGCCCCCTGGAGGCTGGTGAAGCTGAGGTCGGCTCCGCTGAGGATGGCCCCATCCAGACGGGCCTGGCCCAGGTTCGCCCGCTGCAGCCGGGCGCCGCTGAGGTCGGCGTCCCGCAGGTCGGCATGCACCAGATCGGCGTCCTGGAGGCGGCAGCCGGGGCAGCGGCGCTGGCCCAGCAGTTTCATCAGATCGCCGTCATTGGCGGCCCTCGCCGGCGGCTGAACCGACACTGCCGCGGCCGACATGGCCAGGGCCATCGCCACCATCCGGGGCAGGGGCCCCCGCGGGCTCAGGCGAGAGAGGGCAGCGGCTGATCCGACCATGGCGGTTGCACCCGGGTCGGTCCGTTGTAGCCCCAATGGCTCCGCTGCGCCGCCTCCGTTGTGGGGGTTGGTGGGGCGGGACGCTTCGGGACCGGCTCTCAGTTGAACTCCATCAGGCAGTTGCCGCCCCTGACACGAACCGGACGACCCGCCCGGATCCGGGTCATCTCCGAAACCCGCAGCGGCGGGCAGGTGGTGTCCGCTGCAGGCGGTGCCGGGGTGCTCGCTGCCCCCGCGGCCCCTGTCCTGGCAACGGAGGGGGTCGGTGGCGTGTCGCGGGCCGGGGCTGCTGGCTTGGCTGGAGAGGCGGGGGCTGCCGCCGGAGCCAGGGGCCCGTAGGACGCCGGGGACGGGATCGATCCGCTGCCGAAGCTGGTCTGGATCTGCTGCCGCCACTGCACCATGGCCTCCTGGGCCTGGGACGGCGGCTGGAGTTGTGGGGACGCTGCGGTCCCCCAGAGGAGAAGAAGCCCAACCAGGATCCGTGCCCGGCGTGGTGGGGAGGGGCCGACCATCAGTCCGTTGGCTCCGATGCTTGTCCAGCATGCCCCGCGCCGTTGCCGGTGCGGGCGTTCCGATGGCGGAGCTGCCGGCCCAGCCGGCGGCGGCGCAGTTCCCGCAGGTCTGCCGCGTTGCTGCCGCTCCTCGGGGGAGCGAAGCGGGCGGTGCCGTAGGCCTCCGCCAGGGCGGCGAGGTCCTCCGCCAAGGCGGGCCGCTGCCCCTGCACGCGGGCGAGGAAGCGGGGCAGGGTCTCCCCCGGTGCGGGCGCCAGGCCCTGGCGGGCCAGCAGCGCCAGGCTGCGCTCGAGTTCGCGGCGCAGCGGATCGCTGCCGCCCCGGCGCCCCAGCCAGCCGAGCAGTGACAGCCCCGCCGCCAGGCCCAGGGCCACCAGCGCCAGCACCAGTGCCCCCACCAGCTCGCGTCGCTCCCCGAGCAGCCGCTCCAGCAGCGCCTCCTGGCTGCGGCGGTCGAAGCCCAGCCACAGGCGGCTCCAGGCCAGGTCCACCCCCCACCACTGGCGCTGCAGCCAACCCAGGGCACCGGCCCCCGCCAGGGAAGGAGCCGGCGCCGCGCCGGCCGCCACCCAGGCACTGGGATCCACCCGCAGCCAGCCCCGGTCCGGCAGCCACACCTCGCTCCAGGCGTGGGCGTCGGAGCGGCGCAGGTCGAGGTAGCTGCCCCCGCCGATGGCCGTCACCCAGGTGCCGCCCCGGTAGCCGCTCACCACCCTGGCCGGTACGCCCGCCTGGCGCATCAGGGCCGAGAAGGCCCCGGCGAAGTGGCCGCAGAACCCGGCCCGCTGCTCGAACAGGAAGGCATCCAGGGGGGCCTGCTCCGGCAGGGTGCCCGGGCTGCGGGTGTAGCGGAAGCCCTGGCTGCGGAACCAGGCCTCGGCCGCCGCCAGCCGCTGCTGCGGTGCCGGCAGCCGGGCCCAGTCGGCGGCAAGGGCCTCCAGGCGGGGATTGCGGCCCGGGGCCAGTTGCAGGTCGAGCGGGCGCGGCGGCAGGCGGCGCCAGAGCCCGTTCTCCGCTCCGGCAGCTGCGGCGATGGCGTACATACGGCGCTGGCCGCTCGGCGCCCGCAGCCTCAGTTCGCCCCGCCCGTCCTGCCGCAGCGCCTCGCCCACCGGCCTGCCGCTGCCGCTCCAGTGCACGGTGGTGAGGCCGCTGGGCTCCGACAGCCACAGCTCCTGCAGGCTGCCCGGCTCCCCGGCGGCCGGTGCCGCGTTCAGAGCGGCGCCGTCGCGCCGGGCCCCCGGGGCCGCGAGCCACTGGCGGCCATCGAAGCGGTCGTGCACCAGGACCCGCCAGTAGCGCTGGTTCTCCGGCGGCGGCCCGCCGCCGGCCGGAAAGCTCACCCTGGCGGCCGGGCCCGGGTCGTCGGCCAGGGCGGCGATGCCGCCGGGATCGAGGTTGTCGTTGAGGCCTGTCAGCGCCGCGCCGCCCTCCAGCCCCGGCAGGGCGGCGAACGGGCCCAGGCGCGGCACCAGCAGCAGCAGCACCAGCGCCATCGGCAGCGCCGCCAGCAGCACCGAGACGCTGCGGTGCAGCAGCGAGCGCCAGTCGGGCCCTTCGCCCACCTCCAGGGCCAGCAGCCCCGCCAGGGCGGTCAACACCGTGGCGCCCTGGAGCAGGCTGGGGGCCAGGTCGGGCAGCAGCGCCGCCTGAAGCCCCGCCCCCACCAGCTGCAGCACCGCCACCAGCCGCCGTTCCCCCCAGCCGCCGCGCTTCCACCAGCTTCAGGGCCGTGAGCGCCCCCAGCCCGATGGCCAGGGCTCCCAGCAGCTGGGCGGGACTCACGCCGGTGAGCCCGAGGGCCAGCAGCCCCATCGTCAGCCACTGCAGGCGTGCGGCGGTGCGTCCCACGGCTCAGCGGGCAAGGGCCAGGGCGGCCAGGCAGCGGTCGCGCTGGGCGGTGCCGCTGGCCGGCGGGATCAGCCGCTCCGGCAGGGCCAGCCCGTAGCGGGCGCCTTGGCCGTGCAGGCGGCGGATGCGCTCGCTCAGGTGCTCGAGCGCCCGCTCGTGGGGCACCGAGGGGTCGGGGGCCAGCAGCATCTCGTCGGCGCCGGGATCGGCGAACACCTTCACCTGCCGGCCCCGGCCCTGGGCCACCAGCGTCCAGGCCAGCCGGCCGGGCGGATCCTCCAGCCGGTGGGGGCGCAGATCCTGCCAGTCGTCACTCCCTTCCCGGCGCGGATCCGGTGCCCCGGCCGCGGCGTCCCGCTGGGGCGGTCGTTCCCCCTGCGGCAGCCGCCGCACCGGACCCGGCACAGGGGCGGGCCACATCAGCTGCTCCACCGGCGGGCGCCAGCGGCTCCAGCACAGGAACAGCCCCAGCGGCGCGCTGGTCTGCAGCCGCACTACCCCCGGCCGCTGCCGTCCCCGCGCCGGTGGGCGCCAGGCCAGGGCCAGCCGGTGCTCCCCCCGGCCGAAGCTGCGGGCCGGCTCCAGGGGGCCGTCGCCCAGCCGCAGGCGCAGGCCCTCGCAGCGGCCGGGCACCTGCAGCCTGATCGGGTAGGGGAGCGTGCCCCCGGCGAAGCCCGGCTCCGGAGCCCCGCACTCCAGCACCAGCCCCTGCAGGTTGAAGTGGGTGAGGTGCAGGGCCAGCAGGAACAGCCCCAGCATCAGGAAGCTCAGCAGCAGCGGGCCGTTGCGCTGCAGCTGGATCCCCACCACCTGCAGCAGCGCCGCACCCGCCAGCCAGAGCCAGCCGAAGCGGGTGGGCAGGATGTAGAGGTTGCGCAGGCCCAGCCGCAGCGGCGCGCTCTCCGGCGCCCGCACCCGGTCGGTCAGGTCAGCGAAGCCCATCCACCCCCGCCAGCAGCGCGGAGCTCCGTTCGCCCGCCGTGGCCCCGGGCTGCCCGCCGTCGAGCCGGTGTTCGCACACCGCCGCCGCCACCGCCTGCACGTCGTCGGGGATCACGTGGTTGCGGCCCTCGATCAGGCTCCAGGCCCGGGCGGCCGCCAGCAGCCCCAGGCCGGCCCGCGGCGAAAGCGGCAGGCCAGCACGGCCGGGTTCGCGGCTGCGGGCCAGCAGATCGAGCACGTAGTCGAGGAGCGCCGGGGAGACGTGCTGGTGGGAGCAGCGTTCCTGGAGTGCCAGCAGATCGGCGGGGGAGAGCCGCTGGCCGAGGGCCTCGCTGCTGGTGCCCTCGCCCGCCAGCAGGGCCCGCTCCGCCTCCCGGGGCGGGAAGCCCAGGTTCAGCCGCATCAGGAAGCGGTCGAGCTGGGATTCGGGCAGCGGCGCCGTGCCTCCCTGGTCGAGGCCGTTCTGGGTGGCGATCACCAGGAACGGCTCCGGCAGCGGGTGGCTGGTGCCGTCCACGCTCACCCGCCCCGCCGCCATCGCCTCCAGCAGGGCGCTCTGGGTGCGCGGGCTGGCGCGGTTGATCTCATCGGCCAGAAGCACCTGGCTGAACAGGGGGCCGGGACGGAAGCGGAAGCGGGCCTCCGCCGGCTCGAACACGTTCACGCCGGTGAGGTCGGCCGGCAGCAGGTCGCTGGTGAAGCTCACCCGCCGGAATTCGAGCCCGAAGCTGCGCGCCAGGGCCTCCGCCAGGGTCGACTTGCCCACCCCCGGCAGGTCCTCGATCAGCAGATGCCCCCGGGCCAGCAGGCAGGCCAGGGCCAGCCGCACCGCATGCTCCTTGCCCAGCAGCACGCGACCGATCGCGTCCGTCAACTCCGCCAGGGGGGGACGGTCAGGCCGCGTCATCGCCTCGAACGTTCGTGATAGGACGCTAGACCCCGCGCCCGGGCCGTCGATGCCGTCCGACGCGATCGAGATCCATGGCGGCAACCGCATCGCCGTGGCTCGGCGGCTGGGCTGCGCCCCGGCCCGCCTGCTCGATGCCAGCGCCTCGCTGGTGCCCTTCGGTCCGCCCGCCGGGCTGAGGCGCTCCCTGCGCCGGGCCCTCGACGGTGGCGCCGCCTCGCCCCTGCGCGACTATCCCGAGCGCGGCTACGCCGCCCTGCGCGGCGTCATCGCCGCCCACCACGGCCTGCCGGCCGACTGGGTGCTGCCCGGCAACGGGGCGGCCGAACTGTTCACCTGGGCGGCGCGCGATGCCGCCGGCGCCGGATGCAGCCTGCTGGGCGCCCCCGGTTTCGCCGACTACGGCCGCGCGCTGGCCTGCTGGGGCGGCAGCAGCGAACGCCAGGCGTTGCCCCTGCGCTGGGACGACCGCTTCCCCGCCCCCTTCCCCGATCCGCCCGCGGGCGACGTGCTCTGGATCTGCAACCCCCACAACCCCACCGGCCAGCTGTGGAGCCGGGCTTCGCTCGAGCCGCTGCTGGAGCGCTTCGCCCTGGTGATCGCCGATGAGGCCTTCCTGCCCCTGGTGCCCGGCGGCGAGGCCCAGTCGCTGGTCCCCCTGCTCTATCGCTTCCCGAACCTGGTGGTGATCCGCAGCCTCACCAAGCTGTTCGCGATCGCCGGCCTGCGGCTCGGTTACGCCCTGGCCTCCCCGGAACGGCTGGCACGATGGGGGTGCTGGCGGGACCCCTGGCCGGTGAACGCCCTGGCGGCGCTGGCGGGGGAGGCCCTGCTCGGCGATCGCCCCGGCCATGCCCGCTGGAGCGCGCGGGTGGAGCGCTGGGTGGCACGCGAGGGGGCTTGGCTGCGCGAGCGGCTCGCTGCGGTTCCGGATCTGGTGCCGATGCCTTCGGCCACCAACTTCCTGCTGGTGCGCGGCGAGCGGCAGGGCCGGCCCCTCGATCTGGAGCCCCTGCGCCGCGGCCTGGAGGAACGGCACCGGATCCTGCTGCGCGACTGCCGCTCCTTCGAGGGGCTCGGCTCCGGCTGGCTGCGGATCGCGCTGCTCGATCGGCCGTCCCACCGGCGCCTGCTGCGAGCCCTCCATCACCAGGTGGGCCGCCGGCCTCGGGCCACCTGAGCCGCATCCACCAGCGACCAGGCGCCGATCAGCAGCGGGCCGATCACGGTGACCAGCAGCGCCAGGGAGGCGACCAGCATCACCAGCCCCTTGAGCGTGTCGCCGTTGTAAAACTGCCCGCCGCCGGGGATCAGCAGCGAACACAGGACCGCGACGCGGGCATCCTTGCCCACAACCAGGCGGCCGCGGCCACGGGGGGCACTCATCGGGGCTTGCCGCTGCTCAGACCAGGGTGGCCATGAGTTCAGCCAGACGGTGGTCGGCATCGCGCACCGCCAGCCGTTCCATGCCCTCGCGCAGCTCGGCCAGGGGATCGGCCGCGCTCGCCGTGCCCCGCAGGCGGGGGCCCAGCAGCCGCCACACCGCCTGCTCCAGCGGGGGCTCCCCGGGTTGGTGCTGCCACACGATCACGGCTGCGCCCTCGGCGGCGGCCGCCGCCGCATTGGCGTCCTGGTGCCGGTCCGCGGCCTGGGGCAAGGGCACCAGGATCGTGGGTGTGCCGCTCACCGCCAGTTCCGACAGGCTGCCGGCGCCCGCCCGGCAGATGGCCAGATCGGCGTGCTGCAGTAGGCCCGGCATCTCCGCGCAGAAGGGCCGCTCCACCACCCCCGGCAGGTTGAAGCCGCCGGCCTCGGGATCGTTGCTGCCGGTGAGGTGCACCACCCGGCAGCCGGCGGCGGCCAGCTTCGGGATCAGGGGGCGCACCATCTGGTTCAGCCGCAGGGCGCCCTGGCTGCCGCCCATCACCAGCACCAGCGGCCCGTCTCCCCCCGGCACCCACTCCGGCAGGGAAGCCGGCCGCAGGAAGGCTTCCCGCACCGGGGTGCCCGTCACCAGGGGACGGCAGCGGGGCAGCCGTTCGGCCGCCTGGGGCAGCCCCACGGCCACCCGCGTGCAGAACCGCCCCAGCAGCCGCGTCACCTTGCCGGGGATGGCGTTGCTCTCGTGCAGCACCACCGGCACACCGCACCAGCGGGCCGCCAGGATCGCCGGGGCGGCGATGTAGCCGCCGCTGCTGAACACCGCCGTGACGCCTTCGCGGCGGATCAGCCTCCGGGTGGGGAGGGTGGCCAGGATCAGCTGGACCAGGTTCACGAGCTTGCGCAGGCCCCGGCCCTGCAGGCCTCCGGCCCGCACCGTGTGCAGCGGGTAGCGCTCCGGCACCAGCTCCCGCTCCAGCCGGTCGGGCACCCCGAGCCACAGCACCCGCCAGTCGGCGGGCAGGGCCTCGGCCACCGCCAGGGCGGGGAAGAGGTGGCCACCCGTGCCGCTGGCGGCGATCAGCAGGGTCGGCATGGTGGCGGGGGGAGGTCGCGCCTAACTTAAAAGCCGAATCCAGGCCATCCGGCCGCCACGATGCGTCCTTCCCGTCCCCTCGCTTCCGCCCTGCTGGCTGTGCTGACGGTGGGAGCGGGGCTGGCGCCGGGGGCCCAAGCCCAGGCGGCGAGCCCCGTGGTGGCGGCGGGATCCGCTCCGCTGGTCGCGCTGGAGGCTGCCCTCAACAGCCCCGACGACGCCCCGCTCGCCGCCCTGCTCCAGGCCGGTCCTGGCCTCGATCCGGTGGAGATCCAGGCCCGCCGCCGCTCGCTGCGCAGTCAGTTCCCCGACCTGCGCTGGACGGTCTCGGCCGGGTCCCCCACCCGTGACGGCCAGCCCACCGTGATCCTGCGGGCGGGCGGCACCCGCCGGCAGGGGGCCGCCACCTACCGCCTCGACGCCGAGCAGCGCCTCAGCCTGCGCAGCGACGGCCGTCACATCAATGCCCAGACCGTGCTGCGCGAACAGTCGCTGCTGAGGAGCGGCGAGCAGTCCCCACCGGTGAGCGTGCTGATCCCCGACGCCGTGCTCACCGGCCAGCGCTACGACGTCGATGTGATCTTCGACGATCCCCTCGACGGCGCTCTCGCCGCCGGTGGCCTGGCCGCGATCACCCCCGCTCAGGTGGCGGCGATGGAGAGCCCGAGCATGGAACTCGGTGCCCTCGGCGGCGGTGGCCTGTTCAAGCGGGTGCAGGCGCCCCTTCGCCCCGGTGCCCAGACCTGGGCCGTGCTGCTGGTCCATCCCCGCGGCATCGTTACCGCCACCAAGCGGGTGCGGGTGGTGGCCGACCGCGCGGCGCTCACGCCCTGAGGGCACCCGCCCATGGCCCGTTCCCCCCGCCTCTGGGTGGTCGACGACGATCCGGAGCTGCGCAGCATGCTCGCGACCTACCTGGGGGAGCAGGGCTACCAGGTGCGCACGCTGGCGGATGGCGCCCAGCTCCAGGCCCGCCTCGACGGTTCCCTGGGGGGCGAGCGGCCCGATCTGCTGGTGCTCGATCTGATGCTGCCGGGGGATGACGGCCTCACCCTGCTGCGCCGCCTGCGCGATCGCGGCGACGATCTGCCCGTGGTGATGCTCACGGCCCGGGGCGATGCCGTCGACCGGATCATCGGTCTCGAGCAGGGGGCCGATGACTACCTCGCCAAGCCCTTCCTGCCGCGGGAGCTCACCGCCAGGATCCAGGCGGTGCTGCGCCGCAGGGCCGCGGTCCCCGGCGCAGGTGCGCCCCGCGCGGAGGCCGAGCCCGTGGCGTTCGGTGACTGCAGGTTCGATCCGGCGGCCCGCACCCTGGTGCGCGCCGGTGCGCCCGTGACGATCACCAGCGGTGAGTTCGCCCTGCTGGCGGCCTTCGTGGAGCATCCCCATCGCCCCCTGTCCCGCGAGCGGCTGATCGAGCTGGCCCGCGGGCCCGGCTCGGACACCGACAGCCGCAGCATGGATGTGCAGGTGTCGCGGCTGCGGCGGCTGATCGAGCCCGATCCCGCTCGCCCCCGCTACGTGCAGACGGTGTGGGGCTACGGCTACGTCTTCGTGCCCGATGGTCAGCCCCGGCGCAGCTGAGGGCGGCGGCCATCGGCGCCGGCCCCTCCCCCTGGCCCTGCGGTACGGCGCCGCCGCCCTCGTGGCCGCCGGCCTGGCCCTTCTGCTGCTCCAGCTGCTGCTGGGGCGCCGTCTGGTCCAGGCCCGGGAGGAGGCGCTGGGCTCCCAGCTCAGCTCCTCCCTCGTGCTCGGCGAGGTGGCCCTGGAGCGCTTCAGCCCGGAGGGACTGGCGGAGGTGGCGGGACTGCGCCTGGCGGTGGGCTCCGATCCCGAACGTCAGGGCAGCGGGCCCGTGCGGGCCATCGACGGGGAACTGGCGGCCCAGAGCGCGGCCCTGCGCCGCCAGCTCTGTCGCCGACTGGGGCGCTGCCCCGAGCTCAGGCCCGCCGCCCGCGGGCCGCGGGGCGTGTGGGTGGCGATGGAGTCGCCGCTGGAGCAGGTGTGGCTGTTCGCGCCGCTGCCGCCCCTGCGCGGCTGGCCGCCCGATCCGCTGCAACTGGCCCTGGCGCTGGGCACCGGGGGCCTGGCGGCCGTGCTGCTGTTCCTCAGCCTCGAGGTGCAGCGCCCCCTGGGCCAGTTGGAGGAGGCGCTGGGGGGCGTGGGGCTGGAGGAGCGGCCGGCGGCGGTACCGCTGCGGGGCACCGGTTCGGTGCGGCGGCTCAGCCAGCGCTTCAACGCCATGCTCGAGCGGCTGGAGGCGGCCAGCCGCGAGCGCCGCACCATGCTGGCGGGCATCGCCCACGACCTCCGGGCTCCGCTCACCCGTCTGCGGCTGCGCCTGGCCGAGGCGGGCGGCGACCGGGAGGGCGACGAGGGGGCCACGGCCCGCAGTGAGGCCGATCTGGCGGCCCTGGAGCGCATCACCGGCCAGTTTCTGCTGTTCGCCGGTGCCGGCGGCGACGAGCCCGCCGTTCCCGTGCCGCTCGATGGCCTGCTGGCGGAGCTGGCGGCGGTGGCCGATGCCCGCACGCTCGCCCTCGATGCCGTGCCGCTGGAGCGGCGGGTGCGGCCCGTGGCCCTGGGCCGGGCGATCGCCAACCTGATCGACAATGCCCTCGAGCACGGTCGTCCCCCCCTGCGGCTCTCGCTCCGGCCCGGTCCCGGACCTGACGGCTTCACGATCCAGCTGCACGATGCGGGGGAGGGCATCCCGCCCGAGCAGTGGGCCCGTGCTCTCGAGCCCTTCCAGCGGCTCGACCGCGCCCGCGGCGGTCAGGGCCACTGCGGCCTGGGGCTGGCGATCGCCGAGCGTGTGGCGCGGGAGCATGGCGGCAGGCTGCGTGCCGGCTGCGAGGGCCCTGGGCAGGGCTTCGTCGTGACTTTCGAGGGCCGCAGCCTGCCGGTGTAGACACATCCGGTCACAGGCTGCGGGATCCCGGTTGGAGTCCTGTCGGATTCGCCTTCCACGATGGTGTGGTTCCAGCGAACGCCACCCAAGGCGATGCTCCCGATGTCCGCGTGTTCCGCCTTTTCCCGTCGTTGCCGGCCGGCCCGCCGACTGGCCCCGCTTGCCCTGCTGCTGGGCGTCTGGGCCAGCAGCGCCCCGGCCTTGGCCGGTCCCGGTGCGGGGCAGGAGCGCCTCACGCCCGAGCAGGCCGCGAAGATCTTCCCCGAGCGCCGCAGCCTGGCCGTTCAGGATCGTCGGGCCCGCATCGCGATTCTTCAGCGCGGCGAACGCTGCATCAGCGGCGCCGCCAACAGCGACGCCCTCAGCCGCTGCATGCGCGAGGAGCGCGGCGCCATGATGCGCCAGCGCCAGGAGTTCTTCGGTGCCATGCGCACCCTCTACCAGCGCAACGGCCTGCCTGCCCCTGAGTGGAAGTCCCGCAAGAACCGAGGCAACTGGGGCGCTGGCCAGGAGGGAGGCGGAGGGTCGATCTGACGGCCCGCCCAGGCGCAGGCCGTCCTTCCTCCGCCAGGCGTTTCGCTCACGCCTCGTCGAGGGCGGCCACGCCGGGCAGCACCTTGCCCTCGAGCAGCTCGAGGCTGGCGCCGCCACCGGTGGAGATGTGGCTCATCTTCTCGGCCACGCCCACCTTCTCGACGGCCGCCACCGAATCACCGCCGCCGATGATCGTGGTGGTGCCCTTCGCGCTGAGCTCGGCGAGGGTGTGGGCGATGGCGTTGGTGCCGGCGGCGAACTTGTCGAACTCGAACACGCCCATCGGACCGTTCCAGATCACGGTCTTGCAGTCGGCCAGGGCCTCCTGGAATACCTTCACCGAGTCGGGACCGATGTCGAGCCCCATCCAGCCTTCGGGGATGGCGTCGACCTTGGCGATCTGGCTGTTGGCGTCGGGGGCGAAGTTGTCGGCCAGCACCACGTCGGTGGGCAGCAGGAACTGCACGCCCTTGGCGGCCGCCTTGGCCTCCAGTTCCTTCGCCAGCTCCAGCTTGTCCTCCTCCACCAGGCTCTTGCCCACCGAGAGGCCACGGGCCTTGTAGAAGGTGAAGATCATGCCGCCGCCGATCAGGATCTTGTCGCACTTGTCGATCAGGGCCTCGAGCACGCCGATCTTGCTGCTCACCTTCGAGCCGCCCACGATCGCCGCCAGCGGCCGCTTCGGCTCATCGATGGCGCCCTGCAGGTACTGAAGCTCCTTCTCCATCAGGTGGCCGGCCACGCTGGGGCTCAGGAACTTCGTGACGCCCTCGGTGGAGGCATGGGCGCGGTGGGCGGCGCCGAAGGCGTCGTTCACGTACACCTCGGCCAGGGCCGCCAGCTTCTCGGCGAAGGCGGGATCGTTCTTCTCCTCCTCGGCGAAGAAGCGCACGTTCTCGAGCAGCACGACGCCGCCGTCGGCCAGGGCCGCCACCTTGGCCTCGGCATCCGGGCCGATGCAGCTCTCGGTCTTGGCCACCGGCACCCCCAGCAGCTCGCTCAGGCGGGCGGCCACCTGGGTGAGGCGCATGCCCTCGTTCACCTGGCCCTTGGGACGGCCGAAGTGGGCGGCCAGGATCACGCGGGCGCCGTTGTCGCGCAGGTGGGCGATCGTGGGCAGGGCCGCGCGGATGCGGGTGTCGTCGGTGATGGCCCCGGCGTCGTCGAGGGGCACGTTGAAGTCGACCCTCACCAGGACGCGCTTGCCGCGGAGGTCATCGGCGCCGAGGCTGGCCAGGGATCGCTTCGCCATGAGTTACGGATAGGGGAAAACGCCGGGAGATTAGCCCGCCGACCGCCGGCCCCCTGATGACGTGCGGCGAGGGCTCAACACCGTGCGGGCGCCGAGGTAATTGCAGAGGGTGGCGGCGAGGGTGGCCATCGCCAGCGCCGGCAGGGGCCGCAGCCGGGGCAGCAGGGCCAGGAACGTGGCGAAGCTGACGATGCCTCCCAGCCCCTGCGTGGCGACGTAGGGGAGGTAGCGATCCCGATGACGTGGGCGCTGCAGGCCGTCCTGGCGGAGGGCCGCCGGCGGCGGCTGGAAGGTGACCCCACTGTTGATGGCGTAGGTGGTGGTCACGGCCGCCAGCCAGGACAGGGCCCTGGCCAGAGGGGGACCGGCGCCGAGTTGCACGCCCGCCCGGTACAGGCCGTAATCCACACCGAAGGCGACCAGGCCGGCGAGGAGGAACAGGCCGATGCTGCGGATCTCTCGACGCGAGCGGTTCATCGATTGGCCAGATAACTGAAGTAGCGGTTCTCATATTTAAGGTTGGAAATCTCTTTGAGGATCAGGCCTAGACCAAACAGCGCCATGGAGCCCGCGATTCCGAACAGGCTGAACACCAGCGTGGGCATGCGGGGCACCAGGCCGGTGGCCAGATAGTCGGCATAGATACCGGCAAACAGAAACAGGGAGACGATCAGAATCAACAATCCCAGCGGGCCGTAGAGCCTCAGGGGAAACTCGCGGTGCAGGAGGCGCAGGATGAAGGCGCTGATCTTGAAGCCGTCGCGCAGCGTGTTGAGCTTGCTTTCGCTGCCCACGCGCCGCCGCACGTGGGTGGGGAAATCAGCCGCGGGCAGCCTCATCCGCGAAGCAAAGATCGAGAGCTCCGTTTCGATCTCGAATTCCGAGCTCACAGCTGGAAATGAACGCACCAGGCGCCTGGAAAGAATGCGCAGCCCCGAAAGGACATCTGCCGTGCCCACACCGGTGATCGCTTTCAACAGGCTGCTGAAGATACGGTTGCCCGTGCCATGACCACGACGCATATGACTCGCGGAACTGGCCAGCCGATTGCCGGTCAGCAGGTCAAATCCCTGCCTGCGGAAACGATCGATGGCCGTGGCGATGCCGGATAGATCGTAGGTGTTGTCGCCATCCACCATCACATAGATGTCCGCTTCGACATCCCGCAGCAGTCGCCGCACCGCATGGCCCTTGCCCTGCACCGGCTCATGCAGAACCACCGCCCCGGCGCGCTGCGCCTCGCGTGCGGTGCCGTCTGACGAATTGTTGTCGCAGACAAACACCATGCACCCCGGAACGTGGAGGTGAGCCTCGTCAATCGTTGGGCCGATTGCGCCTGCTTCGTTGTAGGAGGGAATGATGAAGGCAATGCATGGAACCTGGGAAGAAAGCATTGAAAGCTGTGCAGAGGGTGGGCTGGAATCAGCCTCGGCTGGAGCCCATGGCCCACGCGGGTCGGCTGTCACCACCGACCGCAGGCCGCGCGATCTCTGTAGCGGGGTCAGGTCTGTGAACGGTCCCTACGCTGCGTGAACGCATCGCGATCGGGGGGGAGATGTCGATGGTGCGGGTTCCTGGGTGGATGAGGGAGGCCAAAGGACAGGCACTCCTGCTTGCGCTCCCCATCTTCGCGTTGATGATGCTCGCTCTTCTGCGCGACGGCGGACCGACCTACCGCAGCGACGAAATCGCCTACCTCGCCAGCGCCGCCGCCATCGCGGGCAAGTCCAACGCCCTGGCGGGTTCGTGGTACGCGGGCTATTCGCTGCTTCTCAGCCCCTGGTTTCGCCTGAGCCCGACGGTGCTGGACGCCTGGCCCGCGGTCGTGGTGGTGAACGGCCTCGCCCTGATCACCGGCCTGTTGTGCCTGTGGAGCGCGCTCCAGCGCAGCGGCAGCGCGGATCGCAACCGCGCGTTTCGCCTGGGGTTCTGCTCACCACCCTGGTGTTCGGCACCACAGCCTGCCTGGGATGGGCCTTCGGCAACTGCCTGCTGATGGCCCTGGTGGCCGCCGCGGCACGGCTGCTCTCCTCCGCAGATCTCGGCCGCCGGGCAGCCGTCGGTGTGGCTCTGGTGCTGGGCTATGCCAGCTGGGTGCATCCGACCGGTCTGCTGCTGATCGTGGCGGCAGGCCTGGCTTGCCTGCTGACCTGCCGTGGCCATGGGCGCCGGACGCGCTCGCTGCTGATCCTGGGCCTCGGAATGGCCGGCGCCTTCGGCTACGTGCGGATCGTCCATCCCTGGGTGACCGCTCTGCAGGGCGGGGGCCATGGCCACTACGAACGGCAGATCGGCGACCTGATCGAGCAGCTGCGGCAGACTCCCCTCGCCACGCTCATGACCCTGAGCATTGGCGTGATCAACGGCCTGGCCACCTCCGCCATCGCCAGCTTCGGTTTCGTCGGCGCGGCCCTGGTGGCCCTGTCGCCAGGGGGGCGATCGCCGGGTGCATCAACCGCTGCGGGCACAGGGTCGCGCCGGGTGCTGATGTTTCTGCTGCTGGCCTGGGGGCTGCTGCTGCTGTTCTCAGCGGCGCTTCTGCCCCATGACCCCAGCGACCTGCAGCTGGCCTTCCACCATCGCTACACCCAGCCCGTGCTGCCGGCGCTGGTGGCGTTCGGCATGGCCCTGGCGCCCCGGACCTGGTCCGCTCGCCTGCGGATCTGGCTGATCTCCGCCGTGCCGATCCTGCTGGCCCTGCTGATCGCCGTGGCTCTGCGGCCGTACAACGACAACTTCAGTGTCATCGACCAGCTCGGCGTCGTCACCTTCTTTCTCGATCCGGACAACGTCCCGCTGATGCTGCTGGCCGCTCTGGTGGTCACGGCAGCCGTGCAGTTCCTGGGGCTGCGGGTCTTTCTGCCCCTGGCTGCGGCGTTCTCCCTGCTGGGCTGGCAGCGGATGGACCGGATGCAGCGCAGCATTTTCACCGGCGACTCGCGGCCGCCGGCGATGGCGGAAGCGGTTGCGGTGCTTGCCCGGGCCGGCCTCGCGGTCTGCGTCGACCTGGAGGCCACACCCGCCATCCGTTCCGAACACGATCGGCTGATGCGCTACTACCTCGCCGGTCAGCCGGTGAGCCTTGTCGGCGCCGGCGAGCGGTCGGCTCAGCGCTGCGACCTGCTGATCCGCCCGGCGGATGCGGAGCGCCCGGCGCGCCATCGCTTGTTGGCCGCCGGCCACCCGCCCTGCCGGCCCGTGCTCGCCGATACCCATTCGCGGGAGGTGCTGGAGGACTGTCGCGACAGGGCCTCCAGCCAGGGCCGGCCCCTGGAGCAGAGGCTGCTGCCGGCGCGGCGCGATCTGGTCTCCCTGACAAGGGCGCGGCAGCTCCAGCCCCCGGGATCCGGCATCGTCGTCCTGCTCCACAGCGATCAGCTGCCTCCCAGGCGACCGCCTGAGCGCGCCTGGTGGCGCAGCGCCCGGGTGGGCTCCACGACCCGCAGGCTGCCAGCAGGGAAGACCCTGTTTTACGGGCCCTATGCCTCCCTGCCGGCCGGGCAGTACACGGCGGTCTACGACGGCTTCGGGCTCAGCCACGGCAGCGTCGAGATGCGGGTGAGCATCGACGACGGTCCGCGCCTCCTCGCCAGACGGCTGCTCCGGCCTCGAACTGGCCCGGCGGCGATCACGTACCGCCTCGACCGGCCGCACCAGGGCGTGGAGGTGCTGCTGCGCGCCCGGATCGGCAGCGTGGTGCGCGTGCCGCAGATGCTGGTGATCTTCGGCAATCCACCGGATCCCGCCTCACCCTGGTCCGTTGCCGGGCACGGGCGCTAGGACTTGAAGGTCTCCCGCTCCGGCCATGTTCGAGACCGTCCTGTTCCCCATCGACAACAGCCGCCAGGCCTCGGAGACGGCCGCCGTCGCCCTGAGGCTGGCCCAGAGCCACGGCAGCCGGCTCGTGATCGTCTCGGTGATCGAGGCGGAGGAGGGGACCATGCACGACCCGGAGGCGGTGGCCGCTCTGCTGCAGCAGGCTCGCGAGCTCTTCCAGCGGGCGGGTCTCAGCTGCGAGGTGATCGAACGGGAAGGCAAGCCCGCCTTCGTGATCTGCGATGTGGCCGACGAGATCAACGCCGACGTGATCGTGATGGGCACCCGCGGCATCACCCTCGAGGGCGATCAGCAGAGCACCGCGGCGCGCGTGATCCAGCTGGCTCCCTGTCCTGTGCTGGTGGTGCCCTGATGGTTGCGCGCAGCGCCGACGGATCGCTGTCGAGGCAGGAGCCAGGGCTCTCCCTCAGCGCGGCGGCTCCGGCGATCCAGTGGTACCCGGGCCACATCGCCAAGGCGGAGAGGGCCCTGGCGGCCAGCCTCGAGAAGGTGGATCTGGTGATCGAGGTGCGCGATGCCCGCATCCCCCTCGCCACGGGCCACCCACGGCTGCAGCGCTGGATCCGAGGCAAGCAGCACCTGCTCGTGCTCAACCGGCGCGACATGATCACGGCAGAGGCTCAGAAGCACTGGGACCGCTGGTTTCGCGCCCAGGGGCACACCCCCTGGTGGTGCGATGCCAAGGCCGGCACCGGGGTGAAGCAGCTGCAGCAGGCCGCCATCCGCTCCGGCGCGGCCCTCAATGCCCGCCGGGCCGGCCGTGGCATGCGCCCGCGGCCGGTGCGGGCCCTGATGCTCGGCTTCCCCAACGTGGGCAAGTCGGCGCTGATCAACCGCCTGGTGCGCCAGAAGGTGGTGGAGAGCGCCCGCAAGGCGGGCGTCACCCGCAGCCTGCGCTGGGTGCGCCTCGGCCAGGACCTCGACCTGCTCGATGCTCCGGGGGTGTTGCCGCCCCGCCTCGATGACCAGCAGGCAGCCCTGCGCCTGGCCCTCTGCGACGACATCGGCCAGGCGGCCTATGACACCGAGGCCGTGGCGCTGGCCTTCGTGCGGATGCTGGCGCTGCTCGAGGGGGAGCCAGCGGCCGGTGTCAGGCATGCCTTGGTTGCTGACCGCTATGGAGTTCCTCTGCTGACGAGTGGCAAAGGAGACGAATTGGCTGTCCAGCAATGGCTGGAGGCTGCTGCGGCTAGACACACCAGCGGCGATACCGCGCGCATGGCCCAGCGCCTCCTGGATGATTTTCGACGTTCCATCCTCGGCAGAATAGCCTTGGAGCTGCCAGAGATACGATCAAACCTTGAAGAATCCACAGATTGTCTAGGGCGGTGACATATTGCTGGTTATTGGGCTGTACATAGGCGTAGAGCTGTGGCCCGGCTGTGGTCGGAGTTTTCAGCTTCTGCGCTTTTACAGCCCAAATGGTTTGAGAAGAATGCGTAGCTGGGGACTGTACTCCCAGATCAGAACATGATAAGCTTGAGGGATCAAGCAAAAGTTAATGAGAAGAATTAAGCCATTACTGTTGGCGTAGAGGGAGCGTTGCCACTGCCAGTGGCCAAGCCGATGAAGAGGCAAATGAAAGAATCCGATCTCCTGCAGGGCATTTACCAGAGATAGAGTGAATCGTCGGTTGCAGGTAATGATAACGAAAATTGTAGTTGCCATTCCGAGCCATCGCCCGAAGTCAGTTCCAAGCCAGTACATAGGAGTGGTCGGAATAAGAACAAATATCCCAATGAGTAGTGCTACGCATCCTCCTTGGATGCGGTTTCTTGAGGTCTGGACGGCAACCAGCCTGCCAAGTGGACCGATGGCCATGGCACACAAGTAAAATATGACCAATACCCCTTCAATCCTGAAACGACCAGAATAAGGCTCGCTGTGAATCCACTCCAGAGCTTGCAGCGAGCCGCTTTGGTCCGCCATGGTGGAAAAGGTGCCAGCATCTCTGATCGGAGAACAGGCAAGTGCAGGGTAGTATTGCTGCCACGCCTGACACATCGCTACTACTTGGGGGAGTGTTGGATGGCTGTTGGCTCGGATGAGGGCTAATGTTGCCAAGCAGGGTAGAAGAAGTGCGGCAGCCACAATGATGGCACGTGACGATGACTGAATCCTGCGCAAGAGTAGTGGCGCGTAGATCAGAAGCAAAGGGACAAGACAGAAAAATGGAATCATCTCGTGTATAAAAGTGAGTACGGGAAGTATGATGCAGGCCATGACAAGCAAGAAGACATACTGACGATGCTCCGAAAGTAAAAGCCCAAGCAAGGCAACAATTATGAACAAGATGGCCAATGCATCTTTCCGAAAGACCGTCTCAGTCGCGTAGGAAAGAAATGTGGGATATGACAAGGGTGAGAACATGATCAAGAATCCGTCGAACGGACTCAAGCGCAGACATCCTTTTAAGATAAGCAGAGAACTTGCGAATATAGTTGTTAGGGCCAGCAGAAGGCCGAACTCCTGCAGAAAAGGTGAGGGGCTGAACTGATGAAGCCAAAGCAGCAGCGAACCTCCGAGACCCCTCCGGACAAAGCCGGCTGTATTGCTGATCATCAGCTCAGTCATCGCCCAGGAATTGATATTTTCTTCTCCAGGTATCCTGATGGCCTTGCCGATTGCCCTCATGATCGGCAATAACAAGATTAGAATCCAAGTAAGACGCAGCCAGATGGGACAGGACAAATAAGCGCAGCCACGTGTGTGGGTGGGAGGCGCGCCCAGGTGGTTTGTCAGCCGGTTGGCCTCGTGAGTGTGAGTAGGGTGTTGATTTTTTTCGCTGGAATCATCTCTTGATGGATTGCTTGCATCAAGCTTGTTCTGACCGCCTCTTTCAGATTCACCCTGCGAGTTGTGTTTCGCATGTGCCATGCAAGTGACTCCATCCTTGTGGACTCTACCAGGAGTTTTCGGTTTCCTGCTTGGCAATGGATAATCGTCAGTGAGTCAGCATGACAGAGTTGCCCCTGTGGATTCTGGCTTCAACCTTCAGCTAGGATTTGAGAGAATGTCTCTGGCTTATGTTCCTTGCTGGCCTTTATTATCAATGAGTCTTCCTTTCTGGTGGGGATATTGGGTTTGGGGGGGGCGATTCGATGTTCCTGGGCCAGGTTTGCTCACCTGTAGGTGAGGGTGGCGCACAGCTCCCGGTTCATTATGGCTCCTGCTACTGCCGGAGGACCCTGGAGTAGTACTGCTAAATGACTAACTGCTGTGGAATGCATACTCCTGCTATGGCTATATTCTAGGGGTATGTTCTGGTCTTCCACTTCTCAATACGGGAGAGAGGGCCCTGGCGGCCAGCCTCGAGAAGGTGGATCTGGTGATCGAGGTGCGCGATGCCCGCATCCCCCTCGCCACGGGCCACCCACGGCTGCAGCGCTGGATCCGAGGCAAGCAGCACCTGCTCGTGCTCAACCGGCGCGACATGATCACGGCAGAGGCTCAGAAGCACTGGGACCGCTGGTTTCGCGCCCAGGGGCACACCCCCTGGTGGTGCGATGCCAAGGCCGGCACCGGGGTGAAGCAGCTGCAGCAGGCCGCCATCCGCTCCGGCGCGGCCCTCAATGCCCGCCGGGCCGGCCGTGGCATGCGCCCGCGGCCGGTGCGGGCCCTGATGCTCGGCTTCCCCAACGTGGGCAAGTCGGCGCTGATCAACCGCCTGGTGCGCCAGAAGGTGGTGGAGAGCGCCCGCAAGGCGGGCGTCACCCGCAGCCTGCGCTGGGTGCGCCTCGGCCAGGACCTCGACCTGCTCGATGCTCCGGGGGTGTTGCCGCCCCGCCTCGATGACCAGCAGGCAGCCCTGCGCCTGGCCCTCTGCGACGACATCGGCCAGGCGGCCTATGACACCGAGGCCGTGGCGCTGGCCTTCGTGCGGATGCTGGTGGTGGCCCTGGAGCCATGGCCCGCCGCCGGGGTGGCGGCGGGGTTGCTGGAACGGCGTGATGGCACCCCCCTGGGCGAACTGCCCGGCGTTGGCCCTGACGTGGAGGGCTGGCTGGCCGCCGCCGCGGCGCGCCACACCAGCGGCGACACCCTGTGCATGGCCCAGCGGCTTCTGGATGATTTCCGCCGTTCCCTGCTGGGGGCGATCAGCCTGGAGTTGCCTCCCGGTCTGCCCCAGGATTCCCATCCCATCGAGCTGCAGGGCAGGGATGGCCAGGAAGAGGCGTTCACAACTGGGTAGCTGTCGAACGCCCTGCATCTGAACCTTTGCGTGAGCGCTTCAGCTCACAGCATCCCAACCCATCGCGTCGCCCTTGGGCATGGTGGGCGCTGTCATCTTGGCGGGATCGACGATGCGGTTGAAATCCGCTTCACTCACCATGCCAAGCTGTATGGCGGCCTGCTTGAGCGTGAGGTTGTTGTCTAGTGCATAGTGAGTGATCTGGGCTGTCTTGTCATAGCCGATGATCGGAGATAAGGCCGTGGCGAGCATTAATGAGCTCTCTAAATAAGACGTAATCTTTTCGCGATTGGGTTCACAGCCCTCAATCAGAAATTTGCGAAAGTTGGTGCAGCCGTCCGTGAGCAGCGTGATCGAGTTGCAGATGTTATGGATGATCAGTGGCTTGTAGGCATTCATCTCCAGATAGCCACTAGCTCCGCCGAAGCCAACGGCTACATCGTTGGCCATCACCTGTACCGCAACCATAGTGAGTGCTTCGCACTGGGTTGGATTCACCTTGCCGGGCATGATGGATGAGCCCGGTTCATTCGCTGGAATCTTCAATTCAGCGAAGCCAGCTCGAGGGCCGCAGGACAGCAGGCGAATGTCATTGGCGATTTTGTAGAGCGATACGGCGAGGGTGCGGAACGTGCCTGAAAGTTGCACCAAGGCGTCGTGCGCTCCCTGCACGGTAAATTTGTTGGCAGCGGAGATGAACGGAAGCCCGGTCAGCTTGGCAAGTTCTCCTGCAGCCTCTTCGGCAAAGCCGATGCAGGTATTGAGTCCGGTGACAACGGCTGTGCCCCCGATGGCCAGTGGATAGACCCCCTTGAGCGCATCGCGAAGCCGTTCGATATCGTCGGCGAGCATGCCGCAGTAACCCGACCATTCCTGGCCGAGGGTCAGGGGAGTGGCGTCCTGCATGTGTGTGCGCCCGATTTTGACGATGTCGGGCCACAGTGCCGCTTTGGCGGCGATGGCATCATGCAAAGCCTGTACCGCTGGAATCAGGCGAGTGCTGCTCTCCACCGCCGCCGCGATATGCATGGCCGTTGGAAACGTGTCGTTCGACGACTGGGACATGTTGACATGATCATTGGGATGCACGGGTGTCTTGCTGCCCAGCTGCGTGCCGGCGATCTGGCAGCTGCGATTGGAGATCACCTCGTTCACATTCATGTTGAACTGCGTGCCGGAGCCGGTCATCCACACATGCAGCGGGAACATGTCGCGGTGCCGGCCGGCGAGGATCTCATCGCAGCTCCGAACGATCAACTGATGGACGCTGTGCGAAAGCCGGCCGTGGGAGTGATTCACCGTGGCGGCCGCTTTCTTGAGCTGGGCATAGGCACGGATCATCTCCTCTGGAATCAGGTCCTTGCCGATGCTGAAATGCTCCAGCGACCGTTGGGTCTGGGCCCCCCAGAGACGGTCGGCCGGAACGGCGACCATGCCGAGGCTGTCGGCTTCATTGCGCACGTCTGTCATGGAGAACACCAGGGCCATCCGTTCCCTTTCTAAACGTTCGCAACGATCTCTGCCAATTCAAGTAGCGGAACTAGGTTTGGTTCCAGTGGCTACTGTGCTTGAGGTTAAATGCTCAAATGTATTCGCTTATGGACCGGTGAAGATGGTCAGTCTCATTTTCAAAGCGGCGTGATTGATCTTCAGGCAGGTGCACGCGGTGACTTTCTTAGCCATTCCATGGAGGCTGTCAGTCTTTCGTTGCGGGAAACGGATTCGGGTGGTTCCTTCGACTGGCATACGGCCCCGGCGCGACAATTTGTGATCACCCTGAGCGGAACCCTGGATTTTGTGACCCGCGAAGATAAGCATTTCACTCTTGATTCCTCCAGGCTGCTGCTGGCGGAAGACACGGCTGGCGGCGGTCACTCCTGGCGCTTGCTGGGTCAGGAGCCCTGGCGTCGTATCTATGTGGTGCTGGCCCCCGGCGCCAAGGTTTGCTTCACACCAAAGGATCAGCCATGACCAGCGATTCAGTCGACGTGCTCCTGGTGGGAGCCGGGATCATGAGCACGTCGCTCGGCGTCTTCCTCAAACAGCTGAAACCCGACCTGGCGATCGAGATGGTCGAACGCATGCCTCAGGAGGCCCAGGAGAGTTCCGGTGCCTGGAATAACGCCGGCACAGGCCATGCCGGCAATTGCGAACTGAACTTCACGCCGATGCGCAAGGACGGCACGGTGGACATTGCCACCGCCCTGGAGGTCAATGTTGAGTTTGACCTTTCACGGCAGTTCTGGGCCTATCTGGTCGGCAAGGGATTGATTGCATCCGCGGATAGCTTCATCCATCCTGTGCCTCATATGAGCTTTGTGATGGGCAGCGCAAATCAGGCCTTTCTTAAGAAGCGCCACGCCTTGATGAGTGCCCATCACTGCTATCAGGGCATGGAGTACTCGGAGGATCACGCCAAGATCGCGGAATGGGTGCCTTTGGTCATGGAGGGGCGTGACAGCCGCCAACCGGTGGCCGCAACTCACATCGGCAATGGTGCTGATGTGAACTATGGCGCCCTAACCAGCAACCTTCTCGCTGTGCTGCGCAAGCATGATGATTTCAAGGTGCACTTCAATGAAGCTGTGATTGATCTGCACCGAAATCCTGAAGGTGGCTGGCGGGTCATTGTCAGGAACGAAGACACGGCCAGTGAACGCACGATCCACGCACGCTTCGTTTTCCTTGGCGCTGGCGGTGCCGCGTTGACCCTGCTCCAGAAGTCCGGAATTCCGGAATCCCATGGCTATGCCGGATTCCCTGTGAGTGGGGTCTGGTTGCGCTGTGACAAACCCGAGGTGGTGAATCGTCACTGTGCCAAGGTTTATGGCAAGGCGGCAACGGGCTCACCTCCGATGTCGGTTCCCCATCTCGACACCCGCATCATCGAGGGCAAACGCTGGCTGCTGTCTGGTCCCTATGCGGGATTCTCGACCAAATTCCTGAAGCATGGCTCTTATTGCGATCTGCCGCGATCCCTGCGCCTTGCCAACATTCTGCCGATGCTCTCTGTGGCCAAGGATAATTTCCCTCTGGAAGAATACCTGGTGGGCCAGGTGCTGCAGAGCAAATCCCGCCGATTCAAGGTTCTTCGGCAGTATTATCCGGATGTGAATGAGGATGACTGGGAGCTCGCCGTGGCTGGGCAGAGGGTGCAGATCATCAAGCGGGAGAATCACTATGCAGGTCAGCTTGAATTCGGTACTGAGATCGTGGCATCCTCGGATGGCACTCTTGTGGCGCTGCTGGGAGCCTCTCCTGGTGCTTCGACAGCCACCTTCATCATGGTGACCATGATCGAGACCGTCCTGCGTGAGGATCTCACCGGTGATTGGAGGGAGAAAATGAAGGAGATCATCCCCTCCTATGGGCATGATCTCAAGCTGGACGCCGCCCTGTTGACGAAGGTGCGTGCTGAGACTGCCGCGGTTCTCGGACTGCACCCTGCCTGAGTCCTGGGAGATTTCCCACCCTGCCCCGGCATCCTGCCGCCATCCCCTCGGGCCTCAGGGTCGGACGCCCTGCTGAAAGCGCCCCAGGATGAGGCCGATCAGCATGGCCACATAGAGTTGCCCGAGGATCGCAATCGTGAGGCAGCAGACGCGGCCGCCCAGTTGGCCCGCGCGGCTCACCCCGTTGCCGAGGGTGGTCAGGGCCTCGAAGGACGCGCACACCATCGTCGGGAAGATCTTCAGGGGATGGGCGATCGGATCGATGCCTGCCGGCAGGTAGGCCGGATCCACGGCGGCGGGGTGCCAGATCATCAGGCTGTGAAGCAGGAAGCCGCCCGCATAGCCGATCAGCAGATAACCGGAGCAGGCCCCCATGAGCACGTAGGGGGTCACATAGGGCTCGAGCATCAGGCTCTGCACCTTGCGAACAATGACCAGTCCGATGAACAGGATCCAGAGCAGCAGATGGATGAGGCTCAGATGCTTCGCCAGGCTGGGAAGGTGCACCATGCACACCAGCCAGATCACCTCGAAGAGGATCGCGCTCGTACCCAGCCCATACAGCCAGCGCTTGTGGGCGCGCACCGCTGAGTTCCTGGTCAGAAACACCATCATCACCATCGCCATGAGGATGGAATTCATCGATGTGAGCAGGGGCCAGTTCAGGGCCAGGGGCTGAATCAGCACCGCCACCGCCACCACGGCGAGCAGGTAGGCGTAGCCGCGATGACGCCTGCGGATGCGCTGCTTCTCCTCCGGTGTGAACGGCTTGCGCATGAGCAGATATCTCCGGGGCGGGCGGACTCCCAGGCTCGCCGGTCCTTAGGCTGGGGTCTCCCTTGCCGCTTCCGCCGCTGCGTCATGTCCAGCTTCGGCGAAGGCGAAGGCGATCTGCTCACCCTCCACTACCCGAAGCCCCTGCCGATGCGGCTCGACCGCTGGCTGGTGGCCCAGCGGCCCGAGCAGAGCCGCGCCCGTATTCAGAAGTTCATCGATGCCGGTTACGTGCGGGTGAACGGCGTCACGGGGCGGGCTAAGACCCCCTTGCGCCCCGGGGACATGGTGGAACTGTGGATGCCACCGCCTGAGCCCCTGCCCTATCTGGTGGCCCAGGAGATCCCCCTGGATGTGCTCTACGAAGACGAGCATCTGATCGTGCTCAACAAGCCCGCCGGCCTCACGGTGCACCCGGCCCCCGGCAACCGCGACGGCACCCTGGTGAACGGCCTGCTGCACCACTGTCCCGATCTGCCGGGCATCGGCGGCGAGATGCGGCCCGGCATCGTGCACCGCCTCGACAAGGACACCACCGGCTGCATCGTGGTGGCCAAGAGTCAGGAGGCCCTGGTGAAGCTGCAGGTGCAGATCCAGAAGCGGATCGCCTCCCGCGAGTACCTCGCCGTGGTGCACGGCCAGCCCGCGGCCGACGCGGGCACGATCGTGGGCGCCATCGGCCGCCATCCGTCCGACCGCAAGAAGTACGCGGTGGTGACCGACGGCAGCGGCCGCCACGCCTGCACCCACTGGACGGTGGTGGAACGCCTGGGCGATCACGCCCTGCTGCGCTTCCGCCTGGACACCGGCCGCACCCACCAGATCCGGGTGCACTGCGCGCACATGAACCACCCGATCGTGGGGGATCCGGCCTACAGCCGCTGCCGGCGGCTGCCGATCGCCCTGCCCGGGCAGGCCCTGCACGCCGTGGCCCTCGGTCTCGATCATCCGATCACCGGCGAGCGGATGCGCTTCGAGGCACCGCTGCCGGAGGTGTTCACGCGTTTGCTCACGCTGCTGCGCCGGCGCGCCTGATCGAGAGCGGACAGGTTCGGGAATGCCCTTGGTTGGGAAAAATCCCGTTGGCGTCCTGCACAATGGCGCTGCGGAAACGACGGAATGGTCAGCGACACCCCGAGCGACGAGCGCAGCATCGAAGCTGCCTGGCAACTGAATCCCAGGCACTTTCCCCGGCGGATCGATCTCGATCTCAGCCCTGATGTTCACGCCATGCTCGAGCGCACCGCCACTGCCACCGGTCGGTCGATTTCGGAGGTGGCGCTGGAGCTCCTCTCGCGGGCCCTGTTCTCCGACCAGGACGGGCTGAACTGAATGGATCAGGCGTCCGGGTAGCGCAGGGGGATCGGCCGCTCCATGGCGTCCTCCAGCATGGCGTCCACCACCGTGCGTTTGTCCAGCAGATCCGCCACGGCGATGGCCGCCAGGGTGCAGAGCCCGATTGGCAGCAGCAGGGCGTAGTCCTTGCTGAGCTCGAAGGTGAGCAGGATCGCCGTGAGCGGGGTGCGGGTGAGGGCCCCGAGGAAGGCGCTGCCGCCGGCGAACAGCAGGGTGGCCGGCGCCAGGTGGATCGTGATCCCCGCCAGCTGCTGCACCAGGGTCCCCAGGGAGGCGCCCACCACCAGGGCGGGGGCCAGGAAGCCGCCGGGGGCGTCGGCCGCCACCGCCACCGCTGTGCCCAGCCCTTGGATCAGCAGCACGCGCAGCGCCTCGAGCGGGCCGTTCGTGCCGGCGAGGGCCGCGAAGCTGAGGCGATCGGCGTTGTCGAAGGCCGGTGGCAGCAGCACCCCCAGCGCCCCCATCGCCAGGCCCAGCAGCGGCAGCAGCTTCCAGGGAGGAAGGGCCAGCCCGTCGAAGCGACGCTTGAGGGCGAGCAGGCCCCGCTGGTAGGGGAACGCCAGCAGGCCCGCCGCCACCCCCAGCCCGAGCAGCAGGGGCAGGTCGATCAGGTGCAGTTCATTCACCCGGCTCGGCACCTCCATGATCGGCACCAGGTTGCGCAGCAGCAGCGGCCCGTGGCCCGGGTCGTTCAGCAGCCGGGTCCACACCAGGGCCATGAACGTGGTGAAGGCCGCCACCGCATTGGTGCGCAGGCTGCTCCGCCCGAGCATCTCTTCGAGGATGTAGGCGATGCCGCCCAGCGGGGCGTGGAACACCGCCGCCAGGCCGGCCCCGCTGCCCACCGCCACCGCCAGCCGCCGATGGCGGCCGCTGCGGAGCGCATCGGCGCTCTCGCGGGCCACCGAGGCGCCGATCTGGATCGACGGACCCTCCGGTCCCACCGGGATGCCGCTGCCGATGGCCACCCCGCTGGCCAGCAGCTTCACCACGGCCACCCGCCAGCCCAGCGGCACGGCCCGGCCCCGCAGCCACAGCAGCACGTGCACGATGCCCGAGCCCCGGGCGGCGGGCTCGAAGGCAATCAGCCCTCCGGCGGCCGCCCCACCGAGCAGCCCCAGCAGAGGCAGCACCAGCGCCCGGGGCAGGCCCGCGGCCAGCTGGAGGCGCAGGGCCGTGATCAGGTCGATCTCGCGGCCATAGAGCCAGATGCCCACGCCCACGCCGGCGCCGATGGCGTTGGCCAGCAGGAACAGCCGCAGCAGCCGCGCCAGTTCCGAGGGGAGCACCGCCCGGGTGGGAACGGCCGGCATCAGGCCGCCTCCGGCAGGCGCGGGCAGGCCTCCACCAGCTTCCGGGTGATCGGCGCCTGCGGATGGGCCAGCAGCGCCGCTCCCGGACCCTCCTCCACGATCCGGCCGCCGTCGAGCACGATCACCCGGTGGCAGAAGCCGCTCGCCACCGCCAGGTCGTGGGTGACGAACAGCAGGCCCAGCCCCCGCTCCTGCTGCAGACGCCGCAGCAGCTCCAGCACCTCGGCCTGCACCTCGGCATCGAGCATGCTCACGCTCTCGTCGCAGAGCAGCACCTTCGGCTCGAGGATCAGGGCGCGGGCGATCGCCACCCGCTGCTGCTGGCCCCCCGAGAGCTGCCGGGGCAGCCGCCGCTCGAACGCCTCCGGCGGCTCCAGCCCCACCGCCGCCAGGGCGGCGCGGGCCTGCTCGCGGGCCTCGGCGCGGGTCGCCAGCCCGTGGATCAGCAGGGGATCGGCCACTGCCTCCCCCACCGCCATCTGGGGATTGAGGCAGGCCAGCGGGTCCTGGAACACCATCTGGATGCGCCGCCGGGCCTGCTGCAGGGCCCGCCCCCGCAGCCGGCGCAGGTCCTGCCCCTCCAGCCGCACGCTGCCGCCGCGCACCGGGGCCAGCCCCATCAGCGCCCGGCACAGGCTGCTCTTGCCGCAGCCCGAAGCGCCCACCAGGCCGATCGTCTCCTGCCGGTGCAGCCGCAGGCTCACCCCATCCACGGCCTTGAGCCAGCGGGGGCGCCAGGGCACCGACGGCAGCGGATGCCAGCTGCGCAGATCCTCCAGCTCCAGCAGCACGGGGGTGGCCTCCGGTGCGGTGGCCTGGCTGCCCTCGCGCTCGCGCGCGGCCCGCACCAGCCGCTGCGCCAGGGGCGAGGCCGGCGCCGTGAGCACCTGATGGCTGGACCCTTCCTCCACCAGCCTCCCCTGATCGAGCACGCCGATGCGCTCGCACCAGCGGCCGGCCATCGCCAGGTCGTGGGTGATCAGCATCAGGGCGCTGCCGCTCTCCTCGCAGAGGTCGCGCAGTTCCGCCATCACCTGCCCCGCCACCGCCACATCCAGGCTGGTGGTGGGTTCGTCGGCGATCACCAGGGGAGGATCCAGGGCCAGCGCAAGGGCGATCGCCACCCGCTGGCGCATGCCGCCGCTGAACTCATGGGGATAGCTGCCGTAGCGCTCCGGCGGGATGCCCACCCGCGCCAGCAGCTCCTTCGCCCGGGCCACCGCCCGCTGCCGTCCCCAGGCGGGGCGATGGGCCGCCAGCGTGTCGCGCAGGTGCTCGCCGATGGTGAGCAGCGGGTTGAGGCGGGTCATCGGGTCCTGGAACACCAGCCCCACCGCCTCACCCCGTAGATGGCGCAGGGCCGGGCGCTGCAGCGTCCTGGGATCCCGCCCGGCCAGCAGCAGGCCCCCCTCGCAGCGGCTGCCAGGGGGCAGCAGCTGCAGCACCGCCCGGGCCACCGTGCTCTTGCCGCAGCCGGAGGGACCCACCAGCGCCAGCCGGTCGCCGGGGGCGAGGGCGAGGTCGAGCCCGTCGAGGGTGGGGCGTTCGGCTCCCGGATACTGCACCCTCAGCCCGTCGAGCTGCAGCACGGGCGGGACCCGGTCGGGGGGCTGGTCCATGGCGGGACGGGGCCGGAGCTGCCCCCCAGCTTGACGGTCCGGCCGTCTTCGTCCACCGCCTCTTGACCGCGCCTGCCTACCATCAGGGGACTCCGCGGTGTCGGATGCTCAGGGCGGTTCCCGATACGCAGACCTCTGCCGCTCCGGCCCGGACTGCCCCTGCGCCGCCCCCGGAGGTGCTTCCGGCGCCCGAATCCCCCGCCCCGGCGCCCCTTGGACGCCGTCGCCCGATCCAGGGGCCGGCCGATTACGGCGTGCCCCTGCCGGAGTGGCTGCGCTGCTGCGTCGAGCACGTGCCGCCGGGGGCCGGCGAATGCTGTCCCACCGACACCGAGGCGCTGCTGGCGTCGGCGTTCGACTTCGCCTATCAGCTGCACGAGGGCCAGTACCGGGCCAGCGGCGAGCCCTACATCATCCATCCGATCGCCGTCGCCGACCTGCTGCGCGACATCGGTGCCAGCGCCGCCGTGATCGCCGCCGGCTTCCTCCACGACGTGGTGGAGGACACCCAGGTCACGCCCCAGGAGATCGAAGAGCACTTCGGCGCCGAGGTGCGCGCCCTGGTGGAGGGGGTCACCAAGCTGGGCGGCATCCACTTCACCAACAAAACCGAGGCCCAGGCCGAGAACCTGCGGCGGATGTTCCTGGCGATGGCCAGCGACATCCGGGTGGTGCTGGTGAAACTGGCCGACCGCCTGCACAACATGCGCACCCTCGGCGCCCTCAAGCCCGAGAAGCAGCAGCGCATCGCCCGCGAAACCCGCGAGATCTACGCCCCGCTCGCCAACCGGCTGGGCATCGGCCGCTTCAAGTGGGAACTGGAGGATCTGGCCTTCAAGATCCTCGAACCCGAGGCCTTCCGCGACATCCAGGGCCAGGTGGCCAGCAAGCGCAGCGAGCGGGAAGAGCGCCTCGGCGTCACCGTGCAGCTGCTGCGCGATCGGCTGGCGGCCGTGGGGCTGGCGAACTGCGAGGTGAGCGGCCGCCCGAAGCATCTGTACGGCATCTGGAGCAAGATGCAGCGCCAGCAGAAGGCCTTCCACGAGCTCTATGACGTGGCGGCCGTGCGCATCCTCTGCCCGGATCTGCAGAGCTGCTACCGGGCGCTGGCGGTGGTGCACGACACCTTCCGGCCCATCCCCGGCCGCTTCAAGGACTACATCGGTCTGCCCAAGCCCAACGGCTACCAGTCGCTGCACACGGCGGTGATCGGGCGCCACCGGCCGATCGAGGTGCAGATCCGCACCACCGAGATGCACCAGGTGGCCGAATACGGCATCGCCGCCCACTGGAAGTACAAGGAAGGGGGATCGCCCGCGGCCGCCGGCAGCGATGCCGAGCGCTTCAACTGGCTGCGCCAGATGGTCGACTGGCAGAAGGACGATGGCGGCGAGGACAGCAGTGATTTCCTCGCCTCGATCAAGGAAGACCTCTTCGACGAGGAGGTGTTCGTGTTCACCCCCCAGGGTGATGTGGTGGGTCTGCGCAAGGGATCCACCGCCGTGGACTTCGCCTATCGCATCCACTCGGAAGTGGGCAATCACTGCCAGGGCGTACGCATCAACGATCGCCTCTGCCCCCTGGCCACGCCGCTGCAGAACGGTGATTTCGTGCAGATCATCACCACCAAGGCGGCCCATCCCAGCCTCGACTGGCTCAACTTCGTGGCCACCCCCACGGCCCGCAACCGCATCCGCCAGTGGTACAAGCGCAGCCACCGGGAGGAGAACATCCAGCGCGGCACGGAGATGCTGGAGCGGGAGCTGGGTCGCGACGGCTTCGACCTGCTGCTCAACGGCGAGGCGATGGCCAAGGTGGCGCGCCGCTGCAACCTGGTGGGCACCGAAGATCTGCTCGCGGCCCTGGGCTTCGGCGGGGTGACGCTGCAGCAGGTGGTGAACCGCCTGCGCGAGGAGATCCGCCTGGCCACCGCCGCCGCCGCGCCGGTGCTGAGCAACGAGGAGGTGGCGGCGGGCGTGGTGGCGGCCCAGCCGGCCGCTCCGGCGACGCCGGTGCAGCCCCATGGCGGCAGCCCGATCCTCGGGGTGGAGGGGCTGGAGTACCGCCTGGGGGGCTGCTGCAGCCCGCTGCCCGGGGAGCCGATCGTGGGCAGCGTGGCCCTCGGCAACCACGGCATCACCATTCACCGCCAGGACTGCGGCAACGTCGCCCAGGTTCCGGTGGAACGCCGGTTGCCGGTGCGCTGGAATCCCCAGGCCGAGAGTCAGACCCGCCGCTACCCGGTACGGCTGCGGATCGAGGTGCTCGATCGGGTGGGCGTGCTCAAGGACATCCTCACCCGCCTCTCCGATCACCGCATCAACGTCAGCGATGCCCGGGTGCGCACCACCCCCGGCAAGCCGGCCCGCATCGACCTGCGGGTGGAGTTGGTAAGCGCCGCCCAGCTGCGCACCACCATGGATCAGATCCGCTCGATGGCCGATGTGCTCGACCTCTGCCGCACGGGGATCGGCTGAGGCGGCCATCACGGCGCCAGGCTGCGGCAGCGGGGCCGTGTGCATCCGCCAACAGCTCCCGGACGCCCGTGTCTGCCGCTACAGCCCCCGCGGGGGGGCTCCCCTACAACCTCCCCACTCCGGGGTTACCCCCACTTCGCCAGCCCTGCCATGACGTCCGAACAGGCTGCCCAGCTGATCGACAACACCCTCGATCTGGTGCACCAGCGTCTGCTGGATCTCGAGTCGCGCTCCCTGCGCCAGGAGCACCGGGCCCTGGCGGCGGAGTTCCGGGAGTGGCGCCAGCCCACCGGCGGCCACATCGATCTGATGGTGTTCCCAGGCCTCAGCAGCCCCTGATCCCGCCGAAGTGAGCTGACGTCATCCCCGGCTTGGCAGGCTGGGGGCATGAGCCCCGCACCCGCCGCCGGCTTGCCCGACACCATCGCCGCCATCGCCACTGCCGTGGCGGCCGGTCAGGGCAGCGTGGCGATCGTGCGGCTCTCCGGCCCCCGGGCTGAGGCCATCGGACGCCTGCTGTTCGAGGCCCCGGGGCAGCAGACTTGGGACAGCCATCGCGTGCTGTATGGCCATGTGATCGATCCGGCCGATGGACGGCGGGTCGATGAGGCCCTGCTGCTGCTGATGCGGGCGCCCCGCAGCTTCACTCGGGAGGATGTGGTCGAGTTCCACTGCCATGGGGGCAGGGTGGCGGTGCGCCGGGTGCTGGAGCTGGTTCTCGCGGCCGGCGCCAGGCCCGCGGGACCCGGGGAGTTCAGCCAGCGCGCCTTCCTCAACGGCCGCCTCGATCTCACCCGCGCCGAGGCGATCGGCGAGATGATCGCCGCCCGCAGCCGCCGCGCCGCCGAGCTGGCGATGGCCGGCATCGACGGGGGGCTGCAGCGCCTGATCAGCGGCCTGCGCGAACGGCTGCTCGACGCCCTGGCCGAGCTGGAGGCGCGGGTGGACTTCGAGGACGACCTGCCCCCCCTCGATGCCCCGGCCCTGGTGCGCGAGCTGGAGGCGGTGAAGGGGGAGCTGGAGCGGCTGGTGGCGGAAGCCCGGCAGGGCGAACTTCTGCGCGAGGGCCTGCGCGTGGCGATCGTGGGCCGGCCCAACGTGGGCAAGAGCAGTCTGCTCAACCTCCTCGCCCGCAGGGAGCGGGCGATCGTGACCGATCAGCCCGGCACCACACGCGATCTGCTGGAGAGCGACCTGGTGATCGAGGGCGTTCCGCTCACCCTGCTCGACACCGCCGGCATCCGGCCGACGGACGATCCGGTGGAACGGCTGGGGATCGAACGCAGCCGCGCGGCTCTGGCCTCCGCCGATGTGGTGCTGCTGCTCTACGACCTGAGCCAGGGCTGGCTGCCGGCCGACCAGGAGCTGCGCGACCTGGTGCCGCCGGGGGTGCCGCTGCTGGTGGTGGGCAACAAGGCGGACCGTCTCCCCGCCGGCGAGCGGGCGGCGGTGCGCAGCGGCGGGCCGGCGGAGGTGGTGATCAGCGCCCTCGAAGGGGACGGCGAGGCAGAGCTGGCTACCCGGCTGCTGGAGTGCTGCGGTGCCGGCGAGCTCGAGGGCATCACGGTGGCGCTCAACGCCCGTCAGCGGGATCTGGCCGCCGGGGCGGCCGGTGATCTGGAGCGCAGCCTGGAGGCCGCGGCGGGCGGGCTGCCCTGGGATTTCTGGACGATCGACCTGCGCGCCGCCGCCGCTCGCCTCGGCGCGATCACCGGCGAGGAGGTGAGCGAGGCGGTGCTGGATCGCGTCTTCGCCCGCTTCTGCATCGGCAAATGAGGACCACCCTCGGTCGTGGGCCGGGCCGCAGGCCCGTCAGGCTGGGACGCCAGGGCCTCGGCTGCGCCAAGCTCCGCTGACACCTGCCTGCCGAAGCCCGTGTCCGCCGCCTCCACGCCGCCCCTGGGCGGGCTGAGCCTTCTTGGGCTGGAGCCCATGCTCCGGGCCTGGCTGGCGGAGGACCTGGGCCGGGGGGATCTCTCGGCGCCGGCTCTGGCGGGCCGCAGCGCCCGGGCCTGCTGGCAGGCGAAGCAGGCCGGCGTGTTCTGTGGCGGGGTGCTGGTGGAGCCCCTCTTCCGCCTGCTCGATCCCGCGGTGGTGGTGCAGCTGCGGGTGGCCGATGGTGAGCGGGTGGAGAGCGGCCAGCGGCTTCTGGAGCTGGAGGGCACGGCCGCGGCCCTGGTGGCGGGGGAACGCACCGCCCTCAATCTGGCGATGCGGCTCTCGGGGATCGCCACCGCCACCGCCGCGCTGGTGGCCGAACTGGCCGGCAGCGGCGTCGCCCTGGCCGACACCCGCAAGACCACGCCGGGGCTGCGGCTGCTGGAGAAGTACGCCGTCCGCTGTGGCGGCGGCCGCAACCATCGGCTGGGCCTCGACGATGCCGCCATGCTCAAGGAGAACCACCTGGCCTGGGCCGGGGGCGTGGGGCCCGCGGCGGCGGCGGTGCGTGCGCAGGCCCCCTGGCCCTGCCGGCTGATCGTGGAGGCCGAGACGGGCGGCGAGGCGGAGGCGGCGGTGCGGGCCGGCGCCGACGGCGTGCTGCTTGATGAGTTCAGCCCCGAGGATCTGGCGGCGCTGGTGCCGCGGCTGCGCGCCCTGGCGAGCGAGCGCGGGGCGCCGGTGATGCTGGAGGCCTCCGGAGTCCGGCCGGAGGCCCTGCGGCGCTACGCCGCCACCGGCATCGACCTGATCTCCACCAGCGCGCCGGTGACCCGCAGCGCCTGGCTCGACCTCTCGATGCGCTTCGACCCGGTCCTGGCCTGAGGGAAGCCGCCAGCGTGAAGAAACACCGCACCGCCCATCCCGGCGGTGGCCCCAGGCCGGCTCCCTGGCCAGATTGACGTCGGCCTTTGCCGGTTCCGCCTGTGCTGCGCTCCCCCCGCTCCGCGCGTTCCCTGCTTCGCCGCCTCTCTCCCCTGGCCCTGCTGCTCAGCGCCGCCACGGTCGCCCTGCCCGCCCATGCCGAGGGGGTGGTGGCGCGGGCGGCCCGCACGGGTGAGCTGGTGATGGGTGCCACGGCCGGTCTGCCGCCCCTGGCGTTCCGCGACGCCTCCGGCGAATGGACGGGCTACGGGGTGGCCGTGGGCCGCGTGATCGCTGCCGAGATCGCCGCAGCGGTGGGCCGGCCGGTGAAGCTGCGGGTCGATCCCGTCAACGACCCCCGGGGCCTGGTGGAGGGGGTGGCGAGCGGAGCGCTGAACCTGGTCTGCGGCGTGCCGTTCACCTGGGCGGCGGATGGGGTGGTGGATTTCTCGCTGCCGATCGCCGTCTCCGGCCTGCGCGTGCTGGCCCCCGTCGGCCGGATCGATGGTTCGCCCGCGTCGCTGCGGGGCCGTCGCATCGCCGTGGTGGAAGATTCCCTGGCTGATACTGAGCTGGGAGGCATCCAGCCCGAGGCCCGGGCGCTGGATGTTCCCGATCTGGGGGCGGCCGTCGATGCCCTGCAGGCGGGCCGTGTCGATGGCGTGATCGCCGACAGCACCCTGCTGGCCGGGATGGTCAAGGCCCGGGGGCTCACCGGCATGGCCCTCACCCCCGAGGAGCCCTTCGAGACCTATGCCGTCTCGTGCATGGTGCCGGAGAACGACTCGCAGTTCCGCAACCTGGTGAACCTGGCGATCGCCCGCTGGATGCAGGCCTACCTCGACGGGGATCCCCGCGCCGTCGCGACGGTGCACCGATGGGTCGGCCCCGGAGGCATACGCGAGCTGCCGGCCGATCAGATCCGGGAGGTGTTCCAGATGGTTCTCACCACCGCGGAGGCGCTGAGGCCCGTGCCGCCGAAGCCTGCCCGCTGAAGCCCGCGATTCCCTCCGCCCCTCTGCTCCCCGTTCCCTCCCAACCCCGGACCGCACCGATGGCCTTCCTGTCCCGCCCTCCCCTGCTCGGTCTGCTGCTGCTGCTGGCCCTGCCCCCGGAGGGGGCGGCGGCGCTGGCGATGCTCCCGGCCCCTGGGCCCACCGCCGAGGCGCCAGGCCTGGAGGCACGCCTGCAGCGCATCCAGGAGGCCGTGCGCGACCGGCAGCCCGCTGGCGAAGCGGAGAGGCCCGCTGCCGATGACCAGCTGGCCTACACCTTCGTGAACGGCCCCGGCATCGGCTGGGGAAACGGCGGCTTCCACAATGGAGGCTTCTACAACGGCGGTTTCCGTAACGGCGGCTTCTACAACGGAGGCTTCCGCAATGGCGGCTTCGCGAACGGCGGCTTCCGCAATGGCGGGGGCTGGCGGAACGGTGGTGGTGGCGCCGCCTGGCGCAACGGTGGTGGTGGCGGCTTCCGCAACCACTGGTGAGCCCAGCGGCATGAGCGACCTGCGGACCCTCCAGGCGGGGCCGGTGCGGCTGCTGGTGATCCAGCCCACCCCCTTCTGCAACCTGGACTGCGACTACTGCTACCTGCCCGATCGGGGCAACCGCAGCCGGCTCTCGTTCGAGCTGCTGGAGGCGGCGGTGGAGCGGGTGCTGCAGAGCCCCTGGTTCGAGGGCGGTTTCACCCTGCTCTGGCATGCGGGCGAGCCGCTCACGATGCCGATCGCCTTCTACGACGAAGCCACCGACCGCATCCGGCGCCTGCTGGAGCGGCGCGGCCTGCCGCCGCACACGATCGTGCAGTCGCTGCAGACGAACGCCACCACGATCGATGGGGCCTGGTGCGACTGCTTCGAGCGCAACGGCATCCACGTGGGCGTGAGCATGGACGGGCCGGCGTTCCTGCACGACGCCCACCGGCTCACCCGCACCGGGCGGCCCACCCACGCGGCGGTGATGCGCGGCATCAGCTGGCTGCAGCAGCGTGGCATCCCCTTCCAGGTGATCTGCGTGCTCACGGCGGAGGCTCTCGATCACGCCGCCGCCATGGCCGACTTCTTCCTTGGGAACGGCATTCGCGATGTGGGCTTCAACATGGAGGAAACCGAGGGCAGCAACGCCCGCTCCAGTCTCCAGGCCGACGGGGGCGAACGGTTGGCGCTGGAGGCCCGCTACCGCGCCTTCCTCGGGGAGTTCTGGCAGCGCGCTCAGGCCGATCCGGATGGTCTGCGGATCCGTGAGTTCGATGGTGTCACCAGCCTGGCCTGCAGCGGCGATCGCCTGAGCTTCACCGACATGAACCGACCGTTCGCGATCGTCAACGTGGATGTGCACGGCAACGTCTCCACCTTCGATCCCGAGCTCCTCTCGGTGTCGACGCCGGAGTACGGCGACTTCAGCTTCGGCAACGTGCGCCAGCACAGCCTCGAGCAGCTGGCCGCCACGGAGAAGTTCCGGAGGGTGCAGGAAGAGATCGCGGCCGGCGTGGAGCTGTGCCGCCGCAGCTGCGAGTACTTCGGTCTCTGCGGCGGCGGCGCCGGCAGCAACAAGTACTGGGAGCACGGCCGCTTCGATGTGAGCGCCACCCAGCACTGCCGCTTCCGCATCCAGTTGGTGGCCGATGTGGTGGTGGCCGGCATGGAGCAGGAGCTGGGGATCGCGTCTTCGTCATCGCACCGCTCCAGCCGCAGCCCGTCGGTGCAGCCCTGGTGACCCTGGTCGTAGGTGCTGGCGGTGAAGCGGCCCTGCCAGCCCGGCGGCAGAGCCGCCAGCAGGGCGGCGGCGTAGGGATGGCGGCGGGCCTGGAGGTCGATCGTGTGGGCGGGATAGAGGCGCACCTCCCGCCGGCTCACCCGGCACAGCTCCGCCAGGGCCTGGCGGTGCCAGTGCAGATCCAGCCCCGCGCCGGCCATCAGGCCGCCGTCCGCGCGCGGGGCGTAGGAGAACAGCAAATGGCCGCAGAGCACCAGATCGAAGCTGCGATCGGTGAAGGGGAGATCCGGCAGGGAGGCGGCCCGGTAGCGCCCGGGGTGAGCCCGTCGGTCGGCCAGGAACGCCTCCAGCGCCCGCAGATGCTCCTGCCGGCAGGCGTCGAGATCGAAATCGGGGCGCAGATCGCCGCTGCCGGCCTGGGTGGCCATGGTGAGATCGAGATCCGCCAGGGCCCGCCGCTCCAGTTCCTCAGGCGCCAGGGCGTAGAGCGGATCCACGGCGGTCGCCTCGATCCCGGCGCCGCGCAGGAGAGCTGACAGCGAACCCGGACCACCGGGACAGTCGAGCACCGCGGCGCCGCGCCAGCGGGGCAGTTCGCCGGCGAGGTTGAACATCGCCAGGGCCTGCTCCCCCAGCCGTCCGTAGAAGACGACGTTCGCGAACTCCATCGTGGCGGCGATCTCCCGGGGACCGGCATGCCCCGACGGCTCCCATCGAAGCCGACCGGGGGCCGCGCCGCTCCGCCGGGCCCCGCTTTCAGGCTGCGGGGGATGATCGGGGTTGTGCCTGCGCCGCAGGCACCCGATCGGTTCACCCCCTCCCCGCCCCATGCTCCGCCTCGCCCACGCCCTCGACCGTCAGCTGCGCGCGGCCCTGGAGCGGGCGTTTCCGCAGGCGGCGGCCGCCGCGCGGGAGGCCGGGTCACCCCTCGATCCCCAGTTGGCGCCCGCCAGCAAGCCGGAGTTCGGCGACTTCCAGGCCAATGGCGCCCTGGGCCTGGCCCGCACCCTGGGCCTGCCGCCGCGCAAGATCGCCGAGGCGATCGTGGCGCAGCTGGCGGCTGAGCCGGGCTTCGCAGAGCTCTGCCAGGAGCCGGTGATCGCCGGCCCGGGCTTCCTCAACCTCACGCTCCGTCCGGAGCTGCTGGCGGCGGAGGTGCGCGCGCGCCTGGGGGATCCGCGCCTCGGGGTTCCCTCGGTGGCGGAAGAGACGCAGGGCGGCGGCGGTGTGGGCGCTGCGGCTCCGGTGATCGTGGACTTCTCCAGCCCCAACATCGCCAAGGAGATGCACGTGGGGCACCTGCGCTCCACGATCATCGGCGACGCCCTGGCGCGGGTGCTGGAGTTCCGCGGCCATCCGGTGCTGCGGCTCAACCACGTGGGCGACTGGGGCACCCAGTTCGGCATGCTGATCACCCACCTCAAGCAGGTGGCGCCCGAGGCTCTCACCACGGCCGATGCGGTGGATCTCGGTGATCTTGTGGCCTTCTACCGCGAGGCGAAGAAACGCTTCGACGACGACGCGGCCTTTCAGGCCACCGCGCGCGAGGAGGTGGTGAAGCTGCAGGGCGGCGATCCGGTGTCGCTGAAGGCGTGGGGGCTGCTGTGCGACCAGTCGCGGCGGGAGTTCCAGAAGATCTACGACCGGCTCGCCATTTCCCTGAGCGAGCGGGGTGAATCGTTCTACAACCCCTATCTGGAGGCGGTGGTGGCCGATCTGGAGGCCGCCGGGCTGCTGGTGGTGGACCAGGGGGCGAAGTGCGTGTTTCTCGAGGGGGTGAGCGGCAAGGAGGGGGCGCCCCTGCCGGTGATCGTGCAGAAGAGCGACGGCGGCTTCAACTACGCCACCACCGACCTGGCGGCGATCCGCTACCGGCTGGCGGCGCCCCCCGAAGGCGACGGTGCCCGGCGGGTGATCTACGTGACCGATGCCGGCCAGGCGAATCATTTCGCCGGCGTGTTCCAGGTGGCCCGCCGGGCCGGCTGGCTCCCCGCCGGGGCGAGTCTCGAGCACGTGCCCTTCGGCCTGGTGCAGGGTGAGGATGGCAAGAAGCTCAAGACCCGCGCCGGCGACACCGTTCGGCTCAGGGATCTGCTCGACGAGGCGGTGGAGCGCTGCGAGGCCGACCTGCGCCGCCGGCTGGCGGAGGAGGAGCGCACCGAAGACGAGGCGTTCATCCGGCAGGTGGCCACCACCGTGGGCCTGGCGGCGGTGAAGTACGCCGACCTCAGCCAGAACCGGATCACCAATTACCAGTTCAGCTTCGACCGCATGCTGGCGCTGCAGGGGAACACCGCGCCTTACCTGCTCTATGCGGTGGTGCGCATCGCTGGCATCGCCCGCAAGGGCGGGGAGCTCGGGGGCGCTTCCTCGGGTGATGGCGCCACCAGCGAGGCCGCCGCTGCCTTCCCCGATCCGCTGGCCTTCACGGAGCCCCAGGAATGGGCCCTGGTGCGGGAGCTGCTGAAGTTCGATGCGGTGGTGGCCGAGGTGGAGGCCGACCTGCTGCCCAATCGCCTCTGCTCCTACCTCTTCGAACTCAGCCAGGTGTTCAACCGCTTCTACGACCAGGTGCCGGTGCTGAAGGCCGAGGAGCCTTCGCGCGGCTCGCGCCTCGCCCTCTGCCGCCTCACCGCCGACACCCTGAAGCTGGGCCTGGGGCTGCTGGGAATCGAGACGCTGGAGCGGATGTAACCGCCCCCACCTACGGTCGGGGCATGGATCGATCCGGTGTTCCCCCGGCCCGCCCCGAGGTGGAGGGTCTGCAGGCGTACAGCGCCCCGCTCGAGGGGCGGCGAGGGCTGCTGCGGCTCGACTTCAACGAGAACACCGTCGGGCCCAGCCCGAAGGTGGTGGAGGCGATCCGGGCCATCCCCGCCGATCACTACGCCATCTACCCGGAGTACGACGGCCTGCGGGAGGAGGTGATCGCGGCGCTCCAGGCGCCCGGCACCCCCGGCGGAGCCGGCCTCACGCCCGGACACATCGGGGTGTTCAACGGTGTGGACGCGGCCATCCATGCGGTGTTCCAGGCCTACGGGGCCGCGGGTGATCGGCTGCTCACCACCTCGCCCACCTTCGGCTACTACGCCCCCTGCGCCTGCATGCAGGGGATGACGATCGAGGCGCTGCCCCACCGCCTGCCCGGCTTCGCCTTCCCGCTGGAAGAGATCCGCGCCGCCCTGGCCCCCGATGCCAGCGGCGGCGTGCCGCGGCTGCTGCTGCTCTGCAATCCCAACAACCCCACCGGCACCCGCCTGGCGGCGGCTGACGTGCTCGCCCTGGCGGCGGCGGCGCCCCGCACCCTGGTGGTGGTGGATGAGCTCTACGAGGCCTTCACCGGCGACAGCGTGCTGCCGGTGCTGCTGGCGGAGGCCGCCGCCACCGGCGGCGATCCTTTCGCCCGCCATCCCAACCTGCTGGTGCTGCGCTCCCTCTCCAAGACCGCCGGCATCGCCGGCCTGCGGATCGGCTTCGCCCTCGGCGCCGCTCCCCTGGTGGATCGGGTGAGCCGGGTCACCGGCCCCTACGACGTCAACAGCTTCGCCGTCACCGCCGCCCGTGCCGCCCTGGCCGATCAGCCCTACATCGACGCCTATGTGGCCGAGGTTCTCCGAGCCCGCAACTGGTTGGTGGCCCGGTTGCGGGCGGCCGGAGTGGAGCACCACGTGGCCGGCGGCAACTACCTGCTGCTCTGGCCGCGGCGGCCGGTGGCCGAGGTGGAGCGGGAGCTGCGGGCGGCCGGCATCCTGGTGCGTTCGATGGCCGGCAAGCCCCAGATCGACGGCAGCCTGCGGGTGAGCCTCGGCATCCAGGAGCAGATGGAGCGCTTCTGGGAGGCCTACCGGCTGATCGACTCCTGAGGGCCGTCTGCGGAGAGCGGACGCTGACCTCAGCGCATCAGTTCGATCACCATGGAGTCGCCCAGGGGCGGCACCAGCGAGAGGCTGCGGCCACTGCGCCGCACCGTGGTGCCCGCCATCGCCTGCAGGAAGGGCTCGGCGGAGCCCACGTCGCAGCCTTCGCTGGGGGGTGCGCTGCGGTATTGCACCGGAATCACCCGGCGGGGCTGGAGCTCGCGCACCACTTCGGCCGCCTCTTTGCCGGTGTACACCTTGGCCCCGCCGCCGACGCCGATGATCAGCACGTCCGGGCGTCCCAGCAGCACCTTGTCGGAGGGGCTGATCCGCCCGGCGGTGCCGCCGAGATGGGCGAAGTCGAGGCCCCCCTGCTTCCAGCGCCAGAGGGTGGAGAGGCCGAACCGCTTGCCGCCCACCCGGTCGTGCGGGGCGGCGATGCCTTCGATCTGGAGCCCCGCCACCCGATAGGAGCCGGGCTTCACCAGCATGCGGCCGCTGGCCACATCGGCACCTTCATCGCGCAGCGTGCTGCTGGCCAGGATCACATCGGCGCTCACCCGCGGCTCCGCCAGGCCGGCGGCGCAGCCCACGGCCCGGAACGGATTCAGCAGCACCCGGGCGCCGCCCCCCTGGATCAGCAGGGCGCTGTGGCCGTAGCTGGTGATCGTGACGCCGCCCCCCTGAGCCCGGCCGGGGGGCACGGCGGTGGGCAGCACCGTGAGCAGGGCCGTGGTGGTGGCCAGAGCCAGGGCGGAACGGGCGGCGAGGGCCATGGAATCGCGGCGGGCTCCGGCCCGGGACTGTGGCGCGAAGCTAGCAGTGGTGGGCGGCGGCTTCCCGCAGGAAGTTCGCCAGCATCCGGTGGCCGTCCTGGGTGAGCACGCTCTCCGGGTGGAACTGCACCCCCTGCAGGTGGCGGTGGTCGCGGTGGCGCAGACCCATGATCGTGCCGTCCTCCAGCCAGGCCGTGATCTCCAGGCAGTCGGGCAGGCTCTCGCGCTCGGCGATCAGGCTGTGATAGCGGGTGGCAGTGAGCGGATCGGGCAGGCCGGCGAACACCCCCTGGCCGCTGTGGTGCACCGGCGAGGTCTTGCCGTGCATCAGTTCCTTCGCCCGCACCACCTTGCCTCCGAACACCTGGGCGAGGCACTGATGCCCCAGGCACACCCCCAGGATCGGCACGCTGGGTCCGAGCTCCCGCAGCACCTCCAGGCACACCCCGGCCTGGTCGGGATCGCCGGGGCCGGGGGAGATCAGAATCGCCTTCGGATCGAGATCCCGGATCTGGTCGAGGGTGAGGGCATCGTTGCGCTCCACCCGCAGGTCCGCGGCCAGCGGATGGTCGGCCGCCAGCTCTCCCAGGTACTGGACCAGGTTGAAGGTGAAGCTGTCGTAGTTGTCGAGAACCAGGAACATGGGGCGCCGGCGGCCGCGGGAGGCTGGGGCCATTCAAGGCTGGAGCCCCCCCGCCTTGCGGGGTGGACGACCGGCCGGCCCAGTGCCCCCCTTCAGATTCAGTGCCCCAGCCGGTTCAGCAGCGGCGGCACCAGCAGAAGGCCGGCGATCAGCAGCGACGACAGGGCCGCCACCAGCACCGCGGCGGCGGCGCAGTCCTTGGCGATGCGGGCCAGGGGGTGGAAGCGGCGACCGATCGCCAGATCGACGACCGCCTCGGTGGCGGTGTTCAGCAGCTCCAGCACCAGCACGGCCGCCACGGTGAGCACAAGCACCGCCAGCCGGTCGGTGCTGAGGCCCAGCCACAGCCCCATGCCGAACACCACCGCGCCGGTGATCACGTGGATGCGGAAGTTGCGCTGGCTCAGGAAGCCGTAGGCCAGACCCTGGGCGGCGTAGCGGAAGCTGGCCGGCAGGTCGCCCGCCACCTGCCAGGCCCCCAGGCGGCGGCTGCGGCTCTCGCTCCTGCCGGCGGCCGGGGCCCGTTCCTGCCGCGGAAGGCGCAGCGGCGTCGCGCTGCCTTCGGAGGAGTCCTGGGGGAGGAGCATGGACATCGGGCCGACCGGGGGTCGGAGCTGACGCACCCTAAGCCCGGTCACCCTCTCCGGCGAGCAGCCGTTCCTGCCGCTCCAGCATTGCCGCCAGGGCGGCGTCGTCGGGGTGATCCCAGCCCAGCAGATGGAGCAGGCCATGGCTGGCGAGGAACAGCAGCTCCTGCTCCAGGCTCAGACCCGCCTCCTCCGCCTGCCGAGTCGCCGTTTCCAGGGAGATCACGATGTCTCCCAGCTCCAGCGGTTCCGCATTCAGATCGTCGTCGCCGTCAGGTGCCGGTGGCAGCGGCGGCGCCTCCTCCAGGGCGGCGAAGGCCAGCACGTCGGTGGGACCGGGCTTCCGGCGCCAGTCGGCGTTGAGCTCGGCGATCGTGGCGTCGTCGGTGAGGGTGAGACCCAGGCTGTAGGCCGGGGCCCGCAGACCCTCCGGCAGCTCGGCGGCCAGCTCCTGGAGCCAGTGCGCCAGGGTCCGCCCCCAGCGCGCCTCGCCCGCCAGCGGATCGGCGAGCCCCTCGGCCCGGGCGCACAGGGCGGGCGGCAGCTCGTCGCCCACGGCGAAGGCCAGGTCGAGGGTCGGAGGTTTCATGCCAAGGGCGGGGCGGGGAGGAGCCCCGCTTCAGTGGGGGAGCTGGGGCCGGCCGAGCCAGGCGATCAGCACCAGAAAACCGGTGAGCCCCAGGGCGGTGAGGCCGAAATGAACCAGGCTCTGCCGCCCCTTGCGCACCATGTTGCGCATCGCCAGCTTCACGAAGCCGGCGTTCTCGCCGCTCGGGGGGGGCGTGCCGGAGGGATCGGCGCTCATGCGGCGGCCTCCCCGAGCTCCACGCCCCGATGCAGCAGGGCCTGGATGAAGGGATCGAGATCGCCGTCCATCACCCCCTGCACGTCGGTGGTCTCGGTGCCGGTGCGCAGATCCTTGACCATCTGGTAGGGGTGGAACACGTAGTTGCGGATCTGGTTGCCCCAGGCCGCCTCCACGATGTCGCCGCGGATGTCGGCGATCTCGGCGGCGCGCTGCTCCTGGGCGATCACCAGCAGCTTGGCCATCAGCAGCGCCATGGCCTTCTCCTTGTTCTGCAGCTGCGAGCGCTCCTGGGTGCAGCGCACGAACAGGCCGGTGGGGATGTGCAGGATGCGCACGGCCGTTTCCACCTTGTTCACGTTCTGGCCGCCGGCGCCGCCCGAACGGGAGGTGGTGATTTCCAGGTCTTTATCCGGGATGTCGAGCTTCACCTCCTCCTCGATCTTGGGCATCACCTCCACGCCGGCGAAGCTGGTCTGGCGCTTGTCGTTGGCGTTGAACGGCGAGATGCGCACCAGCCGGTGGGTGCCCTTCTCGTTGCGCAGGTAGCCGTAGGCGTAGCGGCCCTCGATCTCGATCGTGCAGCTCTTGATGCCCGCCTCTTCCCCTTCGCTCAGTTCGTCCACGCTCACCTTCATGCCGTGGTCCTCGGCCCAGCGCGTGTACATGCGCATCAGCATCAGGGCCCAGTCCTGGGCGTCGGTGCCGCCGGCACCGGCGTTGATGGTGAGCACCGCCCCCTCCTTGTCGTAGGGACCCGAGAGCAGCCGCTCCAGCTCCCAGCGGTCGAGATCGGAGCGCAACCCCTTGAGGCCTTCGCTGGATTCGGCCAGCAGGTCGGCGTCGGGTTCGAGTTCGTACAGCTCGAGGGTGGCCTCGGCATCGGCCACGGCCGACTGCCAGCGGGCGAGCTGCTCCAGCTGGGCCTTCACCTCATCGAGCAGGCGCATCTGCTTCTGGGCCTGCTGCTGGTCGTCCCAGAAGCCGCTCTGGGAGGCCAGCTGCTCGAGATCCTGCTGGCGGGCTTTGAGGGCCGGTACGTCAAAGACAGTCCTGGGCTTGGCCCAGGCGGTCGGTGAGCTCGGAGAGGTCGCGCTTGAAGTCGGTGAGATCGAGCACGGGTCGGTCGCTGTGGTTCACGCGAACGTATCAGCGGGAGGGGAGCATGGCTGCCTCTGCCGGCGGTTCCTAGGATCCGGCGACGCCTGTGCCCCGACCATGGCCAAGGAGCAACCCAGCGACCGGCAGAGTGCTGAGGGGCAGGAGCCCGCGAAGGTGGAGATCTACACCGAACGCTTCGGGGGTGCCTCGATCCGTGCCAAAGGTCTGCTGGATCAGAAGGGCGTTTCCTACAGCGAGTTCATCATCGACGACGATCTGATCAATAAGGGGATGATGCTCAAACGTGCTCAGGGTCTCAGCGAAGTGCCGCAGATCTTTGTCGACAACCGTCCGATCGGCGGCTGGGAGGCTCTCAAGGATCTGGAGGCCCGGGGCGTGCTCGATCGCCTGCTCCGACTCACCGCCCCCGAGCCCGACGCTTGAACGCCCCTGCTACCGGCCGGTCCTCCGGTCCATCGCCCCAGCTGTTCGTCGCCGATCCGATCGCGCGGCTCAACCCCGCCAAGGACACCACCGTCGCCCTGATGCAGGCGGCCCAGCGCGCCGGCCTGCCGGTGTGGATCTGCACCCCTGCCGATCTCAGTGCCGAGGCGGAGCCTGGGGGCAACGGCGGCCACGGGGCCTGGGTGCGGGCCTGCCGGGTCTCCCTGGCCCCGATGCAGGCCGGCGCCGGGGGCTGGGAGGTGCCCGACCCCTGGTACACGCTCGAAGCCTCCCGGACCCTGCCCCTGGAGTCCTTCGGCCATGTGTGGATGCGCAAGGATCCGCCGGTGGACGAGGCCTACCTCTATGCCACCCATCTGCTGGATCTGGCGGAGCGGGCCGGGGTGCGGGTGCTCAACCGTCCCTCGTCGCTGCGGGCCTGGAACGAGAAGCTGGGCGCCCTGCGCTTCAGCCATCTGATGGCGCCCTCCCTGGTGGCCAGCCGGGTGGAGGCGCTGGCCGCCTTCGCCGCCGAGCATGGTGAGGTGGTGCTCAAGCCCCTCGGCGGCCGGGCGGGACAGGGGGTGGTGCATGCCAGCGCCGCCGGCCCGGGGCTGCGGGCCCTGCTCGAGCTGGTCACCGGCCAGGAGCAGCTGCCGGTGATGATCCAGGCGTTTCTGCCGGGGGTGAGCGCCGGCGACAAGCGCATCCTGCTGGTGGATGGCGAACCCCTCGGTGCGGTGAACCGCCGGCCGCGGGCGGGCGAGTTCCGCAGCAACCTGGCGGTGGGTGGTGCGCCGGAGGCCACCGAGCTCAGCGAGGCCGAGCGGCGGATCTGCGCCGAACTGGCCCCGGCCCTGCGGGCCGAGGGTCTGTTCTTCGTGGGCATCGATGTGATCGACGGCCGCCTGAGCGAGATCAACGTCACCAGCCCCACCGGGGTGCGCGAGGTGGAACGCCTGGGGGGAATCCCGCTGGCGGATCAGACGATCGCCCGGTTGCCGGGGCTCTGAAGGGGCGAGCCGGCGGGCAGGTTCAGCTGCTGCAGCAGCACGCCCAGCTTCAGGGCCACCTCCTGCAGTTCCCGCTCCGGCTGGGAGCCGGGCACCAGGCCGGCGCCGGCGGTGAGTTCGAGCCGGCGGCCCCGCAGGGTGCCGCTGCGGATCGCCACCCGCAGATCCACGTCGCCGCGGCTGTCGATCCAGCCGATCGGTGCGGCGTAGTTCCCCCGCTCGAACGGCTCGAGGCTGCGCAGCCAGCCCATCGCCTCGCGGCGCGGCAGGCCCGCCACCGCCGGGGTGGGATGGAGCAGTTCCGCCAGGGGCAGGGGGGGACGGCTGCCGAGGGAGGCGGTGATCGGGGTGTGCAGGTGCACCAGGGAGCCGTGCCGGGCCAGCCGGGGATGGCGCGGACGGCGGGGAGTCAGGCCAGCCCGGGTGAGCACGGCGCAGATCGTTTCCACCACCAGGTCGTGCTCATGGCGGTCCTTGGCGGACTGCAGCAGCTGGGCGGCATCGGCTCCGCGGGGGGTCGTGCCGGCCAGGGCGTCGCTGCGCAGCTGACCCTGGCGCAGGGTGAGCAGCCGTTCGGGTGAGGCGCCCAGCAGGGCCTCCCGGCCGGAGCGCTGCCAGAGGAAGCGGCAGCTCCCGGGCTGGCTGCGGCGCAGATGGGCGAGCAGGCGGAGGGGATCGAGGTCGTCGTCGAGCAGCAGCTCCTGGCGCACCGCCAGCACCAGCTTGCGCAGCTCGCCCCCCTCCACCAGCTCCAGAGCCCTCTCCACGGCCAGGCGATAGCCCGCGTGCCAGGGGCTGGCATGGCGGATGCCGATCCCGGGCACGGAGGGCGCCGGGCCGGGCCTTTCGTCGCCTTCGCCCCGGAGGATTAGCGCCCGCCGCTCGAGCCGGCGCGCCATCTCCCAGAGCTCCTCCGCCACCCGCCGCGCGCCCACGCTTCCCCCCAGGGGCCGCTGCAGCCGCAGCCAGCAGTGGCTCCCCTGGCGGCTCAGCTGCCAGCGGGGAAGCACCGCCTCCACCCCCGCCGCCCCCGCCCCGGGGATCAGGGGGCTGTCGAAGAAGGCGAAGGCCAGCAGCACCCGGGGCCGGGCGAGGGCCGGGCCGGGATCTCCGGCGGTCCCCAGCCGCTCGAGGGCCAGGTGGCTGAAGCGCTGGGCGAGGGAGAAGCGCCGGGGGCCGCTGAGCTCGAGGTGCTGGCAGCGACCGGCGGCGGCCAGGCAGAGGCCGGGGGCCCCGTCCCAGAGGAAGCGGAAGTCGTCGGGATCGCCCAGTTCGGGCAGAAGCTGCAGCGGATCGACGGGGGCCAGGGGCAGGGCCAGGCTCAGGACCCCCTGATCGTCATCACGCCGGGCCGCCGCCGCCTCCAGCCTCAGGACGGCGGCGCTGGCCTCGGCGAGGAGGTCGGGGAAGGACGGGGGAGCCTGCACCAGGGGGGCTCGGGGCCGGGGCCGAAGGCTGCTCAAATGTATGGGCCTTTCCCTGCCCGCCGGCCGCGGCCGCCATGTCCGAGCACCAGGTCGTCGCAAGCCGTTACGCCCCGGAGCCGGTCGCCGCCGTTCCGCCGGAGGCGCGGCGGCGGCTGTGGAGGGCGGCGATCAAGTGGCCGATGTACGCCGTGGCCGTGATGCCCGTGCTGCTGGCCGCCGGCTGGAGCCTGGGCACGGGCCAGGGCCTGCGGCCGCTGCAGCTGCTGCTGTTCCTGCTGGCGGCGGTGCTGCTGCTGGCCTGGGAGAACCTGGCCAACGACGTCTTCGATGCCGACACGGGGGTCGACACCCACGGAAAGCCCCATTCGCTCGTGAACCTCACTGGCCGGCGTGACCGGGTGGCGGCCCTCGCCAACGGGGCTCTGGTGGCCGGTCTGGCGCTGATGGCCGTGGTGGCCCTGCGCAGCAGCCCGGCCGTGCTGGCCCTGGTGCTGGTCTGCTGCGGGCTTGGCTACCTGTATCAGGGGCCCCCGTTCCGCCTGGGCTACCGGGGCCTGGGCGAACCCCTCTGCTGGCTGGCCTTCGGACCGTGCGCCACCGCCGCCGCCCTGCTGGCGGTGACCCCCGGCGCCGGGCCGATCCCCTGGGCCACGGCCTGGGCCCTGGGAGCCGGCCCGGCCCTGGCCACCACCCTCGTGCTGTTCTGCTCCCATTTCCACCAGGTGGACGAGGACGCGGCCCACGGCAAGCGCTCGCCCGTGGTGCGCCTCGGCACCGACCGGGCCGCGGCCCTGGTGCCCTGGTTCGTGGCAGGGTCCCTGGCCCTGCAATGGGCGCCGGTGCTGCTGGGGCAGTGGCCGCTCACCGCCCTGCTCGGTGTGGTGGGGTTACCGCCGGCCCGCCAGCTGATCCGCCTGCTGCGCGACCATCACGACGAGCCGGCGCGGATCGTGAGCAGCAAGTTCCTGGCGCTGCGTTTCCAGGCCCTCAGCGGTCTGGGCCTGGCGGGTGGGCTGGCCATCGCCCCCTGGATCGGGAGCCTTGGGCTCCGGCCAGGAGCCTGAGGTCATGGCTCCGGCCGCGGCGTCCACCCTGCTGCGACTGGAGTGGCGCCCGTTCGCCTTCCCGCTGCCGCGGCCCCTGCGCACGGCCTCGGGCGTGCTGGCGGAGAAGACGGGCTGGCTGCTGCGGCTCGAGGGCGAAGGCGGTGCGGTGGGCTGGGGGGAGGCGGCCCCGCTCGACGGGTCCCTCGCCCCCCTGGCCAGGGCGATCGCCGACCTGGGGGTGCAGCGGCTGCGCATGGATCTCGAGCGGGCCCTGCCGGGCCTGCCCCCCGCCCTTGCCTTCGCCCTGGGGGCGGCCCTGGCGGAGAGCGATGGCCTGGTGGGTCCGGCGGCGGGGGGATGGCGGCCGGCGCCCGCCGGGGCCTGGCTGCTGCCCGCCGGGGCCGAGGCGCTGGCGGAGCTCGAGCGACTGGGCCCCCGACTGGGAGCCTGCCCCTGTCTCAAGTGGAAGGTGGCTGCCGGCGACGACCGCAGCGAACGCGCTCTGCTGGAGCGGCTGCTGGAGCGGTCGCCCGGCGGCGCCCGGCTGCGGCTCGATGCCAACGGCGGCTGGGACCGGGCCACGGCCCAGGCCTGGGCTGATCGGCTGGTGAGCGAGGTGCGGCTGGAATGGCTGGAGCAGCCCCTTGCCCCCCACGACCGGGAGGGGCTGGATGCGCTGCATCGCCGGCTGCCGGTGGCCCTCGACGAATCCCTCAGCCGCTTCCCGGCCCTGCGCCGTCAGTGGCCGGGCTGGCAGGTGCGCCGCCCGTCCCAGGACGGCGATCCCCGCCCCCTTCTGGCCGCCCTGAAGGCCGGCCGTCCCCTGCGCATGGTGAGCACCGCCTTCGAGACGGGTATCGGCCGGCGCTGGCTGGCCCAGCTGGCGGCCCTGCAGGCCGAGGGCCCCACGCCGGTGGCGCCGGGGCTGGCGCCGGGCTGGTCGCCCCCGGGCCCGCTGTTCGCCCCGGATCCCCGGCAGGTGTGGGAGGCGGCCGCGTGAGCGTGTGGCTGGCTGAGGCGGAGGGTGAGGCCGCCCTTCGTGCCGCGGGAATCGAGCGGGTCTGGGCCCAGGGCGGCTGCGTCGCCCTTGCCGGCCCCGGGGAACGGCAGCGGCTGGCCGACGAACTGGCGGCAGCCGGCGCGCTCGATCCCGGTCCGTCGGTGCTGCTGGGCAGCGGCGGAAGTTCCGGTGCCCGGCGCTGGTGCCTGCAGCCCCTGGCGCATCTCGAGGCGGCGGCCCGGGCCACCGGTGCCTGGCTGGAGGGCCTCGGGCTGGATCCGGCCTCCTGCCTCCACCTCAACCCCCTGCCCCTGCACCACGTCAGCGGCCTGCTGCCCCTGGTGCGCTGCCGGCTCTGGGGCGCGGAGCTCCATTGGCTCGCCCCGGAGACCCTGCGCGACCCCCGCCGGCTGGCTGCCAGCTGCCCGTTGCCCAAGGGCAGGCCCGTGCTGCTGTCGCTCGTTCCCACCCAGCTGCTGCGTCTGCTGGAGGATCCGGCGGGGATCGGCTGGCTGGCGGGCTGCCGGCTGATCTGGGTGGGAGGCGCGGCGTTGCCGCCTGACCTGGCCGCCTGGGCCCGGGCCGCCGTCCTGCCCCTGGCACCCTGCTACGGCGCCACAGAAACGGCCGCGATGGTCTGCGTGCAGACGCCGGAGCGCTTCCTGGCGGGAGAGCCGGGCTGCGGCCTGCCCCTGGCCGACGTGCGTCTGCGCCTCGACCCCGGCAGCGGTGCGGTGGAGGTGGCCACCCCAAGGCTCAGTCCTGGCTTTCTTCACCACGGCCGGCTGGAGCCCCTGCCGCTCACGACCGACGGCTGGTGGCGCAGCGGCGATGCCGGCGTCCTCGAGGACGCGGGCCTGCAGATCCGGGGCCGGCTTGACGGGGCCATCCTCAGCGGCGGTGAAACGGTCTTCCCCGAGCAGCTGGAGGCGCGGCTGCTGGCGCAGGCGGGGGATGCCGGTCTTCCCCTGGAGGCCCTGCTGCTGCTGGCGGAAGCCGATCCGGAGTGGGGGCAGCGGCTGGTGGCCCTGGTGCGTCCCCGGCCCGACGCTGATCCCGACCAACTGATGGCGGCTCTTTGCAGCCAGGTGGTGGGCTGGCCGCCGGCGGAGCGGCCTTGGCGCTGGCGGATCTGCCCGACGCTGGCGCCCACGGCGGCGGGCAAATGGCGGCGCGGCCATTGGCAGGAGTGGCTGCGGGCGCACCGGGTGCCGCCCGGGCCCGGCGGCTGAGACAGGTCCCCCGCAGGCGGATCAGAGCGGGCGGACCCCGCCCGCCAGGCCCGAGGCCTCCAGCCAGCGCTGGATCGGCGGGGGCAGCGGGCAGCGCTGGCGCGTGTCGCTGCGGATCGCCAGGTGGCGGGTGAGCCCGCGGGCCACCTCGCGCTCGCCGCTGCGGAAGCGGTATCCCACCTCGAAGCCGCCTGGATCGAGCCGCTGCGGCTCCAGCTGGATGGCGAGGGGATCGCCGCAGACCAGCGGCGCCAGGAAAGTGGCGCTGCAGTGCACGATCGGCAGCGCCACCGCGGGGGGCTCGCCCCCCGTGGGAAACACCTCGGCCGCCGGGATGCCGAAGCGCTCCAGGCTCTCCTCGTAGGCCTCGTGGCACCAGCGCAGCAGCTGGTGGAAATGCATCACCCCGGCGGCGTCCGTCTCGCCGAAGCGCACCGTTCGGCAGAGCAGCAGCCAGTCGGAGGGATCCATCCGAGCCATGCTGGCACCCGCCGCCGCCCTTGCTGGTCGCCAACGCCGCCCGTACATTCGGCCGAGTCGGCCGCCTCTCCTTGGCCTCTTCCGCTGCCTACGAGCCGCCCAGTGTGGAGAGGGCCTGGCAGGCGTTTCTGGCCCATCTGCCCACGATCCTGCTGATCTGGGTGGCCTGCGCCGTGATCAGTGGCCTGGGCGTTGTCGTGAGTCTGGGATTCACGGCCGTCGGCATCGCGCTCACCAGCGGCGCCGCCGGCAGCGACACCGTCTCAGGCCTCGCCGACCTGCTGGGCTCGATCGTCCAGCTGCCGTTCATGGTGCTCTCCAGCCTGGTGGGCGTGCTGTTCCTGGCGGTGCCCGCCCTGCACTACGCCACCGGCGAGACGATCGGCGTGGAGCAGGCCTTCCGCACACTTGTCCAGCGCCCCTGGCGCTATCTGCTGGCGGGCCTGCTGTTCTCGGTGGTGGGCGCCCTGGGCCTGATCCTCTGCATCCTTCCCGGCGTGGCGGTGTCCCTGGTGGGACCGGTTTACGTGAACCGGATCTTCACCACGGACATCCCCGTGCTCCAGGCCTTCACCGGCTCGTTCCAGGCCGTCTACGGCTCCTCCAAGGGGTGGGAGTTCGTCGGCATTCAGGTGCTGGTCTTCCTGGTGGTGCTCGCGGTGGCGGTCTGCACCTGCGGCCTGGGGGCGCTGGTGGCCGTACCGGTGTCCACCTTCTATCTCCAGAACGCCGCCTATCACAAAGGTGTTCTGAGCTGAGCTCAGCCGGTGGGGAAGGCGGCGATGCCCATGCCGTAGCTCAGGACCAGGCGCCCAACCCAGTAGGCCACCAGCCCTACGGCGGCCACGCCCAGATGCCAGGCCTTCAGCCCAACGGGGAAGAGGCGGCCTCGGCGGATCGCCATCACCGACCAGGCCAGCAGGGCCCCCGCCGCCAGCGGGCCGAAGGCATGCCAGCGCACCGAATCGGCAAGGTGACCGTGAAGAGCCAGCGTGGTGGCCCGGGTGAGGAAGCAGGTAGGGCAGGGGATGCCGGTGAGGGCCCGCAACGGGCAGGAGAAACCGGGCAGGAGCGGATGCAGGCCCTTGAGCCACAGGTAGCTGGTGAGGGCCGGTGGCAGGAGGAACCCGTACCGGGGCAGGGCGGACAGGCGAGCCGGCCGGCGGCGGCTCATCTCATCGATCCACCGAGCCCATGATCACGTCGATCGAGCCGAGGATCGCCATGATGTCGGCCACCTTGGCCCCCTTGAGGATGTGGGGCAGGATCTGGAGGTTGTTGAGGTCGGCGGCGCGGATCTTGAAGCGCCAGGGGGTGACGTCGTCGTTGCCCTGGATGAACACGCCGATCTCGCCCTTGCCCGATTCCAGGCGGGTATAGAGCTCGCCGCTGGGAATCTTGAAGGTGGGCGCCACCTTCTTGGCCACGTACTGGTAGTCGAAGCCGAAGAACTCGCTCTGCTTGCCCTCCGCCAGCCGGCGGGCCTCCAGGTTCTCGAAGGGGCCGCCGGGGATCATGCGGCAGGCCTGGCGCAGGATGCTCAGCGACTCGCGCATCTCCTGGATGCGCACGCGATAGCGGGCGTAGCAGTCGCCCTCCTTCTCCCAGGCCACGTTCCAGTCGAAGTCGTCGTAGCACTCGTAGTGATCGACCTTCCGCAGGTCCCAGGGCACCCCGGAGGCCCGCAGCATCGGACCGGAGAGGCTCCAGTTGATCGCCTGTTCGCGGCTGATGGTGCCCAGTCCCTCGATCCGCTTGCGGAAGACGGGGTTGTTGGTGATCAGCTTCTCGTATTCGTCGATCTTCGGGCCGAACCAGTCGCAGAAGTCGAGGCACTTGTCGATCCAGCCGTAGGGCAGATCCACCGCCACCCCGCCGATGCGGAAATAGTTGTTGTTGATCAGCCGCTGACCGGTGGCCGCCTCCCACAGGTCGTAGATCATCTCCCGTTCGCGGAAGATGTAGAAGAACGGCGTCTGGGCGCCCACATCCGCCAGGAAGGGGCCGAGCCAGAGCAGGTGGTTGGCGATCCGGTTGAGCTCCAGCATCAGCACCCGGATGTAGCTGGCACGCTTCGGCACCGGCACATCGGCCAGCCGCTCGGGGGCGTTAACCACGATCGCCTCGTAGAACATGCCCGCCGCATAATCCATGCGGCTCACGTAGGGCACGAACATGATGTTCGTGCGGTTTTCGGCGATCTTTTCCATGCCGCGGTGGAGATAGCCGATCACCGGCTCGCAGTCCACCACGTCCTCGCCATCGAGGGTGACCACCAGCCGCAGCACCCCGTGCATCGACGGGTGATGGGGGCCGAAATTGACCACCATCGGCTCGGTGCGCGTTTCCAGCTGGGTCATGGGGGGATGGCGGCAGGCCGGGGCCGGGGTGGGGGCGATTCTAGGTAGCGGAAGGGCGTCTGGGCCCGGCTGCTGCGCTGCCGCACTGGCGCGCCGGCGCCATCATGGCCCTCACCCCAGGCGACCCGCATGAAGGCCCAGCTGCTGCGCAACAGCCTCAAGCTGGCGGTGGCGGCTCTGATCACCGCCGCGCTGGTGGAGCGCTTCGATCGCATCGCCTTTGCCTGGTACCCCCTGCTGGCGGTGGTGATCGTGGTGGATGACAACGACGATCTGACGCTCAAGGCAGCCACCATCCGCATCCTCGGCACCGTGGCCGGAGGGCTGATCACGTTCCTGGTCCATGGCATCGCCGCCGGCTGGCCCGGGGTGCTCCTGTCGCTGCTGGTGATCGTGCCGACGCTGCGCCTGCTGGGCTGGCAGAGCTCCCTGAGCACCGCCGCGCTGATCCCGGTGATGTTTCTGATGATCCCCGGCCATGCCGCCCTCAACTGGGAGTACGCGTTCAACCGTGCCCTCGATACCTCGATCGGCTGCGCCGTGGCCATCGCCGTGGGGCTCCTCTTCTGGCCCAGAGATGGCGTTCGGCAGCTCGAGGAGGCGGAGCATGGGCTCATGGCGATGCTGCGCGGCCAGTTGGCCGGCTACCGCCGCTGGCTGGTGGGGGAGGCCGCCCGTCCCGCTCCGTTGCCGCCCGCTTCCCTGGGCGCTGCCCTGGAGCGGATGGAGACCCTGCTGCACCAGGAGCTCGGCGGGCCGCGCTGGCGTCGCCTTCAGGCGGGGGCATGGCGCCGCCGGGTCCAGCTCTGGCAACGTCTGCGCCTGCACTGGCTGCAGTGGGAGAGGCTGCTCGTGGCCAGCGACCCGCCGCGTCCGGATCCGGCCGGCTCCGATCCCCTGGGCCTCGCCATCGAGGCGCTGGCGGCCCAGTGCGAGGGGGTGGGCGGTGTCGATCTCCCCGTCATCCCGCTGGAGGACTGGACGGCCCTGGCCGCCGGCAGCGGCCGTTCGCTGTTCACCCTGCTCGCCCTGGCCCAGGAGCAGCGCCCGCTGCTGGAAAGCGCCCGGGAACTCGCCCGCCTGCGTGGTGCAGCCCCATGCCCCTGATCACCCGGGCCGATCTGCGGCTCGCCCTCACCACCGGGCTGGTGAACGGCTTCAGCAGCATCAGCGGCCTCGCCTACGGCTATTACGCCCCTCTGGCGGTGCTGGCGGCCTGCAGCGGAACCTACGGATCCTCCCTGGAGCTGGGACGCCAGAGGATTCTGGGTTCGCTGCTGGGCGGGGTTCTGCTCGAGGTGGGCCTGCACGGCCTGCAGGGGCTGCCGATGCCCGTGGGCCTGGCGATCGCTCTCGGCTCGCTGCGTCTGATCGGAGGCGCCCTGGGGCTGAAGGTCGGTTACAAGGTGGGCGGCATCGTCATGGTGATGGGCTGGCTGGTGCACCACGAGGAGCTCGGCGACTGGTTGCCGCTGCGGTTGTTCTGGACCGTCGTCGGCCTTCTGATCACGTTGCTCAGCCTGCGCCTGTTCTGGCCGAGCCGCAGTCAGAGGACCGTGCTGGCCACCCTGGCTGATCTGTTCAGCGGCCTGGCTGAGGATCTGGAGCTGGAGGCCACGGCCCTGGCGCCCGCTGGGGCTCCCGCAGCGGCCCCCACCGGATCAGCCCCTGAGGAAGCCGTCGCCCGCCTGCGGGCCCGTCAGGCGACGCTTCAGAAGCTGCGCGCGCAGCGGCCGGCCCTCGATCTTGAACTCGGAACCCAGCCCCTCCGCCATCCCCTCCACCGGCTGGTGGAAACTCTGGAGTGGGCTGCCTCGAGGCTCCTGAGCGCCAGCCGCGAGCTGGCTGAGCAGCCTCTGCTGGAGCAAGGATCAGGGTCGCTTCTGACGATCCTCCAGGCCGATCAGGCGGAGTTGCTGCGGGTGCTGGCGGAGCGGCTTTCGCTCTGGAGTCGCCTGCTCGGCCGCGAGCGGGGGCTCCTGCCGCCGCCGCCCGCCACCCCGCTGCGGTTGCCGCCGGACTGGCTGGCGCTGGAGGAGGTGTTCAGCGACCCGCGGCTCGATCAGCTGCCGCCTCCGGTTCTTGAGCGGCTGGCAGCCGGTTACACCCTGGGCCGCATGCTGCACGAGGCGATCGAGACCGCCGAGCGCGGCTGGCGCACCTTCAGCCTGGGCTCCGAGGCGAGGCGGCGGCAGCCTCCTGCGCTGCAGGGCAGGATGGCCTGATGACGGCTGCGGGATCCTTCGAGCACGTGCCCGTTCTGGCGGATGCGGTGCTGGAGGCCCTGGCGCCGCTGGCCGCGCTGCTGGCGGACAGGCCTGCTGGCGGTGTGCTGATCGACTGCACCCTCGGCGGTGGTGGCCACAGCGCCCTTTTGCTGGAGGCCTATCCAAGCCTGCGGCTGGTGGGCCTCGACCGCGACCCCAGCGCCCGGGCGGCGGCCGCCGCAAACCTGGCCGGCTTCGGCGATCGCGTGCGCATCGAGGCCACCAACTTCGCCGATCACGTGCCCGCCGAGCCGGCCCTGGCGGTGCTGGCCGACCTGGGGGTGAGCAGCCCCCAGCTCGATGGGGCGGACCGGGGCTTCAGCTTCCGGGCCGATGGCCCGCTCGACATGCGCATGAACCCCGCTGCCGGTGAGACCGCCGGCGCCCTGATCGATCGCCTCGCGGAGACCGACCTGGCCGATCTGATCTACGCCTATGGCGAGGAGCGCCTCTCCCGCCGCATCGCCCGCCGCCTCAAGGAGCAGGGGCCCTGGGGGGATCCGGCTCACGCCCGAGGCACCGCCGATCTGGCTTATGCGGTGGCCGGCTGCTACCCGCCGCGGGCCCGCCATGGCCGCATCCATCCCGCCACCCGCACCTTCCAGGCTCTGCGGATCGCCGTGAACGACGAGCTCGGGTCCCTGGAGCGCCTGCTGGAGCGCGCCCCCGACTGGCTGGTGCCCGGCGGCATCCTGGCGATCATCAGCTTCCATTCGCTCGAGGACCGCCGCGTGAAGACCGCCTTCCTGAGCGACCCCCGGCTGGAGCGGCTCACCCGCAAGCCCCTGGTGGCAGGCGAGGCCGAGGTGGAGGCGAATCCCCGCAGCCGCTCCGCCAAGCTGCGGGTGGCCCGCCGTCTGCCATGACCCTCGCCCTTCCCTCCCTGCCGGAGATCGGTCGCACCGACATCCTCTGGTGGTCGTCCCTGGTGGTTCAGCTGCTCGCGGTGCCGGGCACCCTCCTGCCGGTGCTGCCGGGGCTCGCCCTGCTGCCCCTCGGCGCCCTGATCTGGGTGTGGGCGGTGGGCTGGAGCGCCGGCTGGCCGGTGCTGGCCCTGGCGGGGGGAATCCTGCTGCTGGGGTGGGGGGCCGATGCCCTCGGCCTGGTGCTGGGGGCGGCCCGGATGCAGGCCACCCGCTGGGCCTACATCGGCTCGGGGATCGGTCTGCTGGTGGGGCTTCTGGGCCTGCTGCCGGCCCTGCCGGTGGGCGGGCCCCTGGTGGGAGCCCTGCTCGGCCCGCTGCTGGGGGCCTCCCTCGGCGAGCTGCTCACCGCCCCCACCTCCCTCGGCCCGTTCGGTCTGCTGCGCCTGCGCCGCTCCCTGCTGGTGGGCCTGGCGGTGGTGGCGGGGATGCTGGTGAGCCGGGTGGCCCAGTTCCTGCTCTCGCTGGTGGGAATCCTCGGCTTTCTGATCCTCAGCACCCGCTCCTGAACCCTCTCCTGAGGGCACCTCAGCCCGGCACCCGGGCGAATCCCCTCGGGTCGGCCGTGCCGGCCAGCTGCCGCCAGGCGGCGGTGGACATGCAGGTGACCACCGCCAGGGCCACGAACACCCCCACCAGGCAGGCCAGCACCCCGATCAGGATCAGCAGCGCCTGCAGCAGATGCAGCAGCAGCACCTGCAGCCACTGGGGGTCCACCACCGCCCGGCCGCGCAGCAGCGTGCGCCAGGGACCCGGCCCCTCCAGCAGGGCGATCTGACCCAGGAAGCTCTGGTTCACCGCCAGGTAGAGCCCGATGCCCACACCCGCGGCGAGCGCCAGGGCCCCCAGCGGGGTGACCGGGAGCGTGGCAGGCAGGCCGCTGGTGGCCGACTCCTCCAGGGCGGTCGCGATCGGCTGCAGCACCGGTCCCAGGGGCAGGAGCAGCAGGGCCAGCAGCAGGGCCAGCAGCAGCGTCGCCAGCAGCAGGCGCCAGAGGGCGGCGCCGTCCCAGTGCAGGAAGGTGGCCAGGCGGGGCCGGCCCCCCTCCAGGGCGATCCACGAGCCGCGCACGAGGCCGGCGATGCCCCAGAGGTTGACCACGGTGGCCAGCAGGGAGAGCAGAAGGGACACCAGCAGCGACGAGGGGGCCGCCCCCTGGCTGCGCGCCACGGTCACGCTGTCCTGGAGCACGTTGATCGGCAGCTGCAGCAGGGCCACCAGCAGGCTGAAGGCCACGAAGGGCACAGGTGCCCTCCGGAAGGCATCCCACCCCTCCCGCAGCGCCCGACCGACGCGAAGCTCACCCATGACCTCGTGGCCCCCGCTGGTCCGAAAGTTAGGCAGGGCGGCGGATCTCGGCCAGCGTCTCCGCCACCGCCGCCACGGCCGTCTCGATCTCCGCCGCGCTGGTCTCCCGCCCCAGGCCGAAGCGGATCGAGGCCGCGGCCTCCTCCCGACTGCGCCCCAGGGCCGCCAGCACGTGGGAGGGACTGCCCTGGCTGCAGGCCGAGCCGCTGCTCACCGCGATCCTTCGCCGCAGGCGCCGGTGCAGCTCACCGCCATCCACGCCGCCCACCGTGACGTTGAGGTTGTGGGGCAGGCAGCGCCCGGCATGGCCGTTGCGGCTGATCCCACCCAGGACCTCCAGGTCGTGCCAGAGCCGCTCCCGCAGACCGCTCAGGCGCTCGGCGCGGCTGTCCCGGTCGGCCATGGCCCCCTGGATCGCCGCCCCCAGGCCCACGATCAGCGGCACCGCCAGGGTGCCGGCCCGGCGCCCACCCTCCTGGCCGCCGCCGTGCATCTGGGGCGCCAGGTGCACCCCCTCCGCCACCACCAGGGCGCCGATGCCCTTGGGGCCGTAGAGCTTGTGGCCGCTCAGGCTGAGCAGGTCGATGCCCAGGCCGGCGGGCTCGAGGGGGATCTGACCCACCGCCTGGGCGGCGTCGCAGTGGAAGTGGATGCCCCTGGCGCGGCAGAGCGCACCGATGGTCTCCAGGGGCTGCAGCACCCCGATCTCGTTATTGGCCGCCATCACCGACACCAGCAGGGTGTCGGCTCCAAGGGCAGCCTCCAGCCGGGCCGGATCCACCAGACCGTCGGGTTCCACCGGCAGCACCGTGAGCGGAAAGCCGTGGCGGGCCAGCCAGGCCAGCGGGTCGAGAACGGCCCGGTGTTCGGTGGCCAGGGTCACCAGGCCCCGCCGCGGATCCCCCCGTTCGAGGGCGGCCTCCGCCACACCCTTCAGCGCCAGGTTGCTGGCTTCCGTGGCTCCGCTGGTGAACACCACCGACTCCGGGGGCATCGCCAGGGCGGCCGCCACCCGGCCCCGGGCCTGCTCCACCGCCGCCGCGGCCTCCAGCCCGGGGCGGTACTGGCGACTGGAGGGGTTGGCGAAGTGCTGTCGCCACCAGGGTTCCATCGCCGCCAGAACGGCGGCGTCACAAGGGGTGGTGGCGTGGTGGTCGAGGTAGGCCAGCATGACCGCATGCTGATCCCTCCCACACTCACCTTCCGGCCCAGGAGGCTGCTGCCGCTGGTGCTGGCCCTGGCGGCCTCCCTGCCGGCGCTGGTCCGCGCCCAGGCCCAGGCGCCCGCCGCCGCCCCGGCCGAGGACAGCCGCAAGCCACGGCCGCCCGGGCTGGTGGTGCTGCAGGAGAAGGTGAGCCTCGAGGGGACTCAGGTGATCGGCGTGTTCGGGGCCACCCCCGATCCGGCCGTTCCCGGGCTCTGGAGCGTGCGGGTGTGGGACGAGCGCCGCGATCAGGTGTTCGTGGCCACCGACAGGGTGCGCTGCTCCACCGATGCCCCGATGCGCATCACCGGTCAGGGGGGGCAGGTGTTCATGCGGGAACTCAATCCCGGCGGGCCGATCACCAGCGCCAACCGTCTCGATCACCTGATCTGGTGGGCCGTGTGCCATCCCGAGCAGGCCGGGCGCGATCCGGCCGGCCTCTCGGCGCTGGCCCGCAGCCTCGGCTATCCCGGCACCCTGCCGGAGCGCGCGCAGATCCTGCCGGGGCGCTGATCAGCCGCTGATCGACCGGAGTCCGCCCCCACGGGCTGGCCGACCGGCTGATCGTGGATAGATTTCGCCCATGGCATCCGATCCCGGGTCCGGCTCTGCCGGCTCCACCGCCGCCGATGCGGCCACCTCCGAAGCGGCCACCTCCGATGCGGCCCTTGAGGCCGTCGAGGCTCCCAAGCCGCCCGTGCGCCTGCTGCTCGTGGATGACGAGCCGGGTCTTCGCACCGCCGTAAAGGCCTACCTCGAGGACGAGGGCTTCGTGGTCACCACCGCCAACGACGGCGAGGAGGGCTGGACGGTGGCCCAGGAGCTCATCCCCGATGTGGTGATCACCGACGTGATGATGCCCCGCTGCGACGGCTACGGCCTGCTCAAGCGGCTGCGGGCCGATGAGCGGCTGGGGGGCACGCCGGTGATCTTCCTCACCGCCAAGGGCATGACAGCCGATCGCATCGCCGGCTTCCAGGCGGGCGCCGACGACTACATCCCCAAGCCGTTCGATCCCGACGAGCTGGTGGCCCGCGTCAACAACGTGGTGCGTCGCCAGGAGAGGCTGCTGGCGGAGGCGGCCCGCTTCGCCGACGCCGACATCGGGGCGATGGCCAAGCAGATCACCGAGATCCGCTCGATGCTCGGCACCGGTGGCGTCAAGAAGGCGGCGCCCGACGTCAAGCTCGACTTCACCCCCCGCGAGGCCTCGGTGCTGCAGCTGGTGGCCGAGGGGATGATGAACAAGGAGATCGCCCGCCGGCTGGAAACCTCGATCCGCAACGTGGAGAAGTACGTGAGCCGGCTGTTCATCAAGACCGGCACCTCCAGCCGTACCGAACTGGTGCGCTACGCCCTCGAGCACGGGCTGGTGGAGTGATGGCCATCAGGTTTGCCGCCGCCGGAGCCCTTGCTGCCTCCGCTGCCCTGTTCGCCATCGGGATACCCCGGGCTGAGGCCCAGGCGAACTGCCGCTTCCTGATGCCCCTCGGCGGCGGTGGTGAACCGGTGGTCTCCAAGCGCATCGGGCCCGATCGCCTGCTGGGCCGAACCAACTGGAACACCGATTTCATCGTCGACCAGCCCTTCACCAGCTATCGCTTCTTCTTCACCTCCGCCTCCAGCGAGCGTGCCACTTTCCCGGTGGCGGGCTTCATGCGCTTCACGGATGGCACCAGCCTGCAGGTGATCAACGAAACACCCACCTTCGAACCGGGTGGCGGCCGCATGTTCGGTCCGTTTGCTGCCGTTCCGGGCAAGCGCACCAAGCTGATGAATTTCCGGGTGGGTTCCAGCAGCCAACCCGCCGCCCTGGGGTTCAGTTACCGCATCTCCGTGCAGGGATGCACCTGACGCCTCCCACCCTGGTGGGTTGATGGCCGAGGGCTGGCTCCCCCCCGCCCTCAACGGCGGCTGGATCTACCGCGACCGCATCGATGCCTCCTCGGGCGGCGTGCCGGTCACCGTCTTCTACGCCAGCCGCTATCACCATTCGCCGCCGGCGGTATGGCTGCGGCGTCTGGAGGCCGGCGAGATCGAGCGCAATGGCCGGCCGTTGCGGCAGGACGCGGTGCTGGCGGCGGGGGATCGCCTGGCCTGGCATCGGCCCCCCTGGCGGGAGGGCGCCGTGCCGGCCCTGCCCCAACCCCTGCACGACGACGGCGACCTGCTGGTGCTGGCCAAGCCCTCCGGCCTGCCCGTCCTGCCCGCCGGCGGCTGGCTGGAGCACACCGTGCTGCGCCTGCTGGAGCGGCGGCATGCCGGTGATCCGGCAGGTCTGCCGCGGCCGGTGCACCGCCTCGGCCGCTTCACCTCCGGTCTGCTGGTCTGCGCCCGCCGGCCGGCCTCCCGGGCCTGGCTCAGCGCCCTGCTGCGCGAGAGCACCGGGAGCCGCGGCGGCGACGGCAGCGCGGGCGCGGGGAGCTGCCGCAAGCTGTATCGCGCTCTTGCCGCTCCGCTCCCCTCCCACCTGCGCCTGGCTCCCGGCGAAGCGGTGCGGATCCGCACGCCGATCGGGCGCCGTGCGCACCCGCTGCTGGGCCGCCTCTGGTGTGCGGCCGCACCGGACGATCCGTACGCCCTGCCGGCCCTGAGCACCCTCACCCTGCTGGAGTCCCGGCCGGAGGGCGCCCTGGTGGAGGTGGCCATCGCCAGCGGCCGCCCCCACCAGATCCGCATCCACACCGCCGCCTTCGGGGCCCCCCTGCTGGGCGATCCGCTCTATCTCCCCGGGGGCCTGGCCCGGGACGAGGCCCTGCCCGGGGAGGGCGGCTATCGCCTGCATGCCCACCGGCTCAGCCTGCCGCTGCCCCATGGGAGGGAGCTGCTGCTGGAGGCGCCGCTGCCGCCGCCGCTGCGGGGGCCCGGGGATGGCTGAAGGGCCGCTCAGCCCCGTTCGAAGGCGATCAGGCGGGAGAAGTAGAAGGGGGCCTGGTTGAGGCTGCGGCGCACCGGCCGGAAGCCACAGGCGGCCGCCGCGGCCACGATCCCCTCCTCCCGGAGGGTGTAGGCGCGGGTGGTGCGGCTGGGGCCTGGGAACAGCTGGCCGATCCCCTTCAGGATCGCCAGTAGCGGGGTGTAAGGGGCGAAGCTCACGATCAGGTGGCGCTCGGCCAGGCCCGCCAGGTGGCGCACCATCTCCTCGGCCGCCGGCTGCGGGTAGTGGATGAAGACATCCAGGCAGATCACGGTGTCGAACCGTCCCTGAAGGCTTTCCAGATCGGAGGGGCTGAAGCGCAGCCGCTCCGCCGGGATGCCCGCCTCCCGGGCCCGGCGATCGGCCTCGCTCACCATCGCTTCCGAGAGGTCGCTGGCCTCCACCGAGCCGGCGCCCATGGCCGCCAGGGGGATCGCCAGACTGCCCACACCGCAGCCCGCGTCGCAGAAGCTGCGGCCGGCCAGGTCGCCCTGCTCCTGCACCCAGCGCAGCACCTCGTCCACCGTCTTCTGGTGGCCGATGCGGATATTGCGCTGAACGTTGTTGACCTCGTCGCTCTCGCTGTAGATGCGCTTCCAGCGCTCGAAGCCGGTGGTTTCGAAGTAGCCCTTCACCTCGGCCTTCTCGGCCGCCTTCGGGCAGTCGGCCGCGGCGGTGGACGGCTGCAGGTCGGCGGGCATCGGGGCGGAACGGATGCGGCGGATCCTAGGGGCGGGGCAGGGGCTCAGGCCGCCCGCTGCCAGCGCAGGCCATCGGGGCCTTCGTGCCAGCGCAGCAGCTCGCCCAGCGGGCGGCCGATCAGCAGGTCGGGCACGGCTCGCCGTTCCCCCAGCACGCGCCGCGGCAGCACGGTGGCCGCGGCGATGGCCCGCCCAGGTGCGCCGCTCCAGCGGGCCAGCCGCACCACCCCTTCCAGCAGCGGCAGGGTGACGCCGGCCAGGGTGCCGTCCTCCAGCCGGCAGCTGCCGCCCTTCACGATCAGGGGGCGCTGGTCCCAGCGGTGCACCCCCTCCGCCAGGCCGTAGGGCGCCAGGGCGTCGCTGACGATCACCACCTGCTCGGGGGCCAGCCGCTGCAGCAGCACCGCCATGGTGGGCGCCACGTGGACGCCGTCGGCGATCAGACCCAGGGCCACGTCGCCGCGGAAGGCCGCCGCGGCCACCGGGCCCGGGGCGCGCCGGTGCATGTCCGGCATGGCGTTGAAGGCATGCGTCACCATCGCCACCCCGGAGGCATAGGCCTGGGCCGCCTGGGCTTCATCGGCGGTGCTGTGGCCCAGGCTCACCACCACGTTCCGCTCCCCCAGGGCGGCGATCACGGCATTGGCCCCCTCCAGTTCCGGAGCGAGGGTCATCAGGGCGATATCGGCCTCCGGGCCGCCGCGGAAGCCGCCGATCCGCTGCTCGAGCGCCGCCGGGTCCGGAGCCGCCAGGTGTTCGAGGGGATGGGCCCCCCGCCGCTCGGGCGCCAGGAACGGCCCTTCCAGATGGGCGCCCAGCAGCCGGCAGCGCCCGGGGCGGTGCTCCGCCCGGGCCAGCGCCAGCACCTCGAGGGCCTGGCGCAGTGGCGCCACCGCACAGGTGACCAGGGTGGGGCAGATCGCCTCGACTCCGTCGTCCCAGAGCAGGGCCAGCAGCTCCCGCAGCCGGGGCAGGTCGTCGGGCACCAGTTCGGGGAAGGCCAGGCCGAGCCCGCCGTTGATCTGCAGATCCACCCCCGCGGGCGAGAGCCAGTCGCCGCGCCAGTCCTCGCCGGAGGCGTGGCTGCCGGCGGGGATCGGGGCCACCGCAGCGACATGGTCGTTGTCGCCCACGCCCACGCCCACGCGCCAGCGCCGGCTGCTGCCGTGGCTGCCGGGTTCAGGTTCGGGCAGGCGGACGTTGCGGAGCCAGCGCACGGCAGCAGGCGGCGGGGGGATGACCATGCCATCCTCTACGCCCGTGCCCTGCCGCCATGGCCGACGTTCCCCCGGCGACCGCCACCTCCTCAGGCCCCTCCGCAGCCGGAGCCCAGGCCCCTGCTCCTGTGGCCGTGGCGGTGATCATGGGCAGCGACTCCGACCTGCCCACGATGGAGCCGGCGGTGCGGATCCTGGCCGAGCTGGGCGTGGCCAGCGAGGTGCGGGTGCTCTCGGCCCATCGCACGCCGCTGGAGATGGTGGCGTTCGCCCGGGCCGCCGCCGACCGGGGGCTGCGGGTGATCATCGCCGGCGCCGGTGGGGCCGCCCACCTGCCGGGCATGGTGGCCTCGCTCACCACCCTGCCGGTGATCGGGGTGCCGGTGCAGAGCCGGGCCCTCTCCGGCGTCGACTCGCTGCACTCGATCGTGCAGATGCCGGCCGGCATTCCCGTGGCCACGGTGGCGATCGGCGGCGGCACGAATGCGGGCCTGCTGGCGGCGCGGATCCTGGCGATCGCCGATCCGGCCCTGGCCGCCAGGTTGCAGGCCCATGCCGATGGCCTGCACGATCAGGTGGTGGCCAAGGACGCCCGGCTCCAGGAGCTTGGCAGTGCCGCTTACCTGGCCGGGATGGGCACCTGACGGCCGGCCGCCGCCGCTGCCGTGGTGTGTCCGAGACGACATCCCTAGGATCCGGGCGGTCTGACCCCTGCCCGTGCCCCTCCGCTCTCCCCTTGGCCGTCTGCTGGGTTATGCGGTGGTTCCGGCGCTGGTGGTCTACGTGGCCGCGCTGGTTCTGAGCCGGGCCGCCGGCATCGACGATCTGGAGCTGGTGATCCGCGACCTGGCCCAGACCTGCGAACGGCCCCTGGCCGTGGGCCTGATCTCCAATCTCGGCTACCTGCTCTGGATGGCGGCCGCCACGGTGTGCTTCTTCAGCGTGTTCTCGGGGCTGGTCGCAGGCGGGCGACGGGTGCGGGAGCTGCTGCTGTGCGGCGGTGTGTTCTCGCTGCTGCTCTGCCTCGACGACATGTTCCTGCTGCACGACAAGTACATCGGCGCCGACTTCCTCTACATCACCTACGCGATCTTTGCGCTGCTGATCCTGTTCCGCTACCGCGATCTGGTGGTGTGGCTGGGGGGTCCCACCTTCCCGGCCGCGGTGGCGCTGCTGGGCGGATCGATCCTGCTCGACAAGATCCAGGATTTTCTTCCCTGGAGCTACAACGATGTGCAGCTGGTGGAGGAGGGGCTCAAGTTCCTCGGCATCGCCTGCTGGCTGGGCTTCTGGTGGCAGGCCTCCGCGGCGGCCGCCAAGCTGAAGCCCGGTTCCTGACTCCCTTCCGGTCTTCGCCCCATGCTCGAGCGGCTGGTCCTGCCTCCCTGGCTGCGGTTCAGCCTGGCCCTGCCGCTGCTGGTGCTCAACCTCTGGGTGCTGCGCCAGTTGCTGGTGCCGCTCGCTCCCTTCCCGGCCCTGTTCCTCACGGCCGCGCTGATCGCCTTCCTGCTCGACATCCCGACCCGCTGGCTCACCGAGCAGGGGATGCCACGGCCCCTGGCCCTGCTGCTGGTGCTGGGCTTCGGTCTGGGGCTCACGGTGCTGGCGGTGCTGTGGCTGGTGCCGCGGCTACTGCAGCAGCTCGACGATCTGGTCACCGCCCTGCCCACCTGGTTGGCGGAGGGGGAGACCCTGCTGGCTCAGCTGCAGGAGTGGGCGACCCAGCGCGGCCTGCCCTCGGATTTCGGCGATCTGAGCAGTGAACTGATCACCCGCACCAGCAAGCTCGTCACCCAGATGAGTCAGCAGGTGCTCGGGATCCTCGGGGCCACCGTGGGCATCACGGTGAATGCGGTGATCGTGCTGGTGCTCACGGTGTTCCTGCTGCTGGGGGGTGAACGGATCGCCGCGGGGCTGGCCGAATGGCTGCCGGCTTCGGTGCGCCCCCTGGTCACCGGCACCCTGTTCCGCACCTTCCGCGGCTACTTCGGCGGCCAGGTGGTGCTGGCCCTGATCCTCAGCGGCCTGCAGATGGTGGTGTTCACCCTGCTGGGCATTCCCTACGGCGTGCTGTTCGCCGTGGCGATCGGCTTCACCACCCTGATTCCCTATGCCAGCGCCCTCACGATCGTGCTGGTGAGCGTGCTGCTGGCCCTGGAGGATCCGCGCACGGGGCTGGAGGTGCTCGTCACCGCGATCACCGTGGGCCAGGTGGTGGACCAGGTGATCCAGCCCCGCCTGATGGGCAGCATCGTGGGCCTTCAGCCCGCCTGGTTGCTGATCAGCCTGCCGATCGGCGCCCGGCTGGGCAGCCTGATGGGGCTGGGGGAACTGCTGGGCCTGCTGCTGGCCGTGCCCCTCGCCAGCTGCGGCAAGACCTTCCTCGATGCCTGGGCCCTGCGGCTGCGGGCCGGGGATGCCGAGGTCACAGGCGAGGTGCTCAGACGTCCGTCGGCGCCGGGATGATGCCCGCCTGCTCGAGGTGGGCCAGCACCTGGGCCACGCAGGCCTCCAGATCTCCAGAGCCGGTGTCCACCCGCAGTTCCGGGTTCTCCGGTGCCTCATAGGGGCTGGAGATGCCGGTGAACTCCTTGATCTCGCCGGCCCGCGCCTTGGCGTAGAGCCCCTTGGTGTCGCGGCTCTCGCACACCTCCAGATCGGCGGCGCAGTGGATCTCGATGAAGTCGCCGGGTTCCACCAGGGCCCGGGCCCGCTCGCGGTCGGCACGGAACGGCGAGACGAAGGCCGTCAGCACCACCACGCCGGCATCGAGGAACAGCTTGGCCACCTCGCCGATCCGCCGGATGTTCTCCTCCCGGTCGGCGTCGGAGAAGCCCAGGTCGTTGCAGAGACCATGGCGGATGTTGTCGCCGTCAAGCACGTAGCAGGCCAGGCCCTGCTCGAACAGGGCCGAATTCACCGCATTGGCCAGGGTGCTCTTGCCGGCGCCGCTCAGACCCGTGAACCAGAGGATGGCGCTGCGGTGGCCGCGCTGGTGGGCCCGGGCCGCGCGGGTCACGGTGGAGTGATGCCACACGATGTTGGTGGCCCTGCCCACCGTGGTGGGGACTGGAACCGGGGCGCCGGAGGCGGGTGTGGCGGTCATGACGTCTCGGCGAAGGTCGGGCGATGGCTCCCATTGTCGCCATCGACCTGAAGCCAGGGCATCGCCTCAGGTCCTCAGCCGGCAGCCACCGCCTCCACCACGCTCACAGGGGCGGGGGTCGGCACGATCCGCTGCAGCTCCAGACCCGCCCGGCCCAGCAGGCTGGCGTACTCGGCGGGGGTGCGCTCCCGGCCGCCTTCGGTCATCACCAGCATGTTGAGGTCGAGAAGCTTGCCGGGGAAGGGATCGTTGCCTTCAGGGATCACCTGCTCCACCAGCAGCACCCTGCCGCCCGGGGCCATGGCGCTGCGGATGTGGCCCAGGATCGTGAGGCAGGCGCCATCGTTCCAGTCGTGGATGATGTGCTTGAGGAGGTAGGCATCGGCGCCGGCCGGCACCTCGCGGAAGAAGTCGCCGCCGTGCACCTGCATCCGGCCCTCCAGCGCGGCGGGCACCACCACCGGTGCCACCACCTGGGGCTGGTCGAACAGGGTGCCGCGCAGGTGGCCGTGTTGGGTGAGCACCCGCTGCAGCAACAGGCCCCGGCCGCCGCCCACATCCACCAGATGGTCGATGCCGCTGAAGTCGTAGGCGGCCAGCACCGCCTCGATCTGGAGCCGGGAGAAGTCGCCCATGGCGCCATCGAAGATCTCGGCGCGGCGTGGATTCTTCTGATACCACGCGAACACCGACTCGCCATAGCGATGGTGGAAGGCGCCCTCGCCTGTGCGCACGCTGTGGAGCAGGTCGTTCCAGCTGAGGTAGTGCTCATCGCCCAGCATGCGGGCGAACTGGCGCAGCGACTGGGGATGGTCGCTGCGCAGCAGCTCGGCCAGGGGAGTGAGGGCAAAGTGCCGCGGCGAGCTCTCCTGGAAGATCCCCAGGCTGGCCAGGCCGCGCAGCAGCCGGAACAGCCCGTCGGCCTCAGCGCCGCAGGCGGCCGCAAGATCGTTCACCTCCCGCTCGCCGCCGGCAAGCTGATCCGCCAGGCCCAGCTCTGCCGCCACATGGATCATCTGGGTGACCCAGGCTCCGCTGGCCATGGCGATCAGACGATCGAACAGCACCGGATCCGAACCGGCGGGGGAACGGGGAGCCTCGGCGGACATGGGCTGCGGGTGGGTTGATGGATATCTAGCAACGACCACCCCGTCTGCCTCAGCCCCCTGCCTGCTTCGGCCGGAAACCCTCCTTCTCCAGAGCCGTCAGGGCCGGGGCGACCTGGTCGCCCTGCAGTTCGATCACGCCGTCCTTGAGGGTGCCGCCCGTGCCGGCGGCGGCCTTGAGGGCCTTGAGCAGCGCCCGGGCCTCGGTTTCCGGGATCTCCAGGCCCGTGATCGCCGTCACCATCTTTCCGCCCTTGCCCGACTTGGTGCGCTGCACCCGCACCCGCTGCTGGGCCTTCGCTGGGGCTGCTGCCGCCGGGACCGGGCGGGCCGTGCTCGCGGGACTGCTGAATTCCTGCCAGCCGCCTTTGGGGGCCATGGCCGCTTCCGCATACCTGGTGGGGATTCTGGCCGCCGTCGGTGCAGCCAGGACGTCAGCCGATCCACTGGCCGTCGGCGAAGCGCAGGGCGTAGATCACCAGCAGCAGGGCCCCGAAACCCACCAGGAAGCGCAGCCAGCGCGGGTGTTCCCTGAACCAGGCGCCCTGGAGCATCAGCAGCGGCACCGTGGCGAAGATGTGCCGCTCCAGGCTCATGGTGTGCTGCTTCATCAGATAGGCCAGCAGGCTGGCGACGCCGAACGCCCACACCTCCAGAGGCAGGCGCCCCAGGCCCCAGCCGCACAGGAGCAGGGCGCCCACCACCACCAGCAGGTTCAGGCCCGACATGCCGGCCACCAGCCAGTAGGCCAGGAAGGCCACCAGGGAGAGCGCGAAGCTGGTGCCCGGATGGCGCCGCCGCAGACCCACGGACACGGCAGCCACTGCCAGCACCGCGCTGAACTGGGCCGGATAGACACCGTCGATCAGGGCGCTCGCTTTGGTGTTGGCCGGGCCGAGGAACACCTTCGACAGCCGTTCGAGCCAGAACGGCAGACCGGAAAGGTTGAAGCCGGGGTTCACCTCCCAGGCTTTCTGGGCATGCAGAAAGGCCAGCGGGTCGCCGCTGAGCCGCCAGTTGAGCAGGGCGACCGCCCCCAGCCCCCCCAGGGCCCCCAGGCTGGGCACCAGACCGGCCGCAGGGCCGCGCTGTCTTGCGAAGGCGATCAGGATCGAGGGCAGGATCACCACGCCGGTGGGGCGGGTGGCGCTGCTGAGGGCACCGAGCACCGCGACCCCGGGAACCCGCAGGGGTGAGCCCAGCAGGACAAGCAGCGTGAGGCCGGTGAGCAGCAGATAGAAGGCTTCGGTGTAGGGGATCGCGAAGAAGATGCTCATCGGGTTGAAACAGGTGAGCAGCACCACGGCCCGGGCCGCCTGCTCACCCAGGCAACGCCTGCTCAGTCGCTCGAGCACCACCAGGGCCATCAGAAAGGCGCCATTGGTGAGCACCAGCGCCACCGGCAGCGGCGCCAGCTGCAACACCGCGGCCACGGCCTTCGTGACGGCGGGGAAGAACGGGAAGAAGGCGAAGTTGTCGCCGGAGTACCCCTCGGCCACGATCTGGAGGTAGTGGGCGGCATCCCACTGGCGCAGCCGCTCCGCCAGTTCCCCGGGGGCCCGGAGCTGCACCGAGAGGGCCAGGGGCAGGAAGAACAGCAGCCGGCTGATCAGCCAGCTCCACCCGACCACCGCCGGCACTCCCCGGACCGCCCGTTCCATGGCCTGGATCCCGCGGGCTGACGGCTGCGGCGGCTCGAACGGGCGGGTCACGGGGAACGAAGGCGATCGGGCCGCCCGGCCCGATCCGAATCCGGAGCGCTGGTCCGTGCGGGAGCCAACCTACGAGCGCCCCCTGCGTGCTGACACTTCACTCAGGACAGCAGCCCTCCCAGGCGTCGTCGGGCGGCGTTGACGAGCCGCTCCGGCAGGGGTCTGGGCTGCTCCTCGGCCGGAAGGGAAGGGGGTTCGGAGAAATCCAGACCCACGCCGACGCGGTAGGGCGCCATCGCGCGATGGGCGCCGGCGGCCGTGTAGTGACATACGTAGGAGCGGCGCGTCAGGGCCGTGTCGCGCATGGGCGTGCCTCCGTGGATCAGGGCGCCGTGCCAGATGAGCAGATCGCCGCGGCGAGGAAGGAAAACACTCGGCTCCCATCCCTGGGTGTGGATCAGTTCCTCGAGATAGCTGCCGTAGTTGCTCATGGTCTGACCGTCGCAGTCGCGACTGGCGAGCACGTTGCCGGCGCCCCAGTCATAGAACTGCTGCTCGCTCAGGAGATGGGACCCCTTGTAGTAGACCAGCGGGCACGCATCAGCGCTGATGTCTTCCAGTGGGATCCAGGCCGCTGCCAGATGGCCCAGCCTGCTGTGGTGGTGGACGAAGGAAAAGTCCTGATGCAGTCCCTGTTCACTGCTCTTCCAGAAGGTGAGGCTCTGAATCAAGGCGGGTTCAGATCCGAAGAGTTCATCCAGAAAGCGGATGATCGGCGCGGAGAATGCAAGGGCCCGTGCAGAGGCAAAGTAGCGGTGGAGGTCGTTGAGCTTCAGGCCGGGAGGGGCGTGGCGGAAGTCGGTGATTCCAAGGCTCGTGAGATTGCGAAGCACTCTGGCTTGATAGTGCTCCGCTTTGCCGTCGACTCCGATCAACCCGTGAAGCGGCGAGGTTTCCGCAAGCATCGGCAGTTCATTGAGATCGGCGTTGTACCGATTCAGCAGGCCTGGATCAATCACTTGCGGCAGAATGACCACACCATCTCGCAGGAAGTCGAGAATGTGAGACGAGTAAATCTTCGGAGGAATTTCCGGTTGCTCCCGATGGAGTCGCTCAGACAGAGTGAGAGAAGAGAGGTATTCGTCCGCAAGCATCAGATTTTCGTTGCCGTCAACATGGTAAGCGGCCTGGAATGGTTGAAGCGCTGGATTCAGTTCCTGCAGCCACCGATTCGTCTGGTCCCTTCACCTGCGGCCACAGTGACTGCCGAGGGTGGGCTGGTTTGGGCTCTGGGCCCTGCGAAGTGGCCCGGCAGGGGGAATTCGTTCTCCACCCCTGGCGGTGGGCCCCCCGGCGTCGTCGCGCGCCAGCCGCAGGGACCCTTTCATAAAGGACCAACAACACCCCTGGAGAGAGCGCTGAGCTGATTCGGCTCCAGCTGGAACCGTGCTCACGGTGATCGGGTGGGAAAGAACCAGTCCTGCCTGATCCCGCGCCCCCCTGGTGGTGTCCTCTCCGATCATCTTCGCTCTCCGCCACTCGCCCACCGGGTGAGCTCAGCTGCCTCCGGCAGCTGATTGCTGCACCGGCAGCGGCACAGGTCCCGCGGTGCAGGTCCCGGTGCGCACCGAGCAGCGGCCGGACCCCTCCAACCCGTGCTGGGCTTCGAAGCGCTCGACCCCCTCCAGCAGCCACCTCTCGCGGAGCGTGGCCTCTTCGAGTCCCGCATGGGCCGCGGCCGCCGCGATCCGGGCGGACAGGGCTGGGGCTTCCGCCGCGGCATCGGGGACTGAGATCGGAGACGTCATGGCCGGGCGAAGGGCGACAGCGTTGCTGACATTGTGCGCCCATCGGGCTCCGGGGCGCCGCTCGCTGCGATCGGCGGATTGCTTTGAGCGGGGAGGGGCTCTGCCTACGCTGGGCCTACCCCGCCCAGCCGCTGGTGACCAGCACCGCCCCCACCGCCAACATCCATCCGAGCGGCACCGGTCCCGATCCCACCGCCCTGGCCCCCGGGGTGCGCCCCGATCCCCTCGGCCGCTTCGGGGCCTTCGGTGGCCAGTACGTGCCGGAAACCCTGATGCCGGCCCTGGCGGAGCTGGAGGCGGCCGCCGCCGAGGCCTGGGCCGATCCCGCCTTCACCGAGCGGCTCAACCACCTGCTCAGGCATTACGTGGGCCGGCCCAGCCCGCTGTACGAGGCGGAGCGCCTCACGGAGCACTACCGGCGGCCCGAGGGCGGTCCGCGCATCTGGCTGAAGCGGGAAGACCTCAACCACACCGGCGCCCACAAGATCAACAACGCCCTCGGCCAGGCGCTCCTGGCTCTGCGGATGGGCAAGAAGCGGATCATCGCCGAGACCGGCGCCGGCCAGCACGGCGTGGCCACCGCCACGGTCTGCGCCCGCTTCGGCCTGGAGTGCGTGATCTACATGGGCGCCGAGGACATGCGCCGCCAGGCTCTCAACGTGTTCCGCATGCGCCTGCTGGGCGCCACGGTGCAACCGGTGACGGCAGGCACCGCCACGCTCAAGGACGCCACCAGCGAAGCGATCCGCGACTGGGTCACCAATGTGGAGAGCACGCATTACATCCTCGGTTCGGTGGCCGGGCCCCACCCCTACCCGATGCTCGTGCGCGATTTCCACGCCTGCATCGGTCTGGAAGCGAAGCAGCAGTGCGCTGAGGCCTTCGGCCGGCTGCCGGATGTGCTCGTGGCCTGCGTGGGCGGCGGCTCGAATGCCATGGGCCTGTTCCACCCCTTCGTGCAGGACACCTCGGTGCGCCTGGTCGGCGTGGAGGCCGCCGGCGACGGCGTGGCCACCGGTCGCCATGCCGCCACCATCACCGAGGGCCGGGTGGGGGTGCTGCACGGGGCCATGAGCCTGCTGCTCCAGGACGCCGAGGGCCAGGTGCAGGAGGCCCATTCGATCAGCGCCGGCCTCGACTACCCCGGCGTGGGGCCGGAGCACAGCTACCTGAAGACCATCGGCCGGGCCGAGTACGGCGCCGTCACCGACGACGAGGCGCTCGAGGCCCTGCAGCTGCTCTGCCGCCTTGAGGGCGTCATCCCCGCCCTGGAGACGGCCCATGCCTTCGCCTGGCTGGAGAAGCTCTGCCCCACCCTGGCCCCGGGCACCGAGGTGGTGGTGAACCTCTCCGGCCGCGGCGACAAGGATGTGAACACGGTGGCCGACCGCCTCGGCGGAGCGCTGGGGGGCTGAACCAGCCCCTTCGGGCCCGCCGCTACAGCGGATCCTCCTCCCAGGGGAAGCGGGGCAGGCGGCCGATCACCTCCTGCATCGCCCGCGACCAGACCTCCATCGTGCGGTTGATCTCCGGCATTCCCTTGGTGAGCTTGAGGCGGCGGGACACCCGCAGTTCGTTCGCCGGAACCAGGGCGATCTCGAAGGGTGGGCCCACGGTGAGGTTGGAGCGGCGCGTGATGATCTGGGACACCAGGCAGAGGCGGGCCGCATCCTCGAGCGAGAGATCGGTGTGGCCGATGTAGTCGAGCGGCGGCTTGCCGTACTTGCTCTCGCCGATCTGCAGGAAGGGGGTGTCCTGGGTGGCCATCACCGCGTTGCCCTGGGGGTAGATCAGGCAGAGTCCGTGGGGCTGGCCGGCGATCTGGCCGCCGAGGATGAAGCTGGCTTCGCCGCTGGCGCCGGCCTGCTGAAGGGAGGCCGCATAGGCCTGCTGCACAGCCACACTGTGCCGCCCCACATAGTCGGCGGCCTCGAACAGATAGCGGGCGTCGAGCAGATCCGGACCCTCCGCGCCGCCGGCTCCCGGCGTCCCGGCGGGGAGCCGCTCGCCATCGCGGCGCACCTCGAGATCGCGGCGGATGCGGTTGAGCACGGCCTGGGTGGTGGCCAGGTTGCCGGCGGCCATCAGCACGAACAGCCGGTCCTCCGCCGGCTGAAACACGTGCATCTTCGAATAGGTGGAGATGTAATCCACGCCCGCATTGGTGCGCGAATCGGAAGCGAAGACTATGCCTGCCTTGAGCAGGAATCCAACGCAGTAGGTCATCGTCGGATCAGCTCAGCAGGCGCTGCAGGATTGTGGCCACCGAGCGCACCGCCGAGCGGGCGGTGGCATAGGCCATGCGCATCGGGCCCACCAGCGCCACCTGACCCTCACCGCCATCGCCGGTGCGGTAGCTGGCCTGCACCACGCTGCACTGGCCGAGGGCGGGCTCGGGATGTTCCGTGCCGATCCAGATCGCCTCGCCGGGCCCGAGCACCTGTTCGGGGCGATTCTCCACCAGCTGCACCAGCGGCAGCAGGGTGGAGGTGCGGCCGAACTCCGGTTGGCCCAGCAGGCCCCCCAGCCCCGCGGCCACCACGCCATCGGCACCCTGCTGGCCGTTCCTGGCGTGGTTGTCGAGGGCCTGGCGCAGCAGGTCGCCGCTGCCCCGGAGCTCCGCCGGCATCCGCTCCCAGGGAATCGCCCCCACCCGGCCCTGGCGAAGCTGGCTGTTCGCCCAGCGCTCCAGCACCGGCAGGGTGTCGAGCCCGCCGTGGGGCAGCCGCAGGTTGAGGCTGGTGGTGAGCGCAGGCCCCTGCACCAGGAACACCAGCAGCCGCTCGGCGCTGGCCACCAGCCGGATCTCCTGGAGCTCCGGCCGCTGGCGACGCGGCCGGGTGATCAGGCTCAGAAGGCCGGTGAAGTCCGCCAGGCGGCGGGCGAGGTGCAGCAGCAGATCATCGAGGGCAGCCCACTGCAGGCTCAGCCCCGCCAGCTCCCGGTCGAGCTGGAGGGCCGCCGAGCCGGGGGCCGGCAGCAGCCGGTCCACGTAGTGGCGGTAACCCTGCTGGCTGGGGATCCGGCCGGCGGAGGTGTGGGGCTGGGTGAGCAGACCCCGCAGCTCCAGGGCCCCCATGGCCGAGCGCACGGTGGCAGGGCTGGCGGGCAGGCCGAACCGGCGCACCAACGTGGTGCTCCCCACCGGCTCCATGGTGTCGACGTAGTGCCGGACCGTGGCCTGGAGCACCTCCTGTTGTCGGCGCGGCAGGGAGTCCACGGGGGTGGCCGGGTCGCGGAAAGTAGCCGGATCGTAGGGACAAGCTCAGGGGCATCGCAGGGGGGGAGGCCGCCCCGTGCGCCGGTTCAGTAGCGGGGCACCGCCGGGTCCACCTCCACGCTCCAGGCGTCGATGCCGCCCCGGAGGTTCCACACCTGCCCGTAGCCGTGCTCCTGCATCAGCCAGCAGGCGAAGTTCCAGCTGCGCACCCCGGCATGGCAGAACACCGCCACGGGGCGGTCGCGGTCCAGCCGCTCCTCCACCGTCGCCATCCAGTCGCCGGAACGGCTCAGGGGCAGATGCACCACGGGATGGGGCAGCTGGGCCATCGCCAGCTCCGGATCCTCGCGCACGTCCACCAGCTGGATCGGCTCGCCCCGCTCCAGCCGCTGCTGGAGGTCGAGGGCGCTGATCGGTGCGGGCTGGCTCATGGGAGGCGCTGCAGCAGGAGCGGGGGCAGGATGGGACCCATCCTGATGGAAACGCATGAAGGCCCGCCCGTTCCTCGCGGTGGTGCTGGCGGTGGTGCTGGCCGTTCTCGGTCTCGGTCTCGGCGCCTGGTGGCTGGTCTGGCAGCGCAGCCCCCTGCAGCTGTCCCACCGTCCCCTGGAGGTGCCGCGCGCCGCCCGCTTCGTGCCCCGCCAGGCCCCCCTGGCCCTCTATGTCTTCACCGATGGCGAGGAGCCGGTGGCCTATGCCCGGGCCGTGGCCGAAGGACGCCGGCGCCGTGAGGCCGCCGACGTGATCGGCAGGCTGCGGGACGGGGCTTTCGCCGCCGCGGGCCTCGATTACCGCAACGAGCTGGCGGGCTGGCTCGACGCGCCGGTGGGCCTGGCCCTGTTCGACGCTCCCGCCCCCACGGAGGACCAGGCCGAGGCCTCGGCTTCGGCCGGGGGCTGGCTGCTGGTGCTCGGCAGCCGCGACGAGGAAGGGGCCCGGCGCTTCCTGCAGCGCTTCTGGCAGACCCGCAGCCTGGCCGGCACCGACCTGCAGGTGAGCAGCTATCGCGGCATGGGCCTGATCAGCGGCCGCGGCGCCCTGGTGGGCCAGGAGGCGATCCCCCTGGCCACCGCCCTGGTCGACGACGACCTGGTTCTGATCGCCTCGGGCCGCGGCATCCTCGAGCAGGCGCTCGATGTCTCCCAGATCGATGAGCTCAACCAGGCGGGCCAGCCCGGCTTCGCTGGCAGCCTGGATCGCCTGGGGCCGGCGGCCGCCCTGCTTCTGGCCCGGCCCCAGGCGATGGAGCGCTGGCTGGGCCTGGCCCTGCCGCAGGCCAGGGAGGATCGGCCCAGCCGGCTGATCGCCGCCCTCCGCCCGGAGGGCAGGGCGCTGCTGCTGCGGGGTCAGTTGGAGTTGACCGCCCCACTGTCCGCCGCCTCCCCCCTGGCCCAGGGCCGGCGGGAGGCCCTGCTGGCCGGCCGCCGCGGCGACGCCGCCAGCCTGGCGCTGCTGCAGGACCCGGCCGCTCTGGAGCAGGTGCCGCTGCTGGCCCCTCTCCTTTCTCGTTCCCTGACCCCGGTCGCCACCGCGGAGGCGGGGCCGCTGCCGGCTCTGGTGGCCGCCGCCGATGGCGGTGCCCTGCTGGCGGCCGACGGCAGCGATGGCTGGCTGCTGGGCACCGCGGCCGATCAGCCCGATCCCGCCTCCCTGGAGGCGCCGCTTGCGGCCGAGGGCCTGATTCCGGCGCCCCTCGAGCTTGCGGATCGCTCCCTGCTCGTCTGGACCCGCCTGGCGGCGGCCGGCCGCGGCACCCGTCGCGGCAGCGAGGACGGGTTGCAGGCCTCCCTCGCCGGCTGGCGAGCCGTGGAGAACGATCTGGCCTGGTGGGGGGGGCGACTCGATCTCCTGGAGGCCCGCAGCGGCGGTGAAGGTGCCCGCCGCGAGCACCAGCTCGAAGCCCTGGCCACCCCCTCGGCCCCGTTCCAGTGGGCCCTGGGCGCCGCCCCGGCGCGTGCCCTGCTCCACGATCTTCCCCCCTGGCGACTGCTCGCCGGCCTGGCCGGCGGCAGCCTCGATCAGCCGGTCGAGGGGCTGGCCCTCGCCCTGCAGCCCGGGGCCGGAGGGCTGGGCCTCGATGCCCGGATCGATTTCGACTGACGCCCTTCCCACCCATGGCCGCCGACCTGCTGATCCTGCGCCACGGCATCGCCGAGGAACGCAGTCCCGCCCGGCCCGACGACGGCCGCGAACTCACCGAGGCCGGCCGGCGGCGCACGCGGGCCGTTCTCGATCGGCTGGTGGAGGTGGGGTTGCGGGCCGACCGTCTGCTGGCCAGCCCGCTCGCCCGTGCCCGGCAGACCGCCGAGCTGGCGGTGGCTGCCGGCCTGGCCCCCCGGCTGGAGCTGGCGGAGGCCCTGGCCCCCGGTGGGGATCCCCTGCCCCTGATCGGCACCTGGCTGGCGGAACTGGGCACCCCCGGGGGCGCTCGGCGACGTCTGGCGCTGGTGGGCCACGAGCCGGATCTCGGTCTGCTGGTGGCCCGGCTGATCGGGGCGGTGCCGGGATCGATCGATCTGCGCAAGGCGGGCGTGGCCGTGCTGCGCCTCCCTGGTCCGGCCACCGCGGGGCTGGAGGGGAGGGCCCGGCTGCGGCTGCTGCTGGCGCCTCGCCTGCTTCTGGCCGGAGGCTGAGGGCGGCGGCTTGCGGAGGCGGCTCAGGGAGGCGGCTGTCGCTGCGGACGCTCACCGGCCCCGGCAGCCAGCGCTACGGCGCGGGGGAAGGCGCCCACCTAGGTTTCCGGGAGCTCACAGCCATCGGTATGGACGCGGCAACCCCCGGAGCGGCAACCCCCGGAGCGGATGGGTCCGCCAGCCGCGGCGGCGAGTCCGCCCCGGTCTTCCCCTTCCGCCCCGGTCTGGAGGGGGTGCCGGCCACCCAGTCGGCGGTGTGTGACATCGATGGCCAGCGGGGCCTGCTCACCTACCGCGGCTACCCGCTGGAGCAGCTGGCCCAGCGCAGCAGCTTCCTGGAAACGGCCTACCTGCTCATCTGGGGCGAGCTCCCCACCATCTTCCAGCTGCGGGAGTTCGAGCAGGAGGTGCAGATGCACCGGCGTGTGAGCTTCCGCATCCGCGACATGATGAAGTGCTTCCCGGCCACGGGACACCCGATGGATGCGCTGCAGGCCAGCGCCGCCTCCCTCGGCCTCTTCTATTCGCGCCGGGCCCTCAACGACCCCCACTACATCTTCGATGCGGTGGTGCGGCTGATCGCCAAGATCCCCACGATGGTGGCGGCGTTCCAGCTGATCCGCAAAGGCCAGGATCCGATCCAGCCCCGCGACGACCTGCCCTACGCGGCCAACTTCCTCTACATGCTCACCGAGCGCGAGCCCGATCCGATGGCGGCCCGGCTGTTCGATGCCTGCCTGATCCTGCACGCGGAGCACAGCCTCAACGCCAGCACCTTCAGCGCCCGGGTGACGGCCAGCACCCTCACCGATCCCTATGCCGTGGTCGCCTCGGCGGTCGGCACCCTGGCGGGCCCCCTGCACGGCGGCGCCAACGAGGACGTGCTCGACATGCTCGATCAGATCGGCAGCGTCGACCGGGTGGAGGCCTGGCTGGATGCGGCGATCGCCTCGAAGCAGAAGATCATGGGCTTCGGCCATCGCGAGTACCGGGTCAAGGACCCGCGGGCGGTGATTCTCCAGGGCCTGGCCGAAGACCTGTTCCTGCGCTTCGGCCACGACGAGATGTATGACGTGGCGCTCCGGCTCGAGGAGGTCGCCGCCGACAGGCTCGGCCCCAAGGGCATCTATCCCAACGTCGACTTCTACTCCGGGCTCGTCTACCGGAAGCTCGGCATCCCGCGCGATCTGTTCACACCGATCTTCGCCATCGCCCGCACCGCCGGTTGGCTGGCCCACTGGCGCGAGCAGATCGGTGCCAACCGCATCTTCCGGCCCACCCAGATCTACACCGGCTCTCCCCCGCGCGACTGGCTGCCACTGGAGAGCCGTCCGATGGCGCCCGTTCCCGCCTAAGTTGCCCCCCGCGCTGCCCCCCCGATGGTGACGAACCCGGCCTTGAGTTCCGGCCTCGATCTGCAGGCCAGCTTCGTGGAGGCCCTGTCCGGTCTGGGCGTCGGCCCGGGCGTTGCCCGTCTGCTCTGGCTGCCCCTGCCGATGGTCACCGTGCTGGTGGCCGCGGTGGTGGGCGTGCTGGTGAACGTCTGGCTGGAGCGCAAGATCTCCGCCGCCGTCCAGCAGCGGATCGGTCCCGAGTACGCCGGTCCCCTCGGCGTGCTGCAGCCGATGGCCGATGGCCTCAAGCTGGTGTTCAAGGAGGACATCATCCCGGCCCGGGCCGACGGCCTGCTGTTCACCCTCGGCCCGGTGCTGGTGCTGGTGCCGGTGATCCTCTCCTGGCTGGTGGTGCCCTTCGGCCAGAACCTGCTGATCAGCAACGTGGGTGTGGGGATCTTCCTCTGGATCGCCCTGAGTTCGATCCAGCCCATCGGCCTGCTGATGAGCGGCTATTCCAGCAACAACAAATACTCCCTGCTCGGGGGCCTGCGGGCGGCCGCTCAGTCGATCAGCTACGAGATCCCCCTGGCCCTGGCCGTGCTGGCCGTGGTGATGATGAGCAACTCGCTCAGCACCGTCGACATCGTCAACCAGCAGTCGGGTGCCGGCATCCTCAGCTGGAACATCTGGCGCCAGCCCGTGGGCTTCGTGATCTTCTGGATCTGCGCCCTCGCCGAATGTGAGCGCCTTCCCTTCGACCTTCCCGAGGCCGAGGAGGAGCTTGTCGCCGGATACCAGACGGAATATTCCGGCATGAAGTTCGCCCTGTTCTATCTGGGCAGCTACATCAACCTGGTGCTCTCGGCCCTGCTGGTGGCGGTTCTCTATCTCGGCGGCTGGAGCTTCCCCGTGCCGGTGGAGTGGATCGCCGGCTGGCTGAACATCCCGATCGACTCCCCGGTGCTTCAGGTCGTCACCGGCAGCCTGGGCATCGTGATGACCGTGCTGAAGGCCTACCTGCTGGTGTTCTTCGCCATCCTGCTGCGCTGGACCGTCCCCCGGGTGCGGATCGACCAGCTGCTCGATCTGGGCTGGAAATTCCTGCTGCCGATCGCTCTGGTCAACCTGCTCGTCACCGCGGCGCTCAAGCTGGCCTTCCCGGCCGTCTTCGGCGGCTGAGCCCTTCGTCGCTTTCCCGTTTCAGGGGCCATCATGGTCCCACTCCCGTTCCCCGCCTGTTGCCCCGATGTTCGGGTTCCTCAAGAAAGTCGGTGATTACACCAAGGATGCCGTGGGTGCGGCCCAGTACCTCACCCAGGGGCTTTCGGTCACCTTCGACCATCTGCGCCGCCGGCCGATCACGGTGCAGTATCCCTACGAGAAGCTGATTCCGTCGGAGCGCTATCGGGGCCGCATCCATTACGAGTTCGATAAGTGCATTGCCTGTGAGGTGTGTGTGCGCGTCTGCCCCATCAATCTGCCGGTGGTGGATTGGGTGATGAACAAGGCCACCAAGAAGAAGGAGCTGCGCAACTATTCGATCGATTTCGGGGTGTGCATCTTCTGTGGCAACTGCGTGGAGTACTGCCCCACCAACTGCCTCTCGATGACCGAGGAGTACGAGCTGGCGGCCTTCGATCGCCACAGCCTCAACTACGACAACATCGCCCTCGGTCGACTGCCCACCAGCGTCACCAGCGATCCCGCCGTGTTCCCCCTGCGCGAGCTGGCCTACCTGCCCAAGGGAGTCATGGATCCCCATGGGGTCCCCGACACCGATCGCCGGGCAGGCAAACTGCCCGAGACCGCCGCCACCTCCAGCGCCTCCTCCAACGGAGAACCCTCCTGATGACGATCGCCTCCACCACCCAGCAGGTCTGTTTCGTCCTGCTCTCGGCTGCCGTCGTGCTCGGATCGCTGGGCGTGGTGCTGCTGCCCAACATCGTGTATTCCGCCTTCCTGCTGGGCGGGGTGTTCCTCTCCGTGAGCGGGCTCTACCTGCTGCTCAATGCCAGCTTCGTGGCCGCTGCCCAGATCCTGGTGTACGTGGGAGCGGTGAACGTGCTGATCCTGTTCGCGATCATGCTCGTGAACAAGAAGGAGAACCTCTCGGCCATTCCCGGTCTGCCGCTGCGCCGCATCCTCTCCGGCCTGGTCTGCGCCGGCCTGTTCGGTCTGCTGATGCGGGTGGCCTTCACCACCCCCTGGGCCCTGCCCGGCCCCGTGCCGGTGGGCGAGGAGGCCACGATCCGCATCGGCGAGCACCTCTTCAGCGACTATCTGCTGCCGTTCGAGCTGGCTTCGGTGCTGCTGCTGATGGCCATGATCGGTGCGATCGTGCTGGCCCGCCGCGACGTGTTCGCCAGCGACGTGATCACCGGCGAGCCGGTGGATCAGGGTCTGATCGAGAAGGCCCGCACCCCCCTGCTGATCGACACTCCCGACCCCCAGCTCCAGGAGACCCGCTGATGTCCGCCTCCGCCATCCCCCTGCAGGCCTTCCTTACTGTGGCCGCCGTGCTGTTCTGCACGGGGGTCTGGGGTCTGATCAACAGCCGCAACGCCGTGCGGGTGCTGATGAGCATCGAACTGATGCTCAATGCCGTGAACATCAACCTGATGGCCTTCTCCAGCTATGTGGATGGCCAGCTGATCCGCGGCCAGGTCTTCGCCATCTTCGTGATCACCGTGGCTGCCGCAGAGGCGGCGGTCGGTCTGGCGATCCTTCTCTCCCTCTACCGCAACCGCGAAACGGTCGACATGGAGCGCTTCAACCTGCTGCGCTGGTAGCGCCCGGGCCTCCGTGAAACTCCGCCGCGTCTGGCTGATCGTCCGCAGTGCCAGCCCTGCGGCCCAGCGTCAGGCGGCACTCTGTGCCTCCGAACTGCGGGATCAGGGGGTGCACGTGGCGATCGCGGCCAGCGGACCCTCCGCCGATCCTTTCCCCGGCCTGCTGGCCACTGAGGCCGAGCTTCCCGATCTGGCAGTGGTTCTGGGTGGCGACGGAACGGTTCTGGGGGCCGCGCGCCATCTCGCCTGTCATGGTGTCCCGCTCCTGAGTTTCAACGTGGGCGGCCATCTCGGCTTCCTCACCCACGACCCCCGCCTGCTGCGGGGCGAGGAGGCGGCCGAGGCCGGCGGTGCCTCCCTCTGGCGGCGCCTGGTGGAGGATCGCTTCGCCCTGGAGCGCCGCATGATGCTCGAGGCCCGGGTCGACCGGGGCGACGGCCTCGAGGAGCACGAACTGGCCCATGTCGCCCTCAACGATCTGTATCTGCGCCCCTGCCTGGAGGCCAATGCCACCACCTGCGTGCTGGAGCTCGAGATCGACGGCGAGATCGTCGACCAGTACCGCGGCGACGGCCTGATCTTCGCCACCCCCACCGGCTCCACGGGCTATGCCATGGCCGCCGGCGGCCCGATCCTCCATCCCGGCATCGAGGCGATCGTGGTGAGCCCCATCTGCCCGATGAGCCTTTCCAGCCGGGCGGTGGTGGTGCCGCCCCGCTCCCGCCTGAGCGTCTGGCCCCTGGGGCCGAGCGGGCGCCGGGTCAGGCTGTGGCAGGACGGGGCCCCGGCGACCGACCTGGAACCGGGCGACCGCTGCATCGTGCAGCGCTCCGCCGATCCGGCCCTGCTGGTGGTGCTGGATCAGAGCCCGTCGTACTACCGCACCCTCACCCACAAGCTCCACTGGGCCGGCAGCATCACCGCCGGCACCCCGGGCGAGAACTGAACCTGCGACGGCGGCACCGGCCCGCGGTCACAATGGATCGGGCGTCGCTTGCGGGGCCTTCCCCCGGTGTGGCGGCGATGGCCCTGGAGATCGAGCGGCGGTTCCTGGTGCGCAGCGACGACTGGCGCGCCCACGTGTGCGGGCAGGCGGAGCTGCGCCAGGGCTATCTCCTGGCCGATGGCCAGGGCCGCACGGTGCGGGTGCGTCTGAGTGACGGGGACGGGGAAGCGCGGGCCTGGCTGACCCTCAAGGCTCCCCAGCCTTCCGGTGACGGCGAGGGGGATGGGGCCCTCGCCCGGCTGGAGTTCGAGTATCCGATTCCCGTGGACGATGCCCGGGACCTGCTGCGTCTGGCCCCCCATGAGCTGGCCAAGCGGCGCTACCGGCTCGATCTGCCCGGTGGCGAGTGGGTGCTCGATGTGTTCGAGGGGGCCAACGCTCCCCTTGTGGTGGTGGAGGTGGAGCTGACGTCGGTCGACAGTCCCCTGGAGCTCCCTGCCTGGTGTGGCCGGGAGATCAGCGGCCGCCATGAGCTCAGCAATGCGTCGCTGGCCCGTCGCCCCCTGGCGCTCTGGAGTGCCGCCGAACGGGAGGAGCTGTTCAGGGCGGGCGCCTCAGCGGGGCCGCTGCCGGGATAAAGTTGAAGGAAATCGGAAGAGCCGCGTCCCCCATGGGATGGGTCCCGTTCTTGCCCCCACCGGCCTTCTCCTTCCCCCTTCTCCTCGTCCCGCCACCGTGACCGGCCTCTACGACCATCAGGGCATACTTCGCTTCGCAGGCTCCTGCGCATCGGATTGCCTGGCCTACGCCGAACTGTTCGCCCTGCCGGCCGGCAGCTTCACCCTGGTGAGCCTGGAGAAGGGGGTGGGTTGCGAACGCACGCCCGAACGGAGCGGAGCGCTGGTCGCCGCCTAGTCAACCCGCCTCCCGACCGGGAGTGTGGGCATCCAGGGAGCAGCAGTTGAAGCCATCCCGGCAGATCTTGCCGTTGTCCATTGCCCAGTTGAGCAGCGCCACGCGGTTCTTGGCGCCGGTCTTGGTGAAGATGTTGCTCACGTGGTTGTCGACCGTGCGCTTGCTGATCGTCAGGCGCCCGGCGATCTCCTGATTGGTGAGTCCGGTGGCCACCAGTTCGATGATCTCCAGCTCCCGCTCCGAGAGGTCGTGGCGGGGAGAGTCCCGCTCGGACATTGGATGGCTGGCGGCGAGACCTCACTGTAGGCAGGGTTGTGCTTCATGATGGCCACACGATGCGACGACGCGGTGGGGTTACGACAGGCTCTGACGGTGGGACGCTTCGCCGTCACCGCCGAGGTCACGCCTCCCCGCGGCGCCGAGGTGTGCCGGACCCTGGAAGCCGCCGAGGCCCTTCGCGGCTGGGTCGACGCGGTGAATGTCACCGATGGCAGCCGGGCGGTGATGCGCATGAGCAGTCTGGCGGTGGGCCGGCTGCTGCTGGAGGCGGGCATCGAGCCGGTGCTTCAGCTCACCTGCCGGGACCGCAACCGCATCGCCCTCCAGGCCGAGCTTCTGGGGGCCCACGCCCTCGGCCTGCGCAACGTGCTCTGCCTCACCGGCGATCCGGTGCGCGCCGGGGATCAGCCCGGGGCCCGTCCCGTCAATGACCTGGAGGCCGTGCGCCTGCTGCAGCTGGTGAGTGCCTTCAACGACGGCCGGGATCCGGTGGATGGTCCCCTCCCCGATGGACCCACCGACCTGTTCGCCGGAGCGGCCGCCGATCCCCAGTCCCCCAGCTGGAGCGGACTGGTGGCCCGGGTGAAACGCAAGCACGCCGCTGGCGCCCGTTTCCTGCAGACCCAGATGGTGATGGATGCGGCGTGCCTGCGCCGGTTCGTCGAGGAGATCACCGGCCCCATGGGTCTGCCGGTGCTGGCGGGTGTGTTCCTGCTCAAGTCCGCCAGGAACGCCCGTTTCATCAACCGCGTGGTGCCCGGGGCGTCGATCCCCGAGGCGGTGATCGCGAGACTGGAGGCCGCTGCCGATCCTGCGGCCGAGGGGGTGGGGATCGCAGCGGAGCAGGTGGCGACCTACCGGCAGATCGCCCAGGGGGTGCACCTCATGGCGGTCAAGGCGGAGGAGCGGATCCCGGAGATCCTGCGCCAGGCCGGGCTAGTTCGCCTTGAGGGCGAGATCGGTGCCCAGCAGTTCAGCCATGGCCTTCTGCTGCGGTGACGGCGACACCACATCCTGGCGGCGGGCATCGGTGATCAGCCAGTCGAGGGCAGCCTCCTGCAGGTCGAAGTGGTCGCCGTTGCGGTCGACGCAGTAACGGCCGAAGACCAGCTTCTCCACCAGCCGCACGCCCGGGCCGATGCGTGAGTAATCGAAGATGATCGAGTTGTCGATCGTGGCGCCGGCACAGATGTGGCAGCTAGGCCCGATCATCGCCGGGCCGATGATCGTGGCACCGTCGTCGATCCGGGTCATGCCGCCCACGTAGATCGGGCCCTTCACATCGATCTTGTCCCAGTCGGCGGCCACGTTCAGACCGGTGTAGATGCCGGGGCGCACCTGCTTGCCGGGAATCTGAACCTGGCGCACATGACCCTGAAGCACGCTGCGGATCGCCTGCCAGTAATCGGGCACCTTGCCGATGTCCACCCATTCGAACTCCATCGGCAGGGCATAGAAGGGAGCCCCGGCCTCCACGAGCTTGGGAAAAAGATCGGAGCCGATGTCGAAGGCGGTGCCGCTGGGGATGAAATCGAGCACCTCCGGCTCGAAGATGTAGATGCCGGTGTTGATCATGTCGCTGGCGGCTTCCTCCACCGCCGGCTTCTCCTGGAAGGAGAGCACACGGCCGTCGGAGTCGGTCACCACGACGCCGTAGCTGCTCACCTGATCGTGGGGGACCCGCTTGGTGATCAGGCTGGCCATCGCCCCCTTCTCCTTGTGGCGCCGCACGGCCTCGGTGAGGTCGAGATCGATCAGGGCATCGCCGCAGAGCACCACGAAGGTGTCGTCGAAGAAGTGGTTGAAATCCTGGATCCGACGCAGTCCGCCCGCGGAGCCGAGGGCCTCGCCGATCAGTTCCCCGTCCTCGATCCGGCCTTCGAAGCTGTACGCGATCTGAACCCCGAAACGCTGGCCATCGCGGAAATAGCTCTCGATCTCCTCGGCCAGGTGGGAGACGTTCACCATGATCTCGTTGAAGCCGTGCTGGCGCAGCAGCTCGAGCAGGAACTCCATCACCGGCTTCTGCAGGATGGGGATCATGGGCTTCGGGGTGGTGTGCGTGATCGGGCGCACCCTCGTTCCCTTGCCTGCCGCCAGGATCATTGCCTTCATAGGCAGCGTGCATCCACCATCAGTGGGGCAAGCCTAGGGACTTCCCTCAGGCGGCCAGCAGTTCGCGAGCCGGCCCCCGAGCTGACCCCTGATCGTCCCCCCAGCCGGAGACGACCGCCTCCGCCGCCTCCTGCCTCGTGCGCAGGCGCAGCGGACCGTAGAGCCCCCCCTCCTGATCCAGGTCCACCCGGCCCTGGGCACAGAGGAAGAGCAGGGCCCAGAACACGCCCACGCGGTCGCGGTCAAGGTCGTCCGCGTCGCCGGCTGGCGCCTCCTCCTGCCAGAGACGGACAAGATCGTCGAACCTCAGCCAATCACCCCCCCGGGCCGCTCCATTCCCGGCGGCGAGGAACAGGCTGAGGGCGGCGGTGGTTTCGGGCAGCTTCTCGCGGTGGGCGAGCCCTGCCACCTGGGCGATGGCGGCCCGCTCGCTGTAGCGACGGGTCCGGGGGCGATGGCGCGCGCTTCCCTCGTCGTTCTCCAGCCGTTCGGCGATGTCCTCCAGCTGGCGGATCAGCTCCCCCAGGGTCACGGGCCGCTGCAGCGGTGGAGGCGCCACCGGGCGTCGGCGCAGGTGACGCTCCGGCCGTGGCGGCAGCATCACCACCGCCCCGCTGCCATCGTCGGGGGCCTCGAAGCCTTCCTCGCCGTCATCGAACAGGGGCTCCGGAGGGAAGGTGGAGGCCTCCAGCACTTCCGCCTTCAGTCCCACCAGCACCGACGCCGCCAGAAAGGCCTCGCTGCTCTCGGCCAGATCCTGCTCGTAGCTGCCGCCCACCACGGCGGCGAGCCGGGGCCGCTCGATCCGCTGGCGCAGCTGATCGAGGAAACCGTCGATCACGCCGATCACATCCACGTCCCAGGGGTCGATCTCCCCCCGCATCGCCGCATCCTGCAGCAACCGGATCGCCAGTCTTGCCCCTGTGTCCGCCACTCGCCCCCGGCAACGACTGGGTCCTGGAACGGTACCGGCGGCGCAGCGTGGCCGCCAGCCGGGATGGCGGCAAGCCCGGAGAATCGATGCGTTTCCGTGCGGGGATCAGTCCACCGTGACGGACACCGTCTCGGTGGCCGGTTTGCCAGAGGATTCCCCGGCGGCGGGCAGGAGGCCCAGCTGGGCATCGACGGTGGCGCGGTAGCGCTGCAGGTCGTTCTCGAGCTCGCGGATGCGAACCTGCTGAGCTTCCCGTTCCCCTTCGTCCTGCAGGGTCTCCACCTTCTTCACCACCCCGGTCCAGACGGCGAAGATCCAGGCGGCGGTGGCCCCGATGCCACCCACGATCAGCAGCAGCACCGCCAGGGGCAGGGTGCTGCTGACACCAGGCAGAAAGTGCACGGTGGTGGCGGCCGTGTTCTCCAGGGTGAACATCACCATCGCCAGGGCGAAGCTGAAGATCAGCAGAAAGTTCAGCTGACGCATCGTCGGAGCGGGCGGGCAGGGTTTCGGACCCGGAGCGTAGGCGCGGCGGCCGGGAGAGGTCACCGCCGGGGCCGCTGTGCAGAGGTTCGTTACCCGCGGTTCAGGCCAGTGACGGTGCCTGCAGCGGTGCTGTGGCAGGCATGCCCGCGGGCACGGCGGCGGGCCGCATCACGGCACGCCCCGGTGGGGAGGCGATCCGGCCCAGGGCCCCGGCCTCGCGGTCGACGAGGGCCTCGATCGAGGCGCGGTAGCTGTCGGTCATGATCCGGGGGTAGAGGCCGATGCCGATGATCGGCACCAGCAGACAGCTGATCACGTAGATCTCGCGGGGCTCGGCATCCACCAGATGGGTGTGGGAGGCCAGTTCCGCATTCTCCTTGCCGAAGAAGATCTCCCGCAGCATCGACAGCAGGTAGATCGGGGTCAGGATCACCCCCACCGCCGCCAGCACCGCGATCACGATGCGGAAGCTGAGGCTGTAGGCCTCACTGGTGGCGAAGCCCACGAACACCATCAGCTCGCTCACGAAGCCGCTCATGCCGGGCAGGGCGAGCGACGCCAATGAGCAGATCGTCCAGAGGGCAAACATTTTGCGCATCTTCTGCCCCACCCCGCCCATCTCATCGAGCTGCAGGGTGTGGGTGCGGTCGTAGGTGGCACCCACCAGGAAGAACAGGCTGGCGCCGATCAGGCCGTGGCTGATCATCTGCAGCATCGCCCCGCTGGTGGCCAGGGCGCTGAGGCTGCCAATGCCGATCAGCACGAAGCCCATGTGGCTGATGGAGCTGTAGGCGATCTTGCGCTTGAGGTTGCGCTGGGCGAAGGAGGTGAGGGCGGCGTAGATGATGTTCACCACCCCGAGCACCACCAGCAGCGGGGCGAACTGCACGTGTGCTTCCGGCAGGATCTGCACGTTGAAGCGCAGCAGGGCATAGCCGCCCATCTTCAGCAGGATCCCTGCCAGCAGCATGTGCACCGGCGCGGTGGCCTCGCCGTGGGCATCCGGCAGCCAGGTGTGCAGCGGCACGATCGGCAGCTTCACGCCGAAGGCGATCAGCAGGGCGGCATAGCAGAGCACCTGGAAGCCCACCGGAAAGCCCTTGGCCGCCAGGGCGGTGTACTCGAAGCTCGGGGCGCCACCGCCGAAGAAGCCCATGGCCAGGGCCGCCAGCAGGATGAACAGGGAGCTGCCGGCGGTGTAGAGGATGAACTTGGTGGCGGCGTACTGCCGCTTCTTGCCGCCCCAGATGGCCAGCAGCAGGTACACCGGGATCAGCTCCAGCTCCCAGGCCAGGAAGAACAGCAGCATGTCCTGCACCGCGAAGACGGCGATCTGGCCGCCATCCATGGCCAGCAGCAGGAAGTAGAAGAGCCGGGGCTTGAAGGTCACCGGCCAGGCGGCCAGGCAGGCCAGGGCGGTGATGAAGCTGGTGAGCAGGATCAGCGGCATCGACAGGCCGTCGGCGCCGACCGACCAGGCCAGGCCCAGGTCCGGCAGCCAGGAGACCCGCTCCACCAGCTGCAGGCCCGGATCCGCCGGGTCGTAGCCGTTGAGGTAGCCGCCCACCGTGAAGAGGAAGGTGATCAGGGCCACCCCCAGGGCATACCAGCGCACGCGACGGCCGTCGCCGGCATCGGGAACGAAGGGAATCAGCAGGGAGGCGGCGATCGGGAACAGGATCGCTGCGCTCAGCCAGGGAAAGGGCACAGGTCGTGGGGGACCATCTGGGCGGAGTGTAGAAATCCCAGCCCTGCCGCCCCTGAGCGCATGGGCGATGTCACACAGACTGTGGTGAGAACAGGGGGCTGGCGCCGAACGGCTCAGCCGAAGGCCCCGAACAGCACCACCAGGGCGATCACGCCGCCGAATACGATCAAGGCATAGAACTGGGCCCGGCCGGTTTCGAAGTACTTCAGGCCCTCGCCGCTGCCGAGGGTGAGCAGACCGGTGAGGTTCACCACCCCATCCACCACCTTCGCGTCCACCTCCAGCACCTGGCGGGCGAGGCGGCGGCTGCCCTGCACGAACAGGCGCTCGTTGATGGCATCGAGATACCACTTGTTGGCCAGGAAGGCGTTCACGGCCGGGAAGCGGGCCGCCACGGCCTGGCCCAGGTCGATGCGGCGCAGGGCGTAGGCCGCCACCGCCACGGCGATGCCGGTGAGCGAGATCGCCACCGAGGCACCGGCCAGGGGCAGGAACTCGCTCCAGGAGAAGTGTTCGGCCATCTCAGCGGCTTCGTGCGGATCGAGCAGGCCGGCGAAGCGGCTGTTCCAGGGGGTGCCCAGCAGGCCGATCAGCACGGAGGGAACCGCCAGCACCGCCAGGGGCATGGTCATCTGCCAGGCGGATTCGTGCGGATGGTCGGCGTGGGCATGACCATGGCCGTGCTCCTCATCGCCGCCAGGCGCCTTGCCCGCGGCCGCCAGGAGCTGGGCGGCGATCGCCTTGTCGTTGCCGCGGAACTCGCCCTCGAAGGTGAGGAAGTAGAGGCGGAACATGTAGAAGGCGGTCATGCCGGCGGTCACGAAGCCCATCCCCCAGAGCAGGGGATAGGTGGCGAAGGCCTGGCCGAGGATCTCGTCCTTGCTCCAGAAGCCCGCCAGGGGCGGGATGCCGGCGATGGCGATGCAGCCGATCAGGAAGGTGATGGCCGTGACCGGCATGAACCTGCGCAGGCCCCCCATCAGGCGCATGTCCTGGGCGAGCACGGGTTCGTGGCCCACCACCTCCTCCATGGCATGGATCACCGAGCCCGAGCCGAGGAAAAGCATCGCCTTGAAGAAGGCGTGGGTGACGAGATGGAACATGCCGGCCACCGGGGCGCCGCAGCCCATCGCCAGCATCATGTAGCCCAGCTGGGACACGGTGCTGTAGGCCAGGCCCTTCTTGAGGTCCTGCTGGGTGAGGGCGATCGAGGCCCCAAGGAACAGGGTGATGGTGCCGATCACGGCGATCACCACCTGCACCGCCGGGAAGGGGGCGTAGACCGGCTGCAGCCGGGCCACCAGGAACACGCCGGCGGCCACCATCGTGGCCGCGTGGATCAGGGCGGAGATGGGGGTCGGACCCTCCATCGCATCCGGCAGCCACACGTGCAGCGGGAACTGGGCCGACTTGGCCATCGGCCCCATGAACACCAGCAGGCAGAGCAGCACCGCCACGCCGTTGGACACGCTGCCGCCGGCCACCGCCTCGCTGAGGCGGGTGCCGATCTCCTCGAAGCCGAAGCTGCCGGTGGCCCAGAACAGGCCCAGGATCCCCAGCAGCAGGCCGAAGTCGCCCACCCGGTTCACCACGAAGGCCTTCTGGGCGGCGTTGGCGGCGCCATCGCGGTCGTACCAGAAGCCCACCAGCAGGTAGGAGCACATCCCCACGAGCTCCCAGAACACATAGATCTCGAGCAGGTTGGGGCTGATCACCAGGCCCAGCATTGAGCTGCTGAACAGGGCCAGGTAGGTGAAGAAGCGCACGTAGCCCTTGTCATGGGCCATGTAGCCATCGGAGTACACCATCACCAGCAGGGCGATGGTGGTGACCAGCGACAGCATCACGGCGCCGAGGGCATCCACCCGGAAGCCCATCTGCAGGTTGAATGTGCCGGCCGACGCCCAGTCGAACAGCACCTCCCGCGGCCCGGCGCCGGCCAGCTGCTCCGCCAGCACGGCGAAGCTGAGCACGGCGGCGGCGCCCACGCAGGTGAGAAGAAGCACGGCCACCGGTTTGCGCAGGCGGTTGACCGTGCGGTTGAAGCTGATCAGTCCCAGGCCGGTGAGGCAGGCCCCCACCAGGGGCAGCACCGGGATCAACCAGGCGAGTTCGGCGGCGGAGGGCATCCGGCAGGGGCAGACTCTCGCGGAGTGTAGGCAGACCGCCGGGGCGGTCCTGGCCCCTGTTCTGGGCTACCCACGCCCTTTACCCCAGCCAGTGAGCCAGGGCGGTGCGGGAGAAGGCGGTGGCCCCTAGGCCGATGAAGCGGTGGGCCCACCAGAACACCCCCACGGCGATGGCGATCCCCAGCTGGGCGGGACGCAGGAACTCGGCAGCCACCAGCTGCTGACGACCGTCCAGCACGGCCCTGAAGGGAATCACGGAGGTGCTGGCCCTGAGCTCCTCGAAGGCCTCTCCGAAGCGGTGGCGCAGGCGGCGGTCGCCGTTCCAGACGGCGAACAGGTGGTGGGCGATCAGGCCGGCGCAGGTGACCACCATGAAGCTGCTGCCGATCCAGAGCAGGTGGGTGGCACACCAGAGGATCTGCCCCACCGCCTGGGGATGGCGGCTCACCCGGATGATGCCGGTGGCGTAGAGCCGCACCTGCGGCTTCAGCACCGCCGGGATCTCCAGCAGGTTGTAGGTGGCCGGGTAGAGGAACAGGAAGCTGATGGCCGTGCCCACCCACACCAGCGGCACGATCCAGGGCTGGTCCTGGAGGTTCCACAGCCGCAGCCCGTCGTAGCGGTGGGCGAGGAAGTAGGCGATCACCACCACGGCCGAGGGGATGCTCACGGCGGCGAACAGCAGCCGCCAGGCCCGCTCCCCGATGCGCTCGGCCCCCCAGGCCCGCAGCGAAGCGCCGCCGCTGTGCAGCACGGCGAACATCAGCAGCAGCCCGAGCATCACCCAGCTGCTGTGATGCAGGCCGGGGGTGGTGGCCGTGGCGGGCATGGGTTTCGCGGGGTTGTGAAGGGCCGATTCTCGCCACCGTTGCGTCCCCCCTAGAGTCCGATCAGGCCCCAGCCCGCTCCGGCGGGCCGATGCCCCGACCCCGGTCGCTGCCTGCTCCCATGGCTGATCTGCCGTTCACCCTCGATCAGCTGCGGATCCTTCGCGCCATCGCCAGCGAAGGCAGCTTCAAGAAGGCGGCCGACAGCCTCTACGTCACCCAGCCGGCGGTGAGCCTGCAGATCCAGAACCTGGAGAAGCAGCTCGACGTGTCGCTGTTCGACCGGGGCGGCCGCAAGGCCCAGCTCACGGAGGCCGGCCACCTGCTGCTGAGCTACTGCGACCGGATCCTCAGCCAGTGCCAGGAGGCCTGCCGCGCCCTCGACGACCTGCACAATCTCCGGGGCGGGTCCCTGATCGTGGGCGCCAGCCAGACCACCGGCACCTACCTGATGCCGCGGATGATCGGCCTGTTCCGCCAGAAATACCCCGACGTGGCGGTGCAGCTGCAGGTGCACAGCACCCGGCGCACCGGCTGGAGCGTGGCCAACGGCCAGGTCGATCTGGCGATCATCGGCGGCGAGCTCCCCGGAGAACTCAACGACCTGCTCCAGGTGGTGCCCTACGCCAACGACGAACTGGCCCTGGTGCTGCCCCCCAAGCATCCGCTGGCCCGGCTGCCCGAACTCACCAAGGACGACCTCTACCGCCTGGGCTTCGTCTGCCTGGATGCCCAGTCCACCACCCGCAAGATGGTGGACCAGCTGCTGGGCCGCTCCAAGCTCGAGGTGCAGCGGATCAAGATCGAGATGGAGCTCAATTCCTTCGAGGCGATCAAGAACGCCGTGCAGGCCGGGCTGGGCGCCGCCTTCCTGCCGGTGGTCTCGATCGAGCGGGAACTGGCGGCCGGCACGCTGCATCGCCCCCAGGTGGCCGATCTGATGGTGCGCCGCCAGCTGAAGTTGATCACCCACCCGGCGCGCTACTGCTCCCGGGCCGCAGAGGCCTTCCGCCGCGAGGTGCTTCCCGTGTTCGCCAGCCCGGACAGCCCGCTGCGGCAGCCTGCTGCGGCCCGGGCTGAGACCCAGGCCCCCGCGGCCACCGCCTGAGCGACGATCCCGGGGAGAGTGCCTGCTCAGAAGGCGATCAGAACTGATCGCCCTCCGGCGTCACCCCCACGCTGTCATCGGCGGCCCCGGCCACGCCGGGGGTCTGGAACTTGTTGCCGCTGATGTCCGTTTGGTAGACGCAGCGCACGATCGGCCTGTCGCGGATCGAGCCGATGTAGGCGAAGGTGTTCATGCGCTGCTTGCACTCGCGCATCTGCTCGGCGGTCACCGCCCCCTGCTTCTGCAGCACGGCCCAGTTCTCCCTGCGGATCACGCAGCCCGGCTGCAGGGTGGGCTGGGTCACGAAGCTGCTGCTGGGGTTCATCGTGGTGTACAGCTCGATGTCCATCACGAAGGCGCTGGCCCCCCACTGTTTGCAGAACTCGGGGTCGGGAACCGCCATGTCGAGCTGCTGGCTCGAGGCGATGTTGCCCTGGTTGCCCGCGGTGTTGCTGGAGACGGCCGTGCCGATGCCGATGCCCAGCACCAGCACCCCCGCCAGCACCGCCACGGTGGACACGTTGAACTGGATGCCGCCCGCTCCCCCTCCCGAGCCGCCGCCGGGGCCGCCGGAACGGCCACCGGGGCCGGCGCCGTTACGCCGCGGCCCCGCCGCAGCCCAGTCTTCCCGAGGATCGGAACGGCCTCGAGTGCCGTAGTCCTCGCGCCCGTAGCGGGCGGGGGGCTCGTCGGTGCTGCGGTCGTAGCGGCCGGGGCCGCGGGAGCGGGTCACAGGGTTTCGGGGGTGCGGGGCAGGCCCATCGAATAGTTGAGCACCCGGCTGTCGGGGTTGTAGCGGAGTTCGCCGGCCTGGAGCATCTGGCGCAGCAGCCCCTCGAGTTCCGAGCCGATCCGGCGCAGGGTGTAGTCGTTGAGATCGGCACCGGCGTGGGCATCCACCTGGGCGCGGAAACCGGCCTGCACCTTCTCGAGGGCTGCGGGATCCCAGAGGAATTCGTTGTCGGGATCCACGTCGAGGGTGAGGCGGGAGGCGTCGGCGATCAGCTCGCCCTCCTCGACCCGGGCCGTGAACAGGCGGATGTGCCGGGTCGTCGACTTCAGCAGCGTGTCGGCCATGGCCTGGAGTGAGGGTTCGGGGCTGGGGGCCGCCGCAGCGACGCCGTGGCAGCAACTTTAGGAAGCGTGCGGGGCCGGAGGGCGGATCCCGCTGCCGCACGGCGCCCTTTAAGGTTGCCTCCTATCCAGGGGTGTGCCATGCGCGTCGCCATCGCCGGAGCCGGTCTGGCCGGTCTGTCCTGCGCCAAGTATCTGTGCGATGCCGGCCATACTCCGGTGATCTACGAAGCCCGCGACGTGCTCGGCGGCAAGGTGGCCGCCTGGCAGGACGAGGACGGCGACTGGTACGAGACCGGGCTGCACATCTTCTTCGGCGCCTACCGCAACATGCGCCAGCTCTTCGCGGAGCTGGACATCGAGGACCGGCTGCAGTGGAAGAGCCACTCGATGATCTTCAACCAGAAGGAGAATCCCGGCACCTACAGCCGTTTCGACTTCCCCGACATCCCGGCTCCCTTCAACGGCGTGGCGGCGATCCTGGGCAACAACGACATGCTCACCTGGCCGGAGAAGATCGCCTTCGGACTCGGCCTGGTGCCGGCGATGCTGCGCGGCCAGGGTTATGTGGAGGAGTGCGACAAGTATTCCTGGACCGAATGGCTGCGGCTGCACAACATCCCCGAGCGCGTGAACGATGAGGTGTTCATCGCCATGGCCAAGGCGCTGAACTTCATCGATCCCGATGAGATCTCCAGCACGGTGGTGCTCACGGCCCTGAACCGCTTCCTGCAGGAGGCCGACGGCTCGCGCATGGCCTTCCTTGACGGCAATCCGCCCCAGCGCCTGTGCGAACCGATCGTGGCGTACGTGAGGGAGCGAGGCGGCGAGGTGCACCTGCAGGCCCCGCTGCGGGAGATCCGGCTGGATGCCTCCGGGGCCGTCGCCGGCTTCCGCATCGGCGGTGTCGCCGGCAAGGAGCCCCAGGAGGTGGTGGCCGACGCCTACGTCAGCGCCCTGCCGGTGGATCCGCTCAAGCTGCTGCTGCCGGACGCCTGGAAGTCGCTGCCCTACTTCAGCAAGCTCGAGGGCCTGAGGGGCGTGCCGGTGATCAACATCCACCTCTGGTTCGACCGCAAGCTCACCGACATCGACCATCTGCTGTTCAGCCGCAGTGATCTGCTCAGCGTCTATGCCGACATGAGCAACACCTGCCGTGAGTACGCCGATCCCGACCGCTCGATGCTCGAGCTGGTGTTCGCCCCTGCCAAGGACTGGATCGGCCGCCCCGACGAGGAGATCGTGGCCGCCACCATGGAGGAGCTCAGGCGCCTGTTCCCCATGCACTTCGAGGGTGAGGATCAGGCCCGGCTGCGCAAGTCGATCGTTGTGAAGACCCCCCTCTCGGTCTACAAGACCGTTCCGGGCTGTCAGCAGCTGCGGCCGGATCAGCAGTCGCCGATTCCCAACTTCTTCCTGGCCGGCGATTTCACGATGCAGCGCTACCTGGCCTCGATGGAGGGGGCGGTGCTGAGCGGCAAACTGTGTGCCGCGGCGGTGGATCGGGCCCGCTCCGGGGCCGCCGGCCCCTCGCCCGCCCTCGCCGCGGTGTGAGATTGGTGCGGAGCGGTCCTGCCACCATCGATCCCGTGGCCGCGGCCGGCCCGATGGATCTGGAGGCGGCCTACGAGGCCTGTCGCCAGGAAACGGCCCGCTGGGCCAAGACCTTCTACCTCGGCACCCTGCTGCTGCCGGCGGAGAAGCGCCGCGCCATCTGGGCGATCTACGTCTGGTGCCGGCGCACCGACGAGCTGATGGACAGCCCCGAGGCGCAGGCCCTGCCCAGCGCCGACCTGCTGGCCCGTCTGGATGGCTGGGAGGAGCGCACCCGGGGCCTGTTCCAGGGGAGGGTGAGCGACGGGCTCGACAGGGTGCTGGTGGACACGCTCGAGCGCTTCCCCCAGCCCCTTCAGGCCTATCTCGACATGATCGAGGGGCAGCGGATGGATGTGCTGCGCCAGCGCTACGCCGACTTCGCCGAGCTGGAGCTCTACTGCTACCGGGTGGCGGGCACGGTGGGGCTGATGACCCAGGCCGTGATGGGCCTGGATCCGGCCTACACCACCGCACCCTGGAGCGAGCGGCCCGATCCCACCGAGGCGGCCGTGGCCCTCGGCATCGCCAACCAGCTCACCAACATCCTGCGGGACGTGGGCGAGGACCGCGGCCGCGGGCGCATCTACCTGCCCCAGGAGGACCTGGCCCGCTTCGGCTATTCCGAGGCCGAACTGCTGGCCGGCACGGTCAACGAGGCCTGGAAGGCCCTGATGGCCTTCCAGCTGGAGCGGGCCCGCGCCTGGTTCGCCCGCTCCGAGGCGGGGGTGCGCTGGCTGTCGGCCGATGCCCGCTGGCCCGTGTGGACCTCGCTTCGCCTCTACCGGGGCATCCTTGATGTGATCGAGCGCAACGACTACGACGTGTTCAATCACCGGGCCTACGTGCCCACCGCCGGAAAGCTGCTCGATCTGCCGCTCTCGTTCGTGGTGGCCCAGGTCCACTGAGCCGGAGGCTCAGCCCAGCCACTTCAGCAGGATCGGGTTCACAAGTTCGGGGGCCTCGTCGTGGGGACAGTGGCCCAGGCCCGGCAGCACCCGCAGCTCCCGGATGCAGGGCAGCCGGGAGCGCCAGCGGGCCGCCTCGGCCGGATCCTCCCAGGGATCGCGGGCGCCCCAGATCATGCGCACCGGCACCGGCAGCTCCTCCATCAGGTCGGGGGCGAGGTGGTCATCGAACAGGTTCACGAAGCCGCGGAAACTCTCCACAGCCCCGGGATCGCCTGCCGGCCGCAGAAGCAGGGCCACCAGGTCGTCGTCGACATGGGCGCCGCTGGGGTAGGCCTGCCGCAGCACTCCCCGCACCACCTGCGGCCGGGCCAGCAGACGGAACAGGGGTGTCAGCAGCCAGCGTTCGCGCACCAGGGCCCGCAGCACCAGCCGGCCCGCCCGCTCCCAGGGCGGCAGCTCCGCCACCCGCTTCTGGTCGAGGGTGCGCTGGGCGCAGTCGATCAGCACCACCTGGGCCGGCGGACTTCCCCGTTCCACCAGCAGGCGTGCCGCCACCAGAGCCACCACGCCGCCGATCGAGTTGCCGATCAGGTGCACGGGACGGGGCCCGGAGGCCAGCACGACCGCCTCGATGAAGTCGGCCACCTGGGCCCCCCAGAGGTCGAAGCAATAGCGGACGGCCCCGGACTCAGGCTCCTCGCCCGCGAGCTGGGAGCGGGGTTTGTCGCTGGCTCCGAACCCCAGCAGATCGAGGGCATAGACCTGGCAGTGGGGAGCCAGGGCGGGCAGGTTGTGGCGCCAGTGGCCGATCGAGGCGCCGAAGCCGTGGATCAGCACCGTTGCCGCGGCTCCGGGAGCGGGATTCGGGCTGCAGGTCCAGACGATGCGATGGCCCTGCCAGCACCAGCTGGACGGGGCCAGGGAATCCGAAGCCAGGGGGATCGGCGACGCAGGGTCGCCGGGCACCGCTTCAGACACCGACCTTCTGGTCGGCCAGGAGGCTCTTGAGCTTGGCCAGCTCGCCGGCCCAGCGGGGATCGGGGGCTTCGCTGTCGACGCTGTCGGCGTGCACCACCTTGTTCACGGCCTTGCGGGCGACGTTGGTGGGAGCGATGCCGTTGCGGCGCTCGCTGGGGCCGCCGCTGCGGCTGTCACGGCGCTCGGAGATCTCGATGCGCAGGCTGTTGCCTCCGAAGTCGCGGCCGTTCAGCTGCTCGATCACGGTGTCGGCGAGCTTCTGGTCGTCGACGTTCGCGAAGCCGAAACCGCGGCACACACCGGTGTCACGGTCGTTGACGGCCTTGAAGCGCACCCCCTCCCCGACGCTGGTGAACAGAGCTTCAAGCTCTTTGGCATCAAAAGACTGCGGCAGGTTGCCGACGTAGAGACGAATGCTCATGGGAGGGAAAGCAGGAAAAAATCTGGCAGGCGAAGGAACACGCCGTTGCCTGTGAAGTTAACCATGGCGACCCTCCCGCTCCGCCAGCCACTGGCGCGCGCAGGTCAAGGTCCTCGCATCGGAGCCCTCTCCGCCGCCCAGGCGGCCGAAGGCCGTCTCCCGGGTCAGGTGATCGATCAGGCGCCCCAGGTCCGGCCCGGCGGCCAGCCCCAGCGCCTCCTGCAGGGTTCGCCCGTCCAGGGGCGGGCGGGGATGGAACAGAGGGTCGGCCGGATCCCGCCAGCGCTGCAAGGCGGAGCGGGCCGCCGCGATCGGCAGGCGCAGCAGCCAGGCCGGCAGATCCGCCTCCAGCTGCCGCTGCAGCCTGAGGCGTTCGGGCTCCGCCAGCCGGGCGAGGGGATCGGCCTCGGAGCTCGGGCCATCGGCCCCACCCTCCGCCTCGCCGGCCTCCTCCACCAGCACCCAGTGGCGGCGCAGCTGGGCGGCGCGCTGCTGGAGGCGCCGACTGGCCCGCAGGCCGGCCAGGGCCCCTGCATCCAGCACGGTCGCCAGCCGGGCCAGGGGCAGGGCCCACTCCGCTTCCTGCCAGGTCAGGCCCCGCAGCTCCGCTGCCTCCTGTGTGAGGCCCTCCAGGGCGCGGGGAGCCGGCGCCGGGGCGCCCCAGGGGGCAAGCAGCTGGGCATCCACGGCCCTGCCCAGCCAGCGTTCACCCCCGTCCGCCACGGCGGCCAGCCGATCCAGTTCCGCCAGCACCCGCTCTCCGGCCACGGAGCCGCAGCGGGCGGCGTGGGTGCGGATCCAGGAGGCGGTTTCGCCCTCCAGCTCGAACGCCAGCTCGGCGGCCAGGCGCAGGCCCCGCAGCAGCCGCAGCGGATCGTCGAGCAGGTTGGCCTCCCCGATCGCCCGCAACCGCCCGGCCGCCAGATCCGGCAGGCCCCCCTGGGGATCCACCAGCTCGAGCGGCTGATCCGGCCCCGCAAGGGGCAGGGCGATGGCGTTCACGCTGTAGTCGCGGCGGGCCAGATCCGTGGCCAGGTCGTCGCCGACCCGGCGGGCCAGGTCGATCGTCCAGCCGCGCACCACCAGCCGGGCGATCGAACGCTCGTCGTCCAGCACCACGCAGCTGCCCTGGTGGGCGCGTGCCAGCCGCCGCGTCAGGGCGATCGCGTCCCCCTCCACCACCAGATCCAGGTCGGGCCGCTCCCCCAGCCGATCCACCAGGCCGTCGCGCACGGCACCACCCACCAGGGCCGTGCCGGCGGGAAAGGCGTCCGGCGGAACCGGCCACCGCTGGGGCTCCAGCCGCGCCCACAGCCGGCGGGCCATCTCCCGGCGGTCGCAGGTCACAATGGGCGTCCGCGAGCGTCCCTGCGGCATGTGCATCTGCGTGGATTGCCACTGGGTCGACCGCTGTCAGGCCTACCACGCGGTGGAGCGGCAGCACGGTGTGCCCCACCTCTGTGCCTCCCCTGATCTCCGACCCCGTTCCCCCCGCATCCACGTGCAGGTGCGCGATCTGCCGGAGGGCCAGGTGGGGGTGGAATGGGATGTGCGGGCCTGTGACGACTTCCGCTCCGACCCCGGACGCTGGGCCCGGCTGAGACCCGGCGCTCCCCTGCCCCCATGAGTTCTCCCCCGCCGGGCCCCCTGCTGCTGGCCCTGCACAGTTCGAGCGACACCCTCGGTGTGGCGGTTCAGAGGCTCGCCCCAGAGCCGGAGGCTCCGCTGCTGGCGGCCTTCCCCCTGGGGCGGGGCCTCTCCAACCAGCTCCTCACCTGCATCGAATCCGTGCTGCCCGCCTCCGAATGGCCCCGCCTGGCCCGCCTGGCGGTGGCCACGGGGCCTGGGGGCTTCACCGGCACGCGCCTCACGATCGTGGTGGCCCGCACCCTGGCCCAGCAGCTGGGCCTGCCCCTCGATGGCATCAGCAGCTTCCGGCTGATGGCCCGCCGCCTCCATCGCCAGGGGGTGGCCCCGGCCGTGGGCCCGTTCTGGCTGGTGCAGGACCTCCCCCGCCACGGCCAGGTGGCCGGCCTGTACGCGGCCGACCCCGAAGCCCTCGGCGGCATCGCCGAAGCTCTGCCCCCCCGTCTCTACCGCCAGCCCCACGACCTCGAGGCGGCAGCCCTCCAGGCCGGCGCCGAGGCGGCACCGCGCTTCGTCGCGGCGCCGGAACTGCCGCAGGATGCTGCAGAACTGCTCGCCTTTGGCCAGGATGCGGCCCGCCGCCGCCTGAGCGCCCCCTGGGCGCCGGTGCTGCCCCTCTATCCCACCAGTCCGGTCGGAGCGGGAGTGTGAGAGTGCGCGGTCCCGTCCCCCCCCGGGGCTCGCTTCGTCGCAACGCCGGCGAGCCGCGCCCCCGGGCCGCCGCCCCAGCCCCACGCAAGCGGCCGCCGCCGCGGCCGCGCCGTCGACGCTCCTTTGGTCGCTGGTGGCTGGTGCTGGCCGGCTCCATCCTGCTCTGGCTGTCGCGGGGCTGGTGGTGGCCCACGCCGCCGCCGCCCCAGATGATCCTGGTGCTGGGCGGCGACGTCGACCGGGAGAGGGCCGCGGCCCGGCTGGCCCGCGCCGACGGACTGCCGGTGGTGGTGAGCGGCGGCACCAACCCGGAGTACGCCACCTGGCTGTTCCGCGAGCAGCAGGGGCTGCCGGCCGACCGTGTGCGGCTCGACTACCGGGCGGTGGACACGGTCTCGAACTTCACCTCCCTGGTCGACGACCTGCGCCGGGCTCGCATCCGCCATGCCCTGCTGGTCACCAGCAGCGACCACATGCAGCGAGCGCTGCTGGTGGGCCGGATCGTGGCAGGCAGCCGCGGCATCCACCTCACGCCGGTGCCGGTGCCCTGCGGCGATCTGTGCGTGCAGGAAGGCCGGCGCAAGCTGTGGGGGGATGCGGCCCGGGCGGTGGTCTGGGTGATCAGCGGCCGGGATCTGCGGCGCTGGGCGGCAGAGCACCTCTCTCCCTGGCTGGAGCGAGCTGGCGTCCGCTGATCAGGCCGAGATCCAGCAGCTGGTTGATCTGCTCCTGGCAGGCGCGGGTGGCGGCATCGAGATCGGCCCGGCGCCGGGAGGCCGGCGGAGGGATCGGTGTCCCGATGCGGATGTGCACCGGCACCAGCCGGGGGCTGGACTGACCGGGGCCGAGGGCCCGGTGGCTGTTCACGATCGCCACCGGCAGCAGGGGCACCCCCGCCCGGGCGGCCAGCAGGGCGGCACCGGGCTGGGGATCGTTGACCCGGCCGTTGCCCTGGCGGGTGCCGTCGATGAACACGCCGGTGGCCCAGCCCTGCAGCAGCCGGTCGGTGGCCACGCGTATCGCTTCGCGGTCGCTGGCTCCCCGGGCCACCGGATAGGCGCCACAGGCCCGGATGATCGGCCCCAGCAGCGGCACTCGGAACAGCTCGGCTTTGGCCATGAAGGCCACGGGGCGCCCGAGGGCGTGGCCGAGCAAGGGGGGGTCGAGGTGGGAGCCATGGTTGGCCACCACCACCACCGCCCCCTCCTGCGGCACGTTGTCGTTGCCGGCCGTGCGCCCCCGGAACAGCAGCCGGTAGAGGGGGAAGACCAGCAGGTAGCTGATCAGCCGGTAGGTGAGGCTCGGCCGCGGGGTCCTCAGCAGGGCCGGGGGTTCCACCGGCCGGCGGCGGCGGCGCAGCACCCGCCGCACCGGTCCGATGGGGGTGCGGCTCATGCCTCCAGGTCGGCGGCGCCGGCCACCTGGGCCGTGGCCACCCCGTCGCAGCTGCGGCGGATCAGGCCGCTGAGCACGTTGCCCGGTCCGATCTCCACCGCCGTGTCCACTCCATCGGCGGCCAGCCGCCCCATGATCTCCCACCAGCGCACACCGCGGGTCATCTGGGAGGTGAGCCGCTGCTTGAGGGCCTCGCCGGAGGTCTCGGGGGTGGGGTCGGTGTTGCTGAGCACCGGGATTGCGGCATCGGCGAAGGGGATCGGCGCCAGTTCGGCGGCGAAGGCCTCCGCCGCCTCGGCCATGAACGGGGAATGGAAGGCGCCGCTCACCGGCAGCGGCACCGCCCGCTTGCAGGTGATGGCGCCGCACACCGCCGCCACCGCCTCCGGGGTGCCGGAGAGCACCACCTGGGCCTCGCTGTTGTCGTTGGCGATCACCACACCCTCGGTGGCGGCCACCTGCTCCTCCAGGGCGTTGCGGTCGAAGCCGATCACCGCGGTCATGGCCCCGCCGCCGGCGGCGGCCATCAGTTCGCTGCGACGCTGCATCAGCCGCAGCCCTGTTTCGGCATCGAACACGCCCGCGGCGTACAGGGCGACCAGTTCGCCCAGGCTGTGGCCGGCCACCCGATCGGCCTGGCGGCCTCGGGCCCGCAGGGCATCCACCAGCAGGCTCTCCACCACGAACAGGCCCGGCTGGGTGTTGCGGGTGTCGTTCAGATCCGTGGGCCCGTCGCCAGCCTCTGCCTCGCCACCCTGTACGTCGCCCTGGCAGATCGCCAGCAGGTCGCGGCCCAGCAGCTCCGAGGCGAGGGCGAAGCGCTCCCGGGCCCCCGGCAGGTCGAGCACACCGGCGGCCATGCCGGCCTTCTGCGAACCCTGACCGGGAAACACCCAGGCGATGCCCATCGATGCGGTTGTCGTTGCGGTGTCCGAGGCTACGCCGCGGCCGGATCGGCCACCGGTGCGACAGCCTGCCCCCCTCAGAGGGCGGGGCCGCTCCAGCGCAGCAGGGCCCCACCCCAGCTGAGGCCTGCGCCGAAGCCGCTGCTGGCGATCCGCTGACCCGGCCGGATCCGGCCGTCGCGCACCGCCTCATCGAGCATCAGCGGGATGGTGGCGGCGGAGGTGTTGCCGTAGGCGGAGAGGTTGCTGAGCACCCGCTCGGCGGGCACCGAGAAGCGCTCGGCCACGGCATCGAGGATGCGCTGGTTGGCCTGGTGCAGCAGCAGCCAGTCGAGCTCGGCCGCCGTGACCCCGCAGCCTTCAAGCACCTCGGCCAGGACCGCCGGCACCTCGCGCACGGCGAACTTGTAGACCTCCTGCCCGTTCATGTGGATCGGGGCGAAGCCGCCGCTCTGGGAGGAGAGCTCGCCGATCAGCGGACGGTGTTCCTCCGTCTGGGCGAGGGTGAGGCAGGCGTTGCGGCTGCCGTCGGAGTGCATGCGGAAGCCCAGCAGGTCGTCGGTGCCGTCAGGGTCGGCCTGCACCGCCACGGCGCCGGCGCCGTCGCCGAACAGCACGCAGGTGCGGCGGTCGTTCCAGTCGACCCAGCGGCTGAGCTGGTCGGCGCCGATCACGAGCACCCGCTCGCAGGTGCCGCCGCGGATGTACTGGGCGGCGGTGATCAGGGCGAACAGGAAACCGCTGCAGGCCGCGGTGAGATCGAAGGCCACCGCGCGCCGCGCCCCGAGCGCCGCCTGAACCCGGGGAGCCGTGCCGAACAGGTCGTCGGGGCTGGAGGTGGCCAGCAGGATCAGGTCCACGTCGTCCGGATCCCAGCCGGCATGCTCCAGGCAGGCCCTGGCGGCACCCGCCGCCAGGGTGGTGACCGTTTCCCCCGGCCCGGCCACCCGCCGCGCACCGATGCCGGTGCGGCTGCGGATCCATTCGTCGCTGGTGTCCACCCGGGCACTCAGCGCGCCGTTGCTGATCGAGGCGGCGGGAAGGGCGCTGCCGCAGCCCACCAGCCGCATGCCCGGTGAGCCGAGGCTCGTGTTGCCTGCGCCGGACGCCACTCGATCAGCCCGCGGTTGGGGCTCAGTCAACCACAGGCGGCCGCGGCATCGGCGCCGCTGCCCTGCAGGGCGTGGAGGTCGTCCATCACACCGTGGCTGGCGGCGGAATGGGCCAGGCGCAGGGCGCTCACCACCGAGAGGGCCTTGCTGCTGCCATGGCCGATCACGCACACGCCGTCGACCCCGAGCAGCAGCGCGCCGCCGTGCTCGGCATGGTCGAGCCGCTTCTTGATGCGCACCAGGTTGCTGCGCAGGAAGGCGGAACCCACCTTGCCGCGGCGGCCGCGGGGCAGCTCCGCGCGCAGCACGTCGAGGAGAACGCTGCCCACCGACTCCAGGAACTTGAGCAGCACGTTGCCGGTGAAGCCGTCGCACACCACCACATCGAAGTCGCCGGAGAGCACGTCGCGGCCTTCGCAGTTGCCCGCGAAGCGGATGCGCGGCTCGGCCACCAGCAGTGGATGGGTGCGCAGGGCCAGATCGTTGCCCTTGCACTCCTCCTCGCCGATGTTGAGCAGGCCGATGCGGGGGCGCTTCACCTGCAGCACGTCGCGGCTGTAGATGTTGCCGAGCAGGGCGAACTGGTGCAGCCAGTCGGGCTTGCAGTCCATGTTGGCCCCCACGTCGAGCACCAGCACCTGCTGATCCGGGTCCTTGGTGGGGAAGAGGGCGCCGATGGCGGGGCGGTCGATGCCGGGCAGGCGGCCCAGGCGGAAGATGGCCGAGGCCATCACCGCGCCGGAGTTGCCGGCGGAGTACACCGCGGTGGCCTGACCCTGCTTCACCAGGTCCATGGCCAGGTTGATGCTGGCGTCGCGCTTGCGCCGCACCACGGTGGCCTCCTCGTTCATGCCCACCGAGGGGCCGCTGGGCACGATCTGGATCAGCCCGAGGGCCACCGCCTCATCGAGGTCGTCCTGGAGGCCCATGGTGCGGATGGCCTGCTGCAGGGGGCCGGTCTCGGCCACGAAGCGGATGCGCATCGGCAGCAGCTCCACCGCCCGCAGGCAGCCCTCGAGGATCGGCCCGGGGGCGTGGTCGCCGCCCATGCCGTCGACCGCCACCCACAGCCGCTCGGCATCGCCCACCGCCAGGGACTCCACGCCGCCGGGACCCTGCTGCAGGCGCCGCAGGGGATCGAACACCAGGGGCTGGAGCACCGATCCGGCCACGGAGGTGGCGGCCCCGGCCACCGTGCCGGCGGCCCCGGCCATGCTGCCCGCGACGCCGGCCACGCTGCCGGCCACGTTGCCGGCGGCCGAAGCGGTGTCCACCAGGGCGGATGCGGTGTCCACGATCGTGGTGACCGCGGCGTTGCGCCGGTACCAGATCACCAGGCGGCGGATTGCGCGGCTCGGCTTGGTGCGGCCGGTGCGGGCCCGGTAGGGAGCCGGGCGACGCTCGCCGGAGTCAGGTTCCTTCGGAGGCAACGGGTTCAACGATGCGCTGGAAGAGGTAGCCGGTGCCCCGGGCCGTGAGGATCAGCTCGGGGTTGGCAGGATCATCCTCCAGTTTGGAACGCAGCCGGGAGATGTGGACGTCGACCACCCGGGTGTCGACGTGACGCTCGGGGGTGTACCCCCACACCTCCTTGAGGATCTCGCCGCGGCTGAAGGGTTCGCCGGAGCGGCTCACCAGCAGCTCCAGCAGGCTGAACTCCATGCCGGTGAGCCGGATGCGCTCGTCGCCCCGGTACACCTGGCGCTTGTTGGTGTCGATCCGCAGGTCGCCAACCTGGATCACGCCGGAGTTGGGGATGCCGGCCACCTGCTCCTTCTCCACCCGGCGCAGCACGCAGCGGATGCGGGCTTCGAGCTCCTTGGGGCTGAAGGGCTTGACCACGTAGTCGTCGGCGCCGAGCTCCAGGCCGGTGATGCGGTCGGCCACATCGCCCAGGGCCGTCAGCATCACGATCGGCACGTCGGATTCCTTGCGCAGCTCCTGGCAGACGCCGTAGCCGTCGAGCTTGGGCATCATCACGTCGAGCACCACCAGATCCGGGTGGCTGCGGTGGAAGGCCTCCAGGGCCTCCTCGCCATCGCTGGCGGTGATCACCTGATAGCCGATCATCGAGAGGCGCGTCTCGAGGATCCGGCGGATGCTGGCCTCGTCATCCACGACGAGGATGGTCTCTTTGCCGTGGTTGGCGCCGTTGGCGCTGGGGGCGGAGGCCGTCATCGAGCCAGTCATCACGCCGGACGGCGTACCCATGGATCAGGCCCACTGAAAAGGGCCGAGGCCCATGAATTCACTGAACGCCACCTTTCTTCATACAAGCTTCCTCCTGCCTGCCCGTGCCCCGCGCCACCTCCCACTACGTCTGCCAGGCCTGCGGGGCCCGCACCCGCCAGTTCTTCGGGCGCTGCGCCGGCTGCGGCGGCTGGAACACCTTGGTGGAGCAGCAGGAGGCCGTGGCCGACAGCCGTCGGCGTCGGCCCGCGGCGCCCGCGGAGGCGGGGGGGGCGCGGCGCTCCGAACCGATCCAGGCGGTGGGGGAGCGCCCGCTGCAGCGGCTAGCGAGCGGCTACGCCGAGCTCGACAGGGTGCTGGGCGGCGGCCTGGTGCCCGGCTCGCTCGTGCTGCTGGGAGGGGATCCGGGGATCGGTAAGAGCACCCTGCTGCTGCAGAGCGCCCGGTCGATGGCCGCCCGGGTGCCGGTGCTGTACGTGAGCGCCGAGGAGTCGGCGCAGCAGGTGAAGCTGCGCTGGCGTCGGCTTGCCGAGCGTGATGGAGCCGAAGCCGAGGACCCCGGGGATGGAGAAGGCGGCCCGGGGCTGCGGCTGCTGGCCGAAACCGACCTGGAGCTGGTGCTCCAGGAACTCGAGAGCCTGCGGCCGGCGGTGGCCGTGATCGACAGCATCCAGGCCCTCCACGACGCCGAACTCGGCAGCGCCCCCGGCTCGGTGTCCCAGGTGCGGGACTGCGCCGCCGCCCTGGCCCGCATCGCCAAGCGCCAGGACACCGCCCTGCTGCTGGTGGGCCACGTCACCAAGGAGGGGATGCTGGCCGGTCCCAAGGTGCTGGAGCACCTGGTGGATGCGGTGCTCACCTTCGAGGGCGACCGCTTCGCCAGCCATCGCCTGCTGCGGGCCGTGAAGAACCGCTTCGGCGCCACCCACGAGCTCGGGGTGTTCGAGATGCGCGATCGGGGCCTTGCCGAGGTGAGCAACCCCAGCGAACTGTTCCTCGGCGGCGACGGGCCGTCGCCGGGGAGCGGCGTGATCGTGGCCTGCGAGGGCACCCGCCCCCTGGTGGTGGAACTGCAGGCCCTGGTGAGTCCCACCAGCTATGCCAGCCCGCGGCGCACCGCCACCGGCATCGCCGCCAACCGGCTGCATCAGATCCTGGCGGTGCTGGAGAAGCACCTGGGCCTGCCGCTGTCGCGCTTCGACTGCTACCTGGCGGTGGCCGGCGGCCTGGAGGTGGAGGAGCCGGCGGCCGACCTGGGGGTGGCCGCGGCGGTGGTGGCCAGCCACCGGGATCTCACCCTGCCGGCGGGCACGGTGCTGGTGGGGGAACTGGGGCTCGGGGGCCAGCTGCGGCCGGTGGGCCAGTTGGAGCTGCGCCTGCAGGAGGCCGCCCGGCTGGGGTTCGTGCGGGCGGTGGTGCCGAAGGGCAGCGGTCTGGGCCCGATTGCCGCCGGTCTGGGCCTGGAGCTGCGGGAAGCCGCTTCGGTGGCCGAGGCCCTGGTGGCCGCCCTGGGCACCGATCCGGCCGGCGGGGGGGACTGACCCGGGCGAGGCCGGGAGTCAGAAATAAACGTCGACGCTGCCGCGGCCGCTGGTCTTGAGCCAGTTCTGGGCCTCGATGTAGTTGTTGGGGGCCATGCGGATCGCCTTCGCCCAGCAGTCGGCGGCCTGGTCGAAGCAGCGGTCGGCTTCATCGGCATCGCCCTTCTCCTCGGCGATCGAGCCGAGATGGTGGTGGATCACCGCCATGTTGTTGAGGGCCTGGGGCATGCGGCTGTTGAGCTCGAGCGCCTGGCGGTAGAAGTCGAGCGCCTTGTCGTGCTCGCCGTTGCTGGTGAACACCAGGGCCATGTTGTAGAGGATGAAGGCCTTGTCGTTCGGGTCCTCCTCGAGCCGCAGGGCCTCCTCGTAGTTCTCCAGGGCCTCGGCGTACTCGCCATCGCCCTGGGCGCTCATGCCGTCGCGGTAGTAGGCGAAGGCCTCCTTCGCACGCCGGTCGGTGGGCAGGACCTTGAGGATCAGGTCGGCCATGACCGTGAAGCTCTTGTCGATGAAGTTGTCGTTGCGCTGCGAGCGGGGCACGGCACGGTTCGCTGTCGGAGCCCCATCCTGCCCGGAACCTGCCACCGGCTGCCCAACCCGGTGAACCGCAGGGCCCCGTCGCCCCTAGCGTTGGCACCCCGCCCCTGCGACCCCCTTGCCTCCAGCGCCGGACCCCCTGCTGCTCGAGGTGGAGGGCATGAAATGCGGCGGCTGCGTGCTGGCCGTGGAGCAGCGGCTGCAGCAGCAGCCGGCGGTGCGGCAGGCCAGCGTCAACCTGCTCACCCGCACCGCCTGGATCGACCTGGAACCGGCGGCCGCGGCCCAGGACCCGTTGCCGGCCCTGGTGGAGAGCCTCGCCGCCCTGGGGTTCGCGGCCCGTCCGCGGGAGGAGGCGCCCTGGGGCGAGGGCCGGCGCGAGCAGTTGAGGGAACAGGGCTGGTGGCAGCGCTGGCGCGGCCTGATCGTGGCCCTGGCGCTGCTGATCGTTTCGGGGCTGGGCCATCTCAGCGAAGCCGGTGCCCTGCCCGTCGCCGGACCCTGGAGCCCCCTGGGGCGCCCCTGGTTCCATGCGCTGGTGGCCACCCTGGCCCTGGCCGGCCCGGGTCGCCCCCTGCTGATCGCCGGGGCCCGGGCCGCCCTGGCCGGGGTCCCCACCATGGACACCCTGGTGGGCCTCGGGGTGGTGAGCGCCTGGCTCGCCAGCCTGGTGGGCTGGCTCTGGCCCGCCAGCGGTCTCCCCTGCTGGTTCAACGAGCCGGTGATGCTGCTGGGCTTCGTGCTCACCGGCCGCTTCCTGGAGGAGCGGGCCCGCTGGCGCACGGGCCGGGCGATCGAGGAGCTGGCAGAGCTCCAGCCCGACCAGGCCCTGCTGCTGCTGGGCGACGACCCGCCCCGGCCCGTGCGGGTGGGCGGGCTGCGCCCCGGGGATCGCATCCGCCTGCTTCCCGGCGACCGGGTTCCCGTGGATGCCGTGGTGCAGGAGGGACACTCGGCAGTGGATACCGCCAGCCTCACCGGCGAGCCCCTGCCCCAGGCGGTTGCCCCCGGCAGCGAGCTGGCGGCCGGCATGCTCAACCTCACCTCGCCCCTGGATCTGGAGGTGCGCCGCAGTGGCGCCCACAGCGCCATCGCCCGCATCGTGCAGCTCGTGGAGCGGGCCCAGGCGCGCAAGGCGCCGATCCAGAGCCTCGCCGACCGGATCGCCGGGGGCTTCACCGTGGTGGTGCTGCTGCTCGCGATGGCCACCTTCCTCTTCTGGTGGCGCTGGGGCTCCCGCTTCCTGGGGGGCATGGCCTTGGAGGCCGCCCAGGGCCATGGCCACGCCCTTGTTCACCCGGCAGCCCTCTCCCCCCTGGCTCTGGCCGTCCAGCTGTCCATCGCCGTTCTGGTGGTGGCCTGTCCCTGCGCCCTCGGCCTGGCCACACCCGCCGCCATCACCGTGGCCTGCGGGCGCGCCGCCGGGGCCGGTCTGCTGTTCCGCGGCGGCGATGCGATCGAGTCCGCGGCGCGGCTGCAGCAGGTGTTCTTCGACAAGACCGGCACCCTCACCCTCGGCCGCCCCCTGGTGAGTGGGGTCGAGCCCCTCGATCCCTTGGATCCTGGGGCCGCCGATCGCCTGGTTCAGCTGGCCGCCGGTCTGGAGCAGCAGAGCCGCCATCCCCTGGCCCATGCCCTGCTGCAGGAGGCGGATCGCCGGGGGCTGCTGCTCCCGGCTGCCCTTGAAGGCACCACCGTTCCCGGCGAAGGGCTGGAGGGGCGGCTGGAGGGCGAGCCCGACCTGCTGCGGGTGGGCCGGCTCGACTGGCTGGCGGCCTCCGGGGTACCCGTGGCGCCGGAGATCCGGGCGCGGCAGGCGCAGCTGGAGGCCGAGGGGGCCAGCCTGCTGGCGGTGGCCACCGGCACCCGACTGCTGGGCCTGGTGGCGGTCGAGGACCGGCCGCGGGCCGATGCCGCCACCACCCTGGCGGCCCTGCGCCGCCGCGGTCTGGGCCTGGGGCTGCTCAGCGGCGATCGCCGCGCGGCGGTGCAGCGGCTGGGGGAGCGGCTGGGGCTTGAGGCTTCGGAACTGGCCTGGCAGCTCCGGCCGGAGCAGAAGCTCGCCCGCCTGCTCGAGGCCCGGGAGCGGGGGCCGCTGGCGATGGTGGGGGACGGTATCAACGACGCCCCGGCCCTGGCGGCCGCGGATCTGGGGGTGGCGATCGGCACCGGCACCCAGATCGCTCAGGAGTCGGCGGATCTGGTGGTGCTGGGCGACCGGCTGGACGGGCTGGTAGAAGCCCTCGACCTGGCCCGCCGCACCATGGCCACCGTGCGCTGGAATCTGGCCTGGGCCTTCGGCTACAACCTGATCGCCCTGCCGATCGCGGCCGGTGTCCTGCTGCCCCGCTTCTCCCTGGTGCTCTCGCCGCCGCTGGCGGCCCTGCTGATGGCCCTCAGTTCGCTCACGGTGGTGCTCAACGCCCTGCTGCTCCACAACGGCCTGCGCCCCCAGGGGAGGGCGGCCGCTTGAGTGCGGCCGCCCCCTCCGCCGCCTCGCCCGGGCGCTTCCTGGTGCTGGAGGGCATCGATGGCTGCGGCAAGACCACCCAGCTCCAGGATCTCGCCGCCTGGCTGCCCACCAGCGGCCTGATGCCGCAAGGGGCGCGCCTGCTCTGTACCCGCGAACCGGGGGGCACGCCCCTGGGCCGCGCCCTGCGGGAGCTGCTGCTGCATCCGCCCGAGGGGGCGGCGGCCACCACCGGCGCCGAGCTGCTGCTCTATGCGGCCGACCGCGCCCAGCACGTGCAGGAGCGCATCCGGCCGGCCCTGGCGGCCGGCCACTGGGTGCTCTCCGATCGCTTCAGCGGCTCCACCGCCGCCTATCAGGGCCATGGCCGCGGCCTGCCCCTGGACCTGATCGAGCAGCTCGAGGTGATCGCCACCGACGGCCTGCGGGCCGATGCCACCCTCTGGCTGGATCTGTCCCTGGCGGAGTCCCGCCGCCGGCGCGGCCACAGGGCGGCGGACCGGATCGAGGCCGCCGGCGATGCGTTCCTGGCGCGGGTGGCCGCCGGCTTCGCCCAGCTGGCCGCGGAGCGGCAGTGGATCCGCATCGACGCCGCCGCGCTGCCCACCGAGGTGAGCGCGGCCTGCCGGAACGCTCTGCAGGCTGCCTTCGGCGATGGCTGAGCTGTTCGCTGATCTGGTCGGCCAGGAGCCGGCGGTGGCCCTGCTGGAGGCCGCCCTGGCCCGCCGCCGGCTGGCCCCGGCCTACCTGTTCGCCGGTCCCGACGGTGTGGGTCGCCGGCTGGCCGCCCTGCGCTTCCTCGAGGGCGTGCTGGTGGCCGACGACGGGGCCCTCGTCGGCGACCCGGGGGTGCGCCGGCGGCTGGCGGCGGGCAACCACCCCGACCTGCTCTGGGTGGAGCCCACCTACCAGCATCAGGGGCGTCTGGTGCCGGCCTCGGTGGCCGAGGCGGAAGGGGTGAGCCGCCGCACGCCTCCCCAGCTGCGCCTGGAGCAGGTGCGTGAGGTGTCCCGCTTCCTGGGGCGCCGGCCGGTGGAGGCCGAGCGCGGCCTGGTGGTGATCGAGGCGGCGGAGGCGATGGCCGAGGCCGCGGCCAACGCCCTGCTCAAGACCCTGGAGGAACCGGGCGACGGCCTGCTGATCCTGATCTGCGCCGCTCCCGCCCAGCTGCTGAGCACGATCCGCTCCCGCTGCCAGCAGATTCCCTTCGCCCGTCTCTCCTCCGCAGCGGTGCGGCAGGTGCTGGAGCGCCTTCCGCCCGCCCAGGAGACCGATCCCCAGGGGCAGGATCTGGAGGGCCAGGACCCCCAGGGTCAGGACCCACTCCTCCCTGAGCCCCCCGAACTGATGGAGCTGGCGGCCGGCTCCCCCGGCGCCCTGCTGCGCCATCGCCAGTGCTGGCGCAGCCTGCCGCCGGGCGTGGCCGAGCGCCTGCTCGCCCGCAGCCGTGATCCCCTCGAAGCCCTGGCCCTCGCCCGCGATCTCACGGACGCACTGGATGGGGAGCAGCAGCTGTGGCTGCTCGACTGGTGGCAGCTCAGCCTCTGGCGCCGCGACCACGACCCCGGCCCCCTGCGGCGGCTGGAGCGCCTGCGCTCCCAGCTGCGGGCCTTCGTTCAGCCGCGCCTGGCCTGGGAGGTGGCGTTGCTCGAACTCTCCGGCCTCGCCTGACGGCGGTTCAGGCCGCCTGGCCGCCCTTGGCCCGCGCCTGCGCCGGGCGGGCGGCGCGGGCCTCGCGCATCACGGGCTCGAGCGCCGCGATCTGGTCGCCGGTGGGCAGTTCCAGGCAGTAGCCGGCGCCGTAGACGGTCTTGATGAAGCGGGGCTTGCGGGGGTCGGGTTCGAGCTTGGTGCGCAGGTGGCGCACGTGCACCCGGATCGTCTCGATGTCGTCGTCGGGCTCGTAGCCCCACACCTCCTTGAGGATCAGCGAGGGGGCCACCGTCTGGCCATGGCGCTGCAGCAGGCAGTGCAGCAGCTCGAACTCCAGGTGGGTGAGCCGCACCGGTTCGTCGAACCAGATCGCCTCCAGGCGCTCGGGCACCAGGGTGAGGCTGCCGAAGCTCAGGATCTCGTTGTGCTTGCTCGAGAGCGGGGCCCGCTCGCTGCGGCGCAGCAGGGCCTTGACCCGCACCATCAGCTCCTCCAGGTCGAAGGGCTTGGTGAGGTAGTCGTCGGCGCCGGAGTTGAAGCCGCTCACCTTGTCCTTGGTGCCGCCCAGGGCCGTGATCATCAGGATCGGGATCCGGGCCGTGCGCTCGTCGCGGCGCAGGCGCTGGCAGAGGGTGAGCCCGTCCACCTTCGGCAGCATCAGGTCGAGCAGGATCACGTCCGGGCCGTACTGCAGCGCCAGGGCCTGGCCCTTGATGCCGTCATCGGCCCGCTGCACGTCGAAGCCGCCGTGCTCCAGGTGCCCGGCCACGAGCTCGCGCATGTCGCTGTCGTCCTCGATGAGCAGGATGCAGGGCTTCATGACGGCGAGGCAGCTCCTTGCGGCAGGAACGAACGGCGATGGGCGCATTGTCCCCGGTTTCGCACAGACGTGCAGGGGGCGTCGGGAGGGTGTCCCCCGACACCGCAGGGGGGCGAACGGGGCTCCCCGAGGCCCGGATCCCTTGTCAGAACTGCCCTGGGCCTCCGGAAGCCCACAAGGAGCACCCGGACATCTTCAGGATTTCTTCGGGAGTGTCGGTTGCGGAATTCGCTGATCCGCGCTTGAACTCGATCTCCCCGCCAAGGCTGAACCCCTCAGGCACGGGCCCTTGGGGGTGGGGTTGTGATGAAAACTCCCCGGGCGGGATTCGAACCTGCGACCAATCGGTTAACAGCCGACCGCTCTACCGCTGAGCTACCGAGGAATGCGCCGGTGTTCCGGGCAGTCGGAGCCGGAGACGCGTCTCCCTCACCGACCGCAAGAACCTACCTTTCGGCCCTGCCCGCCGGCAAGGGGTTCAGGCTCCGCCGAAGCTGGCTGCCGCTCTGCCAGGGGCCGATCCGGCCACCCTCCATGCGGGCCGCTCCGTCGCAGCCCTCCAGTTCCTCCAGGCGGTGGGTGATCCACAGGGCGGTCAGGGGGTTCTCCCGGCGGTGGCAGAGGCGGCCGATCAGCGCCAGCACGTCGCGCTGGCTGTCGGGATCCAGCAGCGCGGTGGGTTCATCCAGCAGCAGCAGGCCGGCTTCCCCGGCCAGGGCACCGGCGATCGCCAGCCTCTGCTTCTGCCCGCCGCTGAGCGTGTGGATCGGGCGGCGCTCCAGGCCCGCCAGCCCCACCTGCTCCAGGGCCCGGGCCACGCGTCCGCGAACCTCGCCGGCCGGGAGGTCCGCAGGCATCCCCAGCTGCAGGTCGCTGCCCACGCTCGGCAGCAGCAGCTGGTGGTCGGGGTTCTGGAACACCAGGGCAGGTTTGGCCGTGGTGCGGATGTGGCCGGACCGTGGGGAGATCAGGCCGGCGATCAGGCGCAGCAGGGTGCTCTTGCCGCTTCCGTTGCTGCCCACCAGCATCCATAGCCCGGGCCCGGGCACGCGCAGACCGCAGCCATCGAGGGCCAGCCGGCCGTCGGCCCAGGCGAAGCTCAGGTCTTCCACCAGCAGGGGTGGTTCCACCGCTGCGAGGGGCACGGCGGCGATCAATCCTCGAAGCTGAAGCCAGGGCGCCGGGCGCCGCTGCCGCCGGCCGTCTTTTCGTAGATCTGCACCGCCACGATCTCGCTGGAGAGCAGCGAGATGCGCTTGTTCTCGTCCTTCTCGCAGGTCAGCTCCAGCACCTTGGGATGCCCTCCCTCCAGGGCGCGGCGCACCTCGCCGTAGAGCTCCTGAGCTCCGGCCAGCTCCTTGCGCTGCACCGCGATGGGCATGGGGCTGAGCCGGAGGGACAGCTCGAGGACGTACATGGAAGGCGGTTGGGGAAGAGGGGAGTCTGGCTCACCGGACCCGCCGGCCACGCCCTAGGCACTTGTGCTCATTTTCCCGTCAGCGGATGCCGGGTTGCCCCGCAGGAGGGTGCCGATCTCCGTACAGTGGCCCTGTAAAGCTTCGTGAAGCAACCCTCATGACGATCGCTGCAGGTCGCCTGCCGCAGCGGGGATGGTTCGACGTCCTCGACGACTGGCTCAAGCGCGACCGCTTCGTTTTTGTCGGGTGGTCCGGTCTGCTGCTGTTCCCCACCGCCTACCTGGCGCTGGGCGGCTGGCTGACCGGCACCACCTTCGCCACCT
>JANWUS010000005.1 GCA_024958715.1 Cyanobium sp. FGCU52 | reverse complement strand
GCGAGGCCAGAGCGCCTCCTGAGGGACGCGGAGCTTGCTACCTAATCAAGAAGAAGCAAGAGAGAAAGCGATCGAGGCAGCCGAGCATGCCGGCCTGGAGCCACCGGATCTGGAGCCCCTTGCCGCTGACGCGATGCCCAGGCGTGGTCTGGCCCGAAAAGCCGATGGCACACCGACGGCCAAGACCCAGCGGAATTTCACCGATCCCGACAGCCATCTGATGCAGTGCGGTGGCACCTATCTGCAGGGCTATAACTGCCAGGTGGCGGTGGACAGCGACCACCAGGTGATCGTGGCGGTGGGCGTGAGCAACCAGCCGCCGGATGTCGAGCACCTGGAGCCGATGCTGGAGCGCATCGCAACAACATCCGGAGCCTTACCGGACGTGATGACGATGGATGCAGGGTTCTGGAGCGAGGACAACGCCAAGGCCTGCGCCGATCAAGGCATCAACGCCTACATCGCCACCGGCCGCCTGCCCCATGGCAAGCCACAACCACCGAAACGCGGACCGCTGCCCAAGGATGCTGATGAGAGAACCCGGATGGCCCGCAAACTCAGAAGCAAGAAGGGATCAGCGATCTACGCCCAGCGCAAGGCGATCGTGGAACCGGTGAACGGGCAGATCAAGGAAGCCAGGGGCCTGCGGAGGTTTCTGTTGCGGGGCCTTGAGAAGGTCGACGGCGAATGGCACCTGATCGCTGCCACGCACAACCTGCTGAAGTTGTTCCGCTACCGGCGATCGCAGCACCAGGTACTGATGGCAGCGACGGGATGAGGGGCCTGCAACCGCCGTGGTTGGCATCACCAGGGCGGTTGAAGCCCAACTTCTATCGCTCTCAGTGCAGCCACTGGAGCACTGCCATGGTTCAGCACACCCGAGTGCCGCTGTGATGGCTGCGCAGGAGTCTTATGGGCAACAAACTCCTAGCGAGCCTCCTGGTCAGCTCCGAACTGAGCTAGCAGATGTGCCTGTTGCCGCCGATGCGGCTCAGCCCTCGCCTGACTCGCATGAGGAGCCCGCTCCAGCGACTGATCTTGATGTCGCCCTGGAGCCGCTCACGCCCCAGGAGATCGTCACCCACCAGCGAATCCTGGCCCTGCCCCAGGCGGCACGTCAGCAGCTGACCAGGGCCTTCCGCGAGCACTTCCTGGTGCCGCGCAATGCCCGCTCCATCGGCGATCGCATCACCCAGCACCAGCACGCCGCCTTCATCGATCACTTCCTTGAGGAGTGCGAAGAACAAGGCCTCGATGGCGCCGCGGCGCCGGCAGAGCCATGAAAGGACTTCGTCGCTACGGCGAGCAGCCCCGCTCCCAGGCCGGTCGCCACTTCATCCAGACCCAGGTGCGCACCGATGTGTACCTGCGGGTCCGCGAGGTGATGGAGCGCCACAACCTCTCCGCCAGTGGAGCGGTGCATCACCTGCTGCGTGAGCGCTTTGGTCTGCCGCCCCTGCCTCCCTTCGATCAACAGCCCCTTTCAACCGTTCACCCCGATCCAACCCATGGCTAAGGACATTTTTCGTACCCCCCTCGCCGAAGTGCGCTGGGCCCACCTGATCACCCCCAGGCACCAGCTCGATAAGAGCAAACCCAAGGCCTGGACGGCCGACTTGCTCCTGCCCAACAGCGACGAGAAGGCCCAGTCCTTCCTGCTGGCGATGGAGGATCAATTCATCGCCCTGCACGGCAGCCGCAAGCGCCGCGCCGAGAAGGGTTTCCCCTGGAAGCCCGACAAGGAGAAGCCGAGCGAGATCACCGTGGTGCGCTTCAAGGTGCCGCAGTTTCAGCGGCGCGATGGCTCGCTGTCCGAGGGGCCTCGCATCGTCGATGCCAAGAAGCAGCCCTGGGATGGGGCCGCCATCGGCAACGGCTCGAAGGTGATCGTCGCCTTCGACATCTACGACTGGGACGGAGAGAACGGCTGCGGCATGACCTTCCAGCCCCGCGCCGTCCAGGTCGTGCAGTTCGTGCCCTACGAGCAGGTGGATCCCACCGATGGGTTTGAGGAGGTCGAGGGCTACACCACCACTGGCGCTGCGGCAGCCAGCGGTTGGGCGGCGGACGGCGAAGACGACGACGAGGAGTTGTTCTGATGCCACTCGATCGTCAGGACCAGAACGCCGGGGCCTGGAAGGGCAGGCCCCTTCACCGGCTCGATCCCCAGCTGCCTGCCTTCTGCCGCACCCGCCGGCCCACCACCGTCATGGTCACGGCCTCCAGCCTGGCTTGCTTGCGCGGCTTGGTGCTGCTGGGGCTGGCGTTTCAGCTCGCCACCTTGCTGCTGACGCTCGCTGGGCCCGTGCCTCCCAGGTTGTCACCGGCCACCGTCCCCAGCCAATTCCACCTCGATCCCGATCCCAACTCGGCCCTCAACGGGCCTCTCACTGCCGCACCGATTTCAGACCGATGAACAACAACACGTATTCCCTCGTGCCCTTTGAGTACGAGGGTCGCCAGATCAGGGTCATCAGCGATGAGCTGGGTGATCCTTGGTTCGTGGCAGCTGATCTGCTTGCCTCGCTCGGCCTCGACCGCAAGGCCTTGGAGCGGCTTGATGACGATGAGAAGGGTGTGAGTTCAATTCACACCCCTGGGGGCGAGCAGGTCATGACGATCGTGAATGAGCCAGGGATGTACAACCTGGTGCTGGGCAGTCGCAAGAAGGAGGCACACCGATTCAAGCGCTGGGTGACTCACGAGGTGCTGCCGGCAATCCGCCGGACAGGGAGCTACACCGCGGCAGGCACCGTCACCACACCGGCATCGTTGCCCTCCGAGAAGCAGGACAGCGTCGGCGCTCTTCTGCTGATCGGCCAAGCCATCGCGCGACTGCCGGGCGTGAAAGCCGGCATCGCCATGGCTGCCACCCTCAACTGCATCCAGGAGAACACTGGCCTGGCAGTGGAGACCCTGCGCCGTGCCTTGCCTGCTGCCGAAGATCCAATCTGTTCGCTGAATGCCACTCAGCTGGGCCGGAAGGTGGGAATGTCGGCCCGGGTGATGAACCAGCACCTGGCGGCCTGCGGTTTGCAGATCCGCAATGCCCGCGACGAGTGGGAACTGACGCAACGGGGTCAGGAGTGGGCCGAGGCCATGCCCTACTGCCGCCATGGACATAGCGGATACCAGATTCTCTGGAATCCCGCCGTGGTGGAAATCCTGCGGGAGCTGGTCTGATGGAAAGTCAGGCCGCACCAACAGCATCAGGTCGCGAGAGGGTCTGGGTAACAACAGCAGAAGCTTGTACAGCGCTGGGCATGAGCCGCGAAACCCTCCGCCAGCTGCGGCTGCGAGGGGTGCTGCAACCAGGTAAGCACTACCGACGCTGGGGCTGCACCCAGGGCAGGGGGCCCCTGCAGTGGCACCTGGAGAACGTGGAATCCACGATCACCGGCTGGAGCCGCAGGCACTTGCGCTTCTGAGGTTGCGCAAGGAAAGAAATGGAAGCCTAAGTGAAACCAGGAACTCGGAAGTAGCCGGCAATGCATTCTGGATTGCGAATGGCAATCTGAGCGTGACTCTTTGCCTTGAAGCCTGATCCAGGAAAGAGGTCTTGGCCTTCTACGAAGATGCCGTAGACACTGTCATAGGCATCGAGGCCGCTCTCTTCCCTGAGCTTGTGAACCATCTTGATGACGAGGCAATCGAGAGGCCGGTAGAGATAGATGCCGTCCTCCATGGCGCCGTTTGATGGAAGCTTGCCGCCCTCGCTTTCGATCACGAGCTTGACCTTCTCATAGGCAACCTGTAATTCCTCCAGGGCCCCATAGTCCGTCAGATTGAGGCAATAGCCTGGGTAAGCGAAGGCACCCAAGACAGAAGGCTCAGTCATCTCTTCTGGCTTTTTTTGTTGTTTCTCTCTAGCCCAGGTCATGGCGCGGGAGGGGCTGTCGACCCAGAAGTAGATCCCGGGCCCAAGCCAGTCGTATTTGTTCTCGCTTGGAATCGGTGAGGTCTTGCCTTCGAGGACAAGGTCCGCAAGGGATCGATCGCAGCCGTGGTGGAGAAGAAGGGGGCCGAGGCTATTTCGAACCGGCTTCACCATCTTCAGGCCAATAGGAGGGATTCCAGTGACCCTTGGAATCGAGGAGACCAGCCGAGATCAGGAATTGCTTGGCCCAACCGGGCTCCTTGATCTTCTCATCCACCCAGGCCAGATTCTCAGACGTCAGACGCGTCTCTTGGGAGGAGACCTCGGGCATGCCCTGGTCTGCTGGATTTTGGCGGGGGGTGAGCAGGGCCATGAAGCAGCTGGCCTCGTGGGCCCTGAACTGTAGGTCTGCGGGAGCGGCGTCGATGTGGCAGGCGAACCATTCGCCATGAAGCCGCCCCAAAGATGGCTCGCTGAGCGCCACCTGTCATGGGCAGCAGGGCCAGCCAGCGGTCACGGGTTTCTGACCAGTCGGCCTCAGGACGCGAGAAGCCGTTGCTCCGCCTTGGTGAAGGCGTCATCCACCACGTCATCCCCGCACCAGCGGCTGTAGGCCGCCAGGTGGGTCTGGACGCTGTGGCCCATGGCCGCGGCCACCACCTTGGGTGGTAGGTCACAGATCACGTGGGCGCGGTGGGCGTAGCCGTGCCGGCAGGAGTAGGGCACGAGCTTCTCGCCCTTGGCTTCGTACTCCTGCCGCAGCTGGTTCCAGAGAGGGCGCCGGTGCAGGTACTGCCTGATGTCGTTGCCGCAGAAGCCGGAACGCATCGGAGGGAGATCGGCAGGGCAGAACTGGTCGGCCAGCTTCCAGTTCGCTGCCCAGTCATCGCAGGGCAGGAGACGCAGGGCTCGAGGCTTGGTCTTGCCGCGGGAGGCCACCTTTTCATAGGTGCACCACAGGCGCCCATCGCGCAGCTGCAGGTGCTGGAGCTCCTCGGGGCGCAATCCATAGGCGGCCATCAGCTGGAAAGCGAGTCGCCAACGCGGGTCGGGCAGGGCCCGTACCAACGCCAGGATGTGGCCCACTTCGAGGGGGGTGGTGATCGCTTTCGCGGAGCGTGACCGCCCCACGAAGGAGCTCAGGTCGGTTGGCGGCTCCCACCTGGCTGCTGCGAGTTCGCCCTGGGCCACCGCCCAGCGGAGCAAGGCAGAGGTGGCCTGCATCTGAATCTGCCGGGTGCGACCGCCGGGCTTGTCGGCCCAGTGCAGGGTGAGCCGATCGAGCAGCTGGGTGGCGCTTTGGGGCGGCTGACGGCTGTCGAAGGCATCCAGCACATGCTTCATGTGGTGGCGATGCACCCTGGTCCAGGTCGACTCCTTGATCTCGCCAGTGCGGATTTTGTACTCGCGGTACCGTTCGATCAGCGCATTCCAGTTTGTTTGTTGCTCAGGATTTGCCTTTTGGGTGTCAGCAGTCCTGGCATCTGATTCGCTTCCTGATGTATAGGTGATTGTCTTTGCTGCCTGTTCTGGCTCTATTCCGCTGCTGAAGTCGTCATAGATCTTGCAAACAGCTGCCCCAATCTTCTTGGCGTTGTCGAAGTGCCAGGGGATCGGAAGTTGTATCTGACGCCGCTTGCCGCCGCCCGCTTTGGCGGTGATGTTGAGCCTGGCGAAGCCTCGGTGCTCTGTGAGCGCCCAGCCCCTTGGACATCCCTTGCGGGACAAGGCGTGAGCGGTTTCGACGCGGATGGCGATCTCCCAGGGGGCTGCCTCAGCCATGTGAGAAGGTCTGTGAGAAGGTCGGCCCTACAGCCTGGCACGGCCTGTCAGGAGCAGTCAGCCGCTGGCAGCCTTAAAGCCAGTGCCAGACTGGCTTTCTGGGGGATTTCTCAGTCCTGGACTAGAAGCGGGTGACCGGATTCGAACCGGCGACGTTCAGCTTGGGAAGCTGACATTCTACCACTGAATTACACCCGCATTGTTGGAGTTGTGCTGATTGGGCTGGATATCTCGCGGATTCGATCGGAGTCGAATGAGGAGATGCTCAATCACCACCATTTGATTGAATCTAGCACCACGGCTGACGAAGAAGGCGGTGGTGCTAGGCGCATTGGAGTCATGGGTGTCCGCTCGTTGCGGACGGAGGCTTCCAGACGGTCGTCTCAGGGCTTGGCCGCTGCAGGTTCCTCGCACTTCACGGCAGCGGAGAGCTGGCGACGGGCGACGACCACGGGCGCGGCTTTGGCTTTCAGCTGCTGGGCGGCCTGTTCGATGGTCTGGTTCTTTCTGCTGGCCACTCTGGCGACATCCTCCTTGAAGGTGCGCAACTGATTCTGGAAGTTCTTAAGGCGCAGCTTCTCAAGGGTCTGTTCGGACGTTTCAAGGGAACGGAGCGCTTTGGCCAGGGCCCGATCGGCCGCCACCGCCTCGCCCACCGTGGAGGTGGGCTGGAGAGCTCCCACCTGATCCAGCGCCGCCCCCACAGCGGCAAGCTGGGTGCAGATCTTGGCTTCGGTCTTCTGTTCCTTGAGGGCCAGATCCTGTTGCTGGCAGCCGGCGGCGCTCAGGGCGAGCAGGCAGGTGAGGGCGAGCAGGGGGCGGCGCATGGTCGCGGACTTCGTTCGCTGTGAACCCTAGGGAGGTTGCACCGCCTTGCCATCCCAGCTCAGCGCGACAGTTCCGTTGCCGCCGCCGCCACACCGGCCCCGGTGGCCGCCTTGGCCAGGCCCAGGTCCTGCAGGGTGGCCTCGATCGCCGCCACGGCCGTGAGGATGTCGCGGTCGCAGACGAAGCCGAGGTGGCCGATGCGGAACACATGGCCCTTGAGGTGGTCCTGACCACCGGCCAGCAGGATGTCGAAGCGGTCCTTGACCTTCTTGCGCAGGCTCTCGGCATCGATGCCCTCCGGCGCCACCGCGGTGATGGCCGGGCTGCCGTGGCCCTCGGCGGCATAGAGGGGCAGGCCGATCGCCTTCATCGCGGCGATCGTGGCCCGGCGATGGCGGTCGTGGCGGGCGAAGATCGCCTCCAGGCCCTCCTTCTCCATCATCTCGAGCGCCGCCTCGAGGGCGAAGTAGAGGTTGATGGCCGGGGTGAAGGGATTGCTGTCGGCGTGGGCCGATTTGCGGTACTTGCCCAGATCCAGATAGAACTTCGGCAGGTCGGAGCGCTCATAGGCGGCCCAGGCCCGCTCGCTCATCGCCACGAAGCTGAGGCCCGGCGGCATCATGTAACCCTTCTGGGAACCGGAGCCGATCACGTCGATGCCCCAGGCATCCATCGGCACATCGGTGGCCCCCAGGCTGGTCACGCAGTCGGCGATCGTGAGCGCCGTGCCGTGGGCGCGCACGTGAGCGGCGATCGTCTGCAGGTCGTTGATCACCCCGGTGGAGGTTTCCGAGTGGGTGAGGATCACGGCCCGGATCGCCTTGGCGGTGTCCGCCTCCAGGGCGGCGCGGAAGGCCTCAGGATCCAGCGGCTGCCCCCATTCCGCCTTGATCACCTGCACGTCGAGGCCGTAGGCCTTCGCCACCTTCACCCAGCGCTCGCCGAACTTGCCGTTGTCGCCGCACAGCACCCGGTCGCCGCGGCTGAGGGTGTTCACGATCCCGGCCTCCATCGCCGCCGTGCCGCTGCCGGTGATCACCAGCACGTCGTGGCTGGTCTGATGCAGCCACTTCAGCTGCGCGGTGGTGCGTTTGACGATCTTCTGGAAGTCGGCGCTGCGGTGGCCGATCGGATGGCGCGCCAGCGCCTGCAGGACCGTTTCCGGCACCGGCGTGGGGCCGGGGATCATCAGGGTGAGCTTGTCCTGCATGGTGGGAGCGGCACGGAAGGCAAGCGGTGCCGGCCGGGCGGCGGCAGCGCAATCGACCACCATAAAAAACGGCCCTGCCGCATCCCTGCTGCCGATGGACGTTTCCGCCCCGAACGAGCCGACGACGCCGGCTGATCGCAGGCCTGCCGGGTACACCCTGCCGGTGTGGGTGGTCGCGGCCGCAAGGGCCGCCCTGGGCGCCCTGCTCGGGGAGCCCTTCGATCCCCAGCGCCCGCTCGAACTGCTGGAGCCGCCCGGCCCGCGGCCGGTGGCGGTGCGGGCGGCGGCGCTTCTGGCGGAGGGCTGGGCACTGGGCGAGGCGGTGTGCGATCCGGGCGATCGGCTCGATCTCACCCGCGGGCTGGTGGTGTGGGTGCTCGCCCGCTGGCAGGACCCCCCGGCGGCCGACGACGGGGCCGCCCCCCTGCTGATCGAGGCGGGCGAGGGGGTGGGGGTGCTGGCCGGCAGCCGCGACGCCTGCCTTTCGGACTACGCCCGCCGCCTGCTGCAGGCCAACCTGCGCCCCCTGCTGCCGCCCGGCCGCGGGCTGCGGCTGAAGGTTGTGCTGCCGGCCGGCCGGGTGCTGGCCGAGCGCACCAGCAATCCCGCCTTCGGCGTGGTGGACGGTCTGGCCCTGATCGGCACCCGGGCCGAGGTGCAGGCCGGTGCCGATCCCGATCAGCTCGGCCTCGCCCTGGCCGATCTGGCGGCCCGGGCGGCGGCCCCCGGCTTCGGTGGCGATCTGGTGCTGGTGATCGGCGAGAACGGGCTCGACCTCGCCCCCCGCTGCGGCCTGCCCCCCGCCCTCCTGCTCAAGGCCGGCAACTGGCTCGGGCCGCTGCTGGTGGCCGCCGCCCAGCACGGTGTGCGGCGGCTGCTGCTGTTCGGGGTGCAGGGCAAGCTCGTGAAGCTGGCGGGCGGCATCTTTCACACCCACCACCATCTGGCCGACGGCCGGGCCGAGGTGCTCACGGCCCTGGCGGCCCTGGAGGGTCTCTCGGGGGCAGCCCTGGCCGATCTGCACGCCGCCCCCACGGTCGAGGCGGCCCTCGCCGGCCTGGAGGCGGCCGATCCCGGGCGGGCGGAGCAGCTGCGGCGGCGCCTGGCCGCCAGCATCGAGGAACGCAGCCGCGACTACCTGGCCCGCCACGGAGAGAGCGGCATGGCGGTGGGAGCGGTGATGTTCGACCGCGGCCGCCGCATCCGGGCCGCCGGTCCGGTGGGCGGGCCCCTGCTGGAGGCCCTGGGGGGTGCGCCGTAGGGTGAAGCCAGCACGGCCCCGCCTTATGACCCAGACCGCCCCCACCGCCGCGGTGCGCGATGCGGCGAGCGGGTCCACCCGCCATCCGGCCATCGTCATCCTCGATTTCGGCTCCCAGTACTCCGAGCTGATTGCGCGGCGCGTGCGCGAAACCGAAGTGTTCTCGCTGGTGATGGCCTACACCACCAGTGCCGCCGATCTGCGGGCCCTCGCCCCCCGCGGCATCATCCTCAGCGGTGGGCCGAGTTCGGTGTACGAACCGGGGGCGCCGGTTTGTGATCCGGAGATCTGGAACCTGGGCATTCCTGTGCTCGGCGTCTGCTATGGCATGCAGCTGATGGTGCAGCAGCTGGGGGGATCGGTGGTGGCCGCCGGCCGGGCCGAATACGGCAAGGCGCCGCTCTACGTGGATGATCCGACCGACCTGCTCACCAACGTCGACGACGGTTCGACGATGTGGATGAGCCATGGCGATTCCGTGGAGCGTCTCCCCGATGGCTTCGTGCGGCTTGCCCATACCGAGAACACGCCGGAAGCGGCGGTGGCCCACCACGGACGCAGTCTCTACGGCGTGCAGTTCCATCCGGAGGTGGTGCATTCCCAGTGCGGCATGGCCCTGATCCGCAATTTCGTCTATCACATCTGCGGCTGCGCCCCCGACTGGACCACCGCCGCCTTCATTGATGAGGCGATCGCCGATGTTCGCGCCCAGGTGGGCGACAAACGCGTGCTCCTGGCGCTTTCGGGCGGTGTGGATTCCTCCACGCTCGCCTTCCTGCTGCACCGAGCGATCGGCGATCAGCTCACCTGCATGTTCATCGACCAGGGCTTCATGCGCAAGGGTGAGCCCGAATTCCTGATGGATTTCTTCGACAGGAAGTTCCACATCAACGTGGAGTACATCAATGCCCGCGAGCGCTTCATCGGCAGGCTTGCCGGCATCACCGATCCGGAGGAGAAGCGCAAGCTGATCGGCACCGAATTCATCCGTGTGTTCGAGGAGGAAAGCAAGCGGCTCGGACCCTTCGACTATCTCGCCCAGGGAACCCTTTATCCGGATGTGATCGAGTCGGCCGGCACCAATGTCGACCCCAAGACCGGCGAGCGGGTGGCGGTGAAGATCAAGAGCCACCACAACGTGGGCGGCCTGCCCAAGGATCTGCAGTTCAAGCTGGTGGAGCCCCTGCGCCGCCTGTTCAAGGACGAGGTGCGCAAGGTGGGCCGCAGCCTCGGCCTGCCCCAGGAGATCGTGGGGCGCCATCCGTTCCCCGGCCCCGGCCTGGCGATCCGGATCCTGGGGGAGGTCACCGACGAGAAGCTCGACATCCTGCGCGATGCCGACCTGATCGTGCGCGAAGAGGTGCGCGATGCGGGCCTGTACGACGAGATCTGGCAGGCCTTCGCCGTGCTGCTGCCGGTGCGCAGTGTGGGGGTGATGGGCGACAAGCGCACCTACGCCTTCCCGGTGGTGCTGCGCTGCGTCTCCTCCGAGGACGGGATGACCGCCGACTGGTCGCGGCTGCCCTACGACCTGCTGGAGCTGATCTCCAACCGGATCGTCAACGAGGTGAAGGGCGTGAACCGGGTAGTGCTGGACATCACCAGCAAGCCGCCCGGCACGATCGAGTGGGAGTAGGGCGCTGAGGGGGCTGGCCGCTCCGGGCCGCCGCCGATACCATCGGCATCCATCGGCCTGTGCCGTGACCGCTGTGACCCCCGCCGTCCCGACCGCCGGCACCAGCGAGCCGGATCTGCAGCTCCAGCGCCGACTCCAGCAGGACAGCATCCAGCTGGCCGGCCGCGTCGTCTACCTCAATCCCTTCCTCTACTGGCGTCGCTTCGATGCCAACACCGACCGCTGGCTTCGCGAGCCCGGCCAGCTGAGCGAGGAGCAGATCCAGGCCAACCGCCTGCGCTTCTATCCCGAGCTCGACTGGACCATCCTTGAACCCGAGGAGCTGGCGGTGAAGGACGGGGCGGTGGAGATGTTCCTCAAGAGCCTTGAGCTGATCAGCACCTTCAATCCCGAGCTCACCGCCGGCCATCTGCTCGAGGTGGAGCGCAAGATGGCCGTCACCAAGAAGCGGGCCTTCGAGCGCTGGGTGGAGCGGGCCCTGCAGCGCCGCGAACGGGAAGGCCTCCGCGAGCGCCGCCGCTTCGATCGGGAGCGCCTGCTGCGGGGCTGGATGGAGTGGCTGAGCCTCGACGTCACCCGTCAGGCTCTGCTGCCCCTCAGCCTGCTGCTGGTGCTGGCCGTCGCCGGGGGCTGGTGGCTGGGCAGCCAGCGCTTCTGCCGCCAGCTGATCGTCGACCCCGGGGTCCAGCGGCCCCAGCGCTGACCGCCGGCCGCTCCCCCCGTTCGCCCGCCGCGCCAGACTGGGGGCCTCCGGCGCCTTCCCTTCCGCCATGGCCACCGATCCCCTCGATGCCCTGCGCCTGGCGCTGATGCAGGATGTCCTGCCGGTGGGCCTGGCGGTGGCGGACCGGGTCCGCAAGGGCGGCCCCCGGGAGGTGCTCGCCGCCTTCGACGGCAGCCACCCCGATCCGCTCGGCCATCTGCGCCAGGAAGGGGAGCCGGCGGCCAGCCGGGTGCGGGAAGGCCTGGATCGCCTGCAGCCGGGCCTGGGCAATCCGGTGATGAAGGTGGAGGTGAGAGACGTGGAGCCCGTGCCTTCGGCCGCGGCCACCCCCGGCGACTCCGAGGAGACGGCCGAGCTGCAGGATGTCCTCGCCCGGATCGCCGCCCGGCTCGATGCCCTCGAGCGTCATCTGATCGCCGGCGGCCCCGGAGACACGGCCGGGCGCTGATGGCCACCATTCCGGGCACCTCGCGCCATACCGGCGTCGGCTCCCAGGCGGCGGTGCTGATGGCCCTGGTGCTTGCCGTTTCCGGGGCGATGACCGCCCGCCTGGCCTGGTTGCAGCTGCTGCATGGCCGGGAGCATCGGGCGATGGCTGATGAGAACCGCATCCGCCTGATCCCCCGTGATCCGATCCGCGGCCGTCTGCTCGATCGTCAAGGACGGGTGCTGGCCACGAACCGGCTCACCTACAACCTCTACGTTCAGCCCCGGTTGGTGAACGATCGGCAGTGGCCCGCCCTGCGGGACAAGCTGGCGGCGCTGCTCGGCCTGCAGTCCGGGACGCTGGACGCCCAGCGTCAGCGGGGCGCCAATGACGAGGGCTTCCGCATCCTGCTGGCCTCCGCCCTCTCGCCCGAGCAGGTGCTGCGCTTTCGCGAACAGGCCTCCACCCTCTCCGGCGCCGAGGTGGGTGCCGATGTGCTGCGCACCTACCCCCACGGCCGGCTGGGCGCCCACGTGATGGGGTACACCAGCAGCATCACCGAGGAGGAGTACGCGCGGCTGCGCGAGCACGGCTACCGGATCAGCGACCGCATCGGCCGCAGCGGCATCGAGCAGGCCTACGAATCCCACCTGCGCGGCGAATGGGGGGGGCAGCAGCTTGAGGTGAACGCCGCCGGCCAGGTGCAGCGCGTTCTCGGCGATAAGCCGGCCCGTGCCGGTCGCGACCTGCGCCTCACCCTCGATCTCGATCTCCAGGCGGCCGCTGAGCGGGCCCTCGACACGGTGGCGAAGGGGGCGATCGTCGCCCTCGACCCCCAGACCGGCGCCATCCGGGCCCTGGCCAGCCGCCCAACGTTCGACCCCAACATCTTCTCCACGGGGCCCACGATCGCCCAGTGGAACGAACTCAATCGCCCCGAGGCGCCGATGCTCAACCGGGCCTTCCAGGGGTTCCCGCCGGCCAGCACCTTCAAGATCGTCACCACGATCGCCGGGCTGGAGTCCGGCAGGTACGGCCCCGCCTCCACCGTGCCCACCATGGGCAGCTTCTGCTACTACGGGCAGTGCTACGCCGATCACGGCTCCTTCGGCAGCATCGGCTTCCCCTACGCCCTGGCCGTGAGCAGCAACAGCTTTTACTACCAGGTGGGGTTGAAGGTGGGCCCCGACGAGCTGTTCAAGGCCGCCCGGCGCATGGGCTACGGGCGGCTCACCGGCGTGGAGCTCAAGGATGAGGAAACGCCCGGGCTGCTCGGGGATCCGGCCTGGAAGAAGAAGGTGCTCGGCGAACCCTGGACACCGGTCGACACGATCACCTCCGCCATCGGCCAGGGGGCGGTGACGGTGACGCCGCTCCAGATGGCCCGGCTGTATGCGGCCGTTTCGAATGGCGGCTGGCTGGTGACCCCCCATCTGGTGGAGCGCCCCACGCCGCGCACCCGGATCGGCCTCAAGCCCGAAACCCTCGAGGTGGTGCGCAAGGGGCTGAGGATGGTGGTCACCGAGGGCACCGCCAGGCTGCTCAACGATCCCTCCCTGCCGCCGGTGGCCGGCAAGACCGGCACTGCCGAGGATCCGCCCCGTCCGGATCACGCCTGGTTCGGGGGCTATGCCCCGGCCGATCGCCCCAATCTGGTGATCATCGCCTTCGGCGAGAACTCCGGTGGCTATGGCGGCACCGTGGCGGCGCCGATGGTGAAGGCCCTGATGACCACATGGTTCCGGCCCGGCAGCACCGCCGCTCCCCCAGCACCAGCCCCCTGAAGGGCCTCAGGCCACCAGTTCGAGCCGGCGCTGGCCGAGCACCTGGCGGTAGTACCCGCGCAGTTGCTCGGTGGCGGCGGCCCAGCCCCAGCGCTCCGCCTCCTCGCGGGCGGCGAGCCGCAGGGCGCGGCGCGTCTCCGCCTCGCCCAGAAGGTTCGCCACGGCCGTGGTGAGGCTGCCCTCCTGATCGGGGTCGTACAGGAAGCCGTTCACCCCATCCGTGACGATGTCGGGGATGCCGCCGCGTCTGGCGCCCACCACCGGGCAGCCGGCCGCCATCGCTTCCAGCAGCACCAGGCCCAGGGTTTCGGTGCTGGAGGGGAACAGGAAGGCGTCACCGCTGGCGTAGGCACTGGCCAGCTCCTCGCCCGCCAGATAGCCCACGAAGGTAGTGGGCGTGCCTTCGAACAGCCGCTCCAGTTGCTGGCGGTAGGGGCCGTCCCCCACCAGCGCCAGGCGGGTGCTGGGCAGCGCTTCGAGCACCGGCCGGATGCGTTCGATCTGCTTCTCCGCCGACAGCCGGCCGATGTAGAGGAGCAGGTTGCCCGTGTCGTCGTGGGGGCCGTGCAGCCGCCGGCGCATGGCTTCACTGCGCAGGGCGGGGAGGAACAGTTCGGTGTCCACGCCGCGCTGCCAGAGGGCGGTGTGCTGGATCCCCTTGGCGCTCAGTTCGTCCACCATCGCGGTGGAGGTGCAGAGGTTCAGCTGGGCCTGGTTGTGCGCCGCCTTGAGCAGCTCCCACAGCAGCGGCTCCAGCATGCCCATGCCGTAGTGCTCCAGGTACTTGGGCAGATGGGTGTGATAGCTGGCCACCAGCGGGATGCCGCGGGTCTTCGCCAGCCAGATGCCGCCCAGGCCCAGCACGGCGGGATTCACCACGTGGATCAGATCGGGGCCGAAGTCCTCGAGCGCCTCCGACACCGAGGGCCGGGGCAGGGCCAGCTTCAGTTCGGGGTAGAGGGGCAGGGGCATGGCCGGCACCCCGACCACGCGGGCCCCCATCCAGCTCTCCGGCGCCCCCTCCGGGCAGAAGATCAGCACCTCGTCGCCGCTGGCCACCAGGTGCTGCACGGTCTTGGTGAGACGCGTGACGATCCCGTCGACCTTGGGCAGGAAGGTTTCGGTGAAAAAGACGATCTTCACGGGGGCCCCGGATCAGGCCGTGGCCCTGATCGCTTCAGCCTGACGCTGCGTCCATGCCGAGACGCAGGGAATGCGCGAGCGGTCGCAGCGGTCGGCCCAGCGCCTTGCCACATCCACCACCTCCGCCAGCAGGCCGTCATCGAGGGTGGTGGGACGGAGGCCCAGTTCGATGAAGCAGCGGTTGTCGACGATCAGATCGTTCTCGATCGCCTCCTTGCGGGGATTCGGCAGGTAATTGATCTGGGCGCCGGTGAGGTCGGCCACCTTGCGAGCCAGTTCGCCCACCTGGTGACTTTCGGTCATCTGGTTGAAGATCTTGACCTTCTCGCCGCTGGTGGGGGGATGCTCCAGGGCCAGCTGGACGCACTTCACCGAATCGCGGATGTGGATGAAGGCGCGGGTCTGGCCGCCGGTGCCATGCACGGTGAGGGGGTAGCCGATGGCCGCCTGCATCAGGAAGCGGTTCAGCACCGTGCCGTAGTCACCGTCGTAATCGAAGCGGTTGGTGAGGCGCGGATCGCGATCGGTGAGGTCGGTGTTGGTGCCCCAGACGATGCCCTGGTGCAGATCGGTGACGCGGATGCCGTCGTTCTTGTTGTAATAGAAGAACAGCAGCTGATCGAGCGTCTTGGTCATGTGGTAGACGCTGCCGGGATCCGCCGGGTGCAGGATCTTCTCGGTGAAGCGGCTGCCATCGGGCTGCGGCACCTCCACCGTGAGATAGCCCTCGGGGATCGTGGCGCCCCGGTGGGAGCCATAGCCGTACACCCCCATCGTGCCCAGGTGCACGATGTGGATGTCGAGGCCGCTCTCCACGATCGCGGCCAGCAGGTTGTGGGTGCCGTTGACGTTGTTGTCGACGGTGTAGCGCTTGTTGGCGCTGCTCTTCATCGAGTAGGGAGCGGCGCGCTGTTCGGCGAAATGCACCACCGCCTCGGGCCGTTCGCTGCGCAGCAGCTCCAGCAGACGGTCGTATTCGCGGGCGATGTCGAGGTGCACGAAGCGCATCGCACGCCCACCCACCTGATCCCAGGCCCTCAGGCGCTCGGAGATCGTGGCGATCGGCGTGAGCGAGTCGACCTCGAGGTCGACGTCGATCTTGCGGCGGCTGAGGTTGTCGACGATCACCACGTCGTGGCCCGCATCCGACAGGTTGACCGCGCACGGCCAGCCGCAGAAGCCGTCACCGCCGAGAACGAAAACCTTCACCCCTGACTCCTGAACGGGCGGTTGCTCACTGGGCAAGCTACTACAGGCGTTCGATCGGCCCTGAGGCCGGGGAGTGGTTGGCTGGACTCAGCTGATCCCGGCGGCCACGGCCACCATCAGGGCCACCAGCACCATCCCGCCGATCAGCAGCCAGCGGGTGCTGCGGGGGCTCTCCTCCCCCTGTTCGACGATCACCATGCGGGGCTCCTTGGCGAAGGCGTTGAGCTTGCCGCCGTCTTCTTCGGTGACCTGCATCAGAGGGGAAGGAAGGGTCGGCAAACCCTATGGAGCCCACCTGTCGGCCCCGGGGAACCGGCATGGATCGTCACAGTCGCCGTGAACAGGTGCTCACGTGCCGACGCGGCCGCGCAGGGGCGAACTGGGAGAGGCTTCCGGCCGCACCGGCAGCCGACCCGCCTGCAGCGCCGCCCGACCGGCCTCGCAGGCCAGGGCCATGGCCCGCGCCATCGCCGGCGGATCGCCGGCCAGGGCGATGGCGCTGTTGATCAGCAGGGCGTCCGCCCCCATCTCCATGGCCTGGGCCGCCTCGCTGGGTACGCCGATCCCCGCGTCCACCACCACCGGCACGCCGGCGTTCTCGATGATCAGGGCGATGTTGGCCGCATTGCGGATCCCCTGGCCCGAGCCGATCGGCGAGCCCAGCGGCATCACCGTGGCGCAGCCCACCTGCTCAAGGCGCTGGGCCAGCACGGGGTCGGCATGGATGTAGGGCAGCACCGTGAAGCCCTCCTTCACCAGCTGTTCGGCCGCCGCCAGGGTGCCGATCGGATCGGGCATCAGGTGGCGGGCATCGGGGATCACCTCCAGCTTCACGAACGTGTTGTCCTCCTGGCCGGCCAGCTTCGCCAGTTCCCGGCCGAGCCGCGCCACCCGCACCGCCTCCTCGGCCGTCGCGCAGCCGGCGGTGTTGGGCAGCATCCAGATCCGGCTCCAGTCGATCGCCTCCATCAGGCCCTCATGGCCTGCTGCCGCCGACTGCACCCGCCGCACCGCCACCGTGACGATCTCGCAGCCGCTGGCCTCCAGGCTGGCCTGCATCGCCGCCAGGCTCGGGTACTTGCCGGTGCCGGTCATCAGACGGCTGCGGAACCGGCGTCCGGCGATCACCAGCGCGTCCTCCGGCAGGCCGCCAGCCTCAGCGGCAACGGAAGGAGCAGTGGGGAACGGAGGGATCTGGCTCACGGCCGGGTGCGGGTTGGGTCGCTTCGCCCCTAGTCTGCGACCTGGAGTCGTCGCCTTCCCCATGCCGCTGCCGCTGGCCGCCGCGCCGCTGCTGATCGCCGCTTCGCCGGTGCCGAGCGACCTCTTCGTGCCCTACGTGCCACCGGGTGGGGCGATGACCGTCGGGGAGGTGAACACCTTCGACCCGATCGGGCGGGCCCGGTTGATCGCCGACCAGATCCCCCGCCGCTGGACCGGCAGCTATCGCCCCTTCCAGGGCGGCGGCGGCCAGCCCGTCGAGCTCACGCTCGAGTCCGTCACCGCCATCGGCCAGATGGTGGATCTGCGCGGCCAGGTCACCATCGCCGGCGTCACCTCGCCGGTGCAGGGCAACCTCAATGCCAAGTCCGACCAGCTCGATCTGCTGCTGCTCGGCGACACCCTCGCTCCCGGTCTGGAGCCTGGGGGTGAGTTCCTCGGACTGCAGGGGCTTTCCCTGGGCGGCTGGATCGCGCCCCGGCTCACCGATCTCGGTGGACGCCTCCAGCTCTCCCCGGATCTCTCCAGCGCCCCCACAGCCCAGACCACTCCCGCGGTGCGGGGGCTCTGGTGAACGGCACGAGGGCGTGATCGTTCCGGGCGGCAGCCTCAGGCCGCCCGGTTGTCCTCGCCCCGCCGGCGCTCCAGTCGCTTCAGACGCTTGCTGGCGGTGCGGTTGGCGGCATCGAGGGCGAGGGCCTGGCGGTACAGCTCTTCGGCTTCTTCGGGCTTCTGCTGCTTCTCGAGCGCAAAGGCGAGATTGTTGAGGGCCACCGGGTAGTCGGCCTTGGCCCGGAGGGCGGCCCGGTAATGGCGAACGGCGGCCGGATATTTGTTCTGGGCCGCCAGGGCGAACCCGAGGGCGTTCTCGATCAGCGCACGGGCCTCGTCGGGCGCCTGCTCGGCATCCGCCCGCTTGAGGGCCAGCTTGAGGTTGTCGGCGGCCTGGCCGTACAGCCGCTTGCGCAGCTGCACGGAGGCCAGTTCATAGAGACCGGAGGCGTCCCCGGGCCGGTCACCGTCGCGGCTGGCGTTGCCGCCCAGTCGGGACAGGGCGAGTTCATCGCGCCGCACCCGCAGGATCTGGCGCCCCACCACCACGGCGGCGGCGGCCAGCAGCACGATCAGCCCGATCAGATAGGCCTGGGGAAGCAGCTCCTGCATCGCGACCCGGAGGTCAGCCGGCGGCGGTGGTGACCACGGCGGTGAACCCGGCGGGATCGTGGATGGCCAGCTGGGCGAGCATCTTGCGGTTGAGACGCACGTCGGCCTTCTTGAGCCCCCCGATCAGGCGGCTGTAGCTGGTGCCGTTGATCCGGGCCGCGGCGTTGATGCGCGCGATCCAGAGACGACGGAAATCGCGCTTGCGCCGGCGACGATCGCGGTAGGCGTTGCAGAGCGCCTTCATCACCCGCTGGTTGGCGGTGCGGAAGAGGCTGCCATTGCTGCCCTGGAAGCCCCGGGCGAGACGAAGAATCTTGTTGCGGCGTTTGCGGGCGACGTTGCCCCTCTTGACGCGGGCCATGGATCAGGTGTTGGGGGTGGTGGTCAGGTTCTGGTGGTGCGGGCCCGGGCTCAGGCGTACGGAAGCATCCGGGACACGTTCTCCGCGTCGCGCTCGTCGACGACGGCCATGGTGCCCAGGTAGCGCTTCCGCTTTGGGCTCTTGTGGTCGAGCAGGTGATTGCGGAAGGCGCGTCGGCGCAGGAACTTGCCGCTGCCGGTCACCTTGAACCGCTTGGCGGCTGCTTTGCGGGTCTTGAGCTTCGGCATCGGGCTTGGCGCGCGCACAAACGAGCAGAGTACGACGCCGGGGATCCCCCCTCCAACCCCAACCCGCCGATCCCCCGCCCGCTGCCCTGCCGATGCCCGTTCCTGCGCGTTCCGCCGCCCCCCTGCCGCGGCTGCTTCTGCCGATGCTGCTGTTGCTGATGCCGGCCGGCTGCCGGGCCGCCCAGGGCCCGGCCCCACTGGCGCCACCGCCCGTGTCCGCCGCCGCACCCCTCCATCCGCCGGTGCCGCCGGCGCCCCCCGTGGCCAGCGGCGATCCTGTGCTGCACGTGGCCCTGGCGGCGCGGCTGGGGCCCGCCGAATCCGCCGAGGCCGCCACCGCGGCGCCCCTGCGGCTGCGGGCCGCCAGCGGCATGGTGCGGTTGATCGATGCCGAGGGACGGCGGTTCATGGCCCCGGAGCTGGTGCTGCGCTGGCAGCGGGTTCCCCTGCCCGAACCGCTGGTGTGGCGGCGGCAGGTGGCGGGGCCCTTCGCCAGCTTCGAGAGCGCCGAGCGCGCCGCCGATCTCTGGCGGGCCGCCGGGGCCGAGGGCCTGGTGATCGCCCATCCCCGCGACTGGGAGGTGTGGGCCCCGGAGAACGCCCCGGCGGTTCCGGAGGTGCCCTCCAGGGCCGTGGCGGGCCGCCAGACCAACGCCCTGCGCCTGCAGCTGCGGCGCCCCGATGGGGCGGTGACCCTCCTCGGTCCCCTGCGGATCGAGGCGGCGGGTGGCCTGGCCTGGGGCCAGGGGGTGTACGCCGGCCCGTTCCGCCTGCTGGCCGATGCCCATGGCGGCTGGACCCTTGTGGAGCAGGTGCCGCTGGAGCGCTATCTGGCCGGTGTGGTGCCCCATGAGATCGGCGCCGGTTCACCGGCCGCGGCCCTTGCCGCCCAGACGGTGCTCGCCCGTACCTGGGCCCTGAGCAACCGTCATCGCTTCGCGGTCGACGGGTATCACCTCTGCGCCGACACCCAGTGCCAGGTCTACAGCGATCCGCGGCAGGCCGGATCCGCCGTGCTGGCCGCGATCGCGGCCACCCGCCATCGCGTGCTCACCTGGGAGAACCGCCCGATCCATGCGGTGTATCACGCCAGCAACGGCGGGGTGACGGCCGGCTTTGAGGAGGCATGGAACGGCGCCACGCTTCCCTACCTGAAGGCCAGTCCCGATGGCCCGCCGGCCTTCGCCGCCCGTTTCCCCCTTCCCCTTGCTCCCTCGGCGGTGCCCACGCTTCTGGCTGGCGGCGCGGAGGCCTACGGCGCTGACCATCCCCTCTTCCGCTGGCAGCGGCGCCTCACCGCCGATGGGGTCGCCCAGGCCCTGGGCAGTGCTGGCGGTGTGGGGACGATCAAGGGCCTGGAGGTGCGCGAGCGGGGGCCGAGCGGGCGGGTGCTGAGCCTGGCGATCCGGGGTTCCGCGGGTGACAGGCTGCTGCGCCTGGATGCGATCCGCCGCACGCTGCGCACCCTGCCCAGCACCCTGTTCACCGTGGCTCCGGAAGGCCCGGGTGTCTGGCTGGTGCGCGGCGGCGGTTTCGGTCACGGGGCCGGGCTCTCGCAGGCCGGCGCCATCGATCTGGCCCGCCGGGGCTGGAGCAGCGAGCGGATCCTCGGTCATTACTACCCCGGCACCCGCCTGCAGACCGTCGGGGAGCTGGGGGACGCCCCTTAGAGTTCCGGCCACCCCGGGGACAGGCATGACGGCCGGCGGCACGGACAATCCGAGCGAGCAGGGCGTCCCTCCCCACCCCGGACATCGCCGTGCCAAGACCGGGCTGTTCCTGCTCGCCTGCACGGCTGCAGGCTTCGCGCCCCACGCCCTCGACCCGCTCCGCGGTCTGCTTCCGGCGCTCACCCTGGCGCTGCTGCTGGGCGCCTACAGCATCCGCACCGTCTTCCTGCGGCCGGACGCCGCCCCACCCCCTTCCGCCGGCGGCCCGTCCACCGACGGCCTGCCCACGGTCGACGTGGTGGTGGCGGCCCGCGACGAGCAGGCGGTGATCGGCCGGCTGGTCGAGCGCGTCCTGCGGCTCCACTGGCCCACCGATCGGCTCAACCTCTGGGTGATCGATGACGGCAGCGTCGATCGGACGCCCGAGCGGCTGCTCGAGCTGCAGCAGCAGCACCCGCAGCTGCGGGTGCTGCGCAGGCCCCGGGATGCGGGAGGGGGCAAGTCCGGGGCGCTCAACCTGGTGCTGCCCCAGCTTGAGGGCCGCTGGCTGCTGGTGCTCGATGCCGATGCCGATCTGCAGCCCGATCTGCTGCAGCGCCTGGTGGCCTTCGCCGAGACCGGTGGCTGGGCGGCGGTCCAGCTGCGCAAGGCCGTGGTCAACGCGGAGGTGAATCTGCTCACCCGGGCCCAGGCGATGGAGATGGCCCTCGATGCTGAGATCCAGGAGGGTCGCCTGGCGGGCGGGGGCATCACCGAACTGAGGGGCAACGGCCAGCTGCTGCGGCGCGATGCCGTTCACGCCGTGGGCGGTTTCAACGAGGCCACCGTCACCGACGACCTCGACCTGAGCTTCCGTTTCCTGCTGGCCGGGCTGCCCATCGGTCTGCTCTGGAATCCGCCCGTGCAGGAGGAGGCCGTGCTGACGCTGCCGGCCCTCTGGAGGCAGCGTCAGCGCTGGGCGGAGGGCGGCCTGCAGCGCTTTTTCGACTATGCCCCGGGCCTGCTCTCGGAGCGCCTGAACGGCAGGCAGAAGCTGGATCTGGCCTGCTTCTTCCTGCTCCAGTACGTGCTGCCGGTGCTCTCGGCCGCCGATCTGCTGGCCGCCGTGATCACCCGCACCCCGCCCACGGTGTGGCCCTTCTCGATCCTGGCCCTCTCCCTCTCCGGCCTGGCGGTGCTGCGGGGCTGTCGACGGCCGAGTGAGGGACCGGCCCTGCCGACGATGAACCTGCCGGCCGTGGCCCTGGTGATCGTTTACCTGGTGCACTGGTTCGTGGTGATCCCCTGGGTCACCCTGCGGATGACCCTGCGCCCCAAGCGCCTGGTGTGGGCCAAGACCCTGCACCTCGGCCAGCACGACGAGGAGCGGGGGGACGAGGACCCCGGCGAGGCGGAGGGGGAACTGGCGACGGAGGGGGGGCCGCTCTGATCCGGGCAGCAGGGGGCCTCCGGTTCAGTCGCCCCGATCGTCGGGCTCGGCGATCACCTCGCCGTTGAAGAACTCCGCCAGTCGGCGCGCCGAATCCTGAACCGCGGTGCCCGCCCTGCTGTCGGCGGCTGCCGGAGCCGGGACCTTGGCCTCGATCGGAGATGGGATGACAGGCGCCGGAGGGATGGCAGGCGCGGTGACTACCGCCGCCATGGCGGGGGGCGCAGGGACAGGGTCGGTGCCAGGTGGGGCACCGGCCGGCGTGGGGGCCGGTGCCCGAGAGGGGGAGGGATCGGAGGCAAGGGTCGCCGGCATCGGCGCGGGCCTGGTCTGCGGAACTGGCGGTTCTGGCGCCGGAGGGCGGGAGGCTGACGCCCCGCCGCCGCTGCCGGCCACCAGCGACAGCTTCCGGGGGCTGCCCAGCGCCGCCTCCACCGAGCGCTCGAGCAGCGGCAGCCGGCTCTGCACCATCGCCATCCAGGTGCCGGCCACCTCGATCAGGGCCTGGTGGTCGTCGAGGCGCACGAGCCGGGCCTGCTGGTTGAGCAGCATGCGGGTGGAGGGCAGCTCCAGCCGCGCCAGGATCCGCTGCCACAGCTCCCCCAGATCCTCTGGCATCTCCTCCGGGGCGGGGGGTGGAGCTGCGGCGGCAACCGGTTTCTCCCGCACCGCCGGGGGCGGGGGCGGGGTGGCCGGTGCGGCGACCGTGTTCACCACGGGCGTTCGTGCCGCCATCGGCGGGGTGGCTGCCGGCGGCGGCGCTCCTGAAGCTGCGGCTGGCGCCGTCACCGGCTCGGCCAGCAGGCCCAGCACCAGCACCTCCAGCCAGAGGCGGGGCTGCACGCTGAGGCGCAGCTGCTGCTCGCTGCCCCGCAGCTGGGCCTGCCACTGCAGCAGCCGGGCCTTGCCGATGCGACGGGCGACCTCCGGCAGACGGGGCCGCAGGGACGGGGAGACCCCTGTGAGCTCCAGCCGGTCCGGGGCGGTGCCGGCCAGCAGCAGATCCCGCAGCAGGCCCGCCAGCCCCTGCAGCACGGCCGCCGGATCCCGGCCTCGCTCCAGCAGCTGGCCGATGCCCTCCACGACCCCCAGGGGTTCCCCTGCTGCCATCGCCTCGGCCAGCTCCAGCAGTTCCTGCTCCGGCACCACGCCCAGCAGTTCCCACACGGCCGAGGCCTCGATCGGCGGCGGCAGCAGGCTGAGCTGATCGAGCAGGCTCTCGGCATCCCGCAGCCCCCCCTGCGACCTCTGGGCCACCACGTGCACGGCCTCGGGCGTGATGGCGATCCCTTCCTCTGCGGCGATCCAGCCCAGATGGCGCTCCAGGGCCTCCAGGGGGATGCGGCGGAAGTCGAAGCGCTGGCAGCGGCTCAGGATCGTGGGCAGGACCCGCTGGGGGTCGGTGGTGGCCAGCACGAACACCACCCGCGGCGGGGGCTCCTCCAGGGTCTTCAGCAGGGCGTTGAAGGCCGCCGTGGAGAGCATGTGGCATTCATCCACCACGTACACCTTCCAGCGGGCCTGGACCGGCGCGAAACGGGAGCGCTCGATCAGTTCGCGGATGTTGTCAACGCCGGTGTTGGAAGCGGCGTCGATCTCGATCACGTCGAGGGCGTTTCCGGCGCTGATCGAAACGCACAGCTCGCAGATGCCGCAGGGCTCGGGGGTGGGGCCCTCGGAGCCCACGCAGTTCAGGGACCGCGCCAGGATCCGGGCGCTGGAGGTCTTGCCGGTGCCGCGGGGGCCGCTGAACAGGTAGGCCGGGGCGATCCGGCCGGTGCGCAGGGCGTTTCCGAGGGTGGTGGCGATCGCCTCCTGACCCACCAGCTGATCGAAGCGCTGCGGTCGGTACTTGTGGTGGAGCGGCTGGTAGGCCTGGCCCATGGGAAGGGGAATGGGCAGCGTCCCGTGCGGCCGTCTGCCGGGGAGGAGGGTCAGGCTACCGGGGGTCGGGCCTGCTGGGGTCGGCTGAGCAGGGGGGCATCAGCGCGAGGCGGCCTCATGCCCGTCGTTACGCTCCAGCAGCTGTTCCAACCTGGCCTCCATCTCCTCCACCTCCGCCAGCTGGTCGGCGAGTTTCTGGGCCGCCAGGCGCAGGCGGGCGAACTGGGCGCTCCCCTCTCCCTCCTCGCCGGCGAAACGACGTTCGGCCCTGGCCAGTTCCTCCTCCAGCCGGGTCTGGAGCCTGAGGCGCAGCCCGTCCAACTGCTCGATGCTGCGCTGGGCCACCTCCCGCCCCTTCTCCAGGTGGCCGGGCTCCAGGCTGATGCCGTGGCGCAGCAGCATGCGCACGCCGGTGAGCAGGGCGGCGGGCACGAACTGACCGAAGGCCAGGGCGCCGATGCTGCCGGTGTGCAGCCAGTTCTCCACCTGGGAGCTGCGGTGCCGGCCTGTCTTGCACCAGTGGGCGAAGTGCTCGCAGTTGTTGAACAGCAGGTTGTAGTTCTGCTCCCCGAGGCGGCCCATGGCCCGCCTCAGCACCACGCCCGTGGGCGAACAGTCCCCCGGTGGGTAGTCGACGGTGGTGATCGGCTGGCCGCGGCTGAAATCCTCCTGCGCGCTGCGCAGGATCGCGCGCCCCTCCAGGTAGTGGGCCACGGTGCCGTCGCCCAGGTCGATGCCGTGGTGCATGAACAGCCCATGCTGACGAGGGGCCTGCAGATGGTCGGCGGCAGCCAAGGACGGCGGGACGGCAGCGGATCCCCAGCCTCGCCTCGGCCGGTCACTTCGGCACGCTGGCCCGGGTGGGGATTGCCCGACCGGTGCAGCCGGTGAAACCGTCTCAGCAGGCCTGCTCGTCGATCGCGTCGGCGTTGGCGCTGGGGTGGGGCAGCACCTTCACCTTGCTGCGCTGTTCCACCAGGTCGCGGGTGATGGTGAAGCTCTTCACGTCCTGGCGTGAAGGCAGGTCGTACATCACATCGAGCATCAGCTCCTCGACGATGCCGCGCAGCGCACGGGCGCCGGTCTTGCGGCGATGGGCCTCGGCGGCGATCGCCTCCACGGCGCCGGGCTCGAAATCGAGCCGCACGTCGTCCATGCTCAGGAGGGTCTGGAACTGCTTCACCAGGGCATCCCGGGGCTCGGTGAGGATCGCCTCCAGGGCCGGGGCATCCAGGGGGGTCAGCACGGCGCTCACCGGCAGCCGGCCGATGAACTCCGGGATCAGGCCGTAGCGGACCAGATCGTCGGGCTCGAGATGGCGCAGCACCTCGGCAGCGTGGCGATCCTTGCCGGTACGGCCGCGGGTGTGGCCGCCCTCGGGCAGGAAACCGATGGCATTGCGACCCATCCGCCGCTGCACCACCTCCTCCAGCCCCACGAAGGCTCCCCCGCAGATGAACAGGATCTGACTCGTGTCGATCTGGATGCAGTCCTGGTAGGGGTGCTTGCGGCCTCCCTGGGGCGGCACGTTGGCCACGGTGCCCTCGAGCATCTTCAGCAGGGCCTGCTGCACGCCCTCGCCGGAGACGTCGCGGGTGATCGAGGGGTTCTCGCTCTTGCGGGCGATCTTGTCGATCTCGTCGATGTAGATGATGCCCCGCTGGGCCTGCTCCACATCCAGATCCGACTTCTGCAGCAGGCGCAGCAGGATGTTCTCCACGTCTTCGCCGACGTAGCCCGCCTCGGTGAGGGTGGTGGCGTCGGCCACGGCGAAGGGCACGTCGAGCAGCTCGGCCAGGGACTGGGCCAGCAGGGTCTTGCCGCAGCCGGTGGGGCCGATCAGCAGGATGTTCGACTTGTGCAGGCGGGTGGCGGTGCGGTCGGTCTCACCCTGACCATCGCCCTGCCAGGCCAGGCGCTTGTAGTGGTTGTAGACCGCCACCGACAGCACCTTCTTGGCTTCCTCCTGCCCCACCACCTGCTGATCGAGGAAGCTCTTGATCTGCTGGGGCTTGGGGATCGAGGCCAGGGTGGGGGCGGGTTTGCTGCTCTTGCGCGGAGCCGCCTTGCGCCCGGTTTCCGGTGCCGGCCGGCCGGCGGGGCCGTGGTGATCGACCAGCTCCTCGTCGAGGATCTCGTTGCAGAGATCGATGCACTCATCGCAGATGTACACGCCGGGGCCGGCGATGAGCTTGCGCACCTGCTCCTGCGACTTGCCGCAGAAGGAGCATTTCAGGTGGGCATCGAACTTGGCCATGCGGCGACGGGCGGGAGGGGACGGCGAGGGGCATCCGGCTGGAGGAGGGATCGGCCAGGGGAGGCGGGCGCCCCCGGACGCGATTCCCAGGATCGACACGAACCGGGGGTTCGTCAGCCGTCCTTAAGGATCAAACCGGGGTGCCGGCGGTGGGCGCCAGCGTTCCGGAGTCGTCGACCACCCGGTCGATCAGTCCGTATTGAACCGCCTCCGCCGGGGAAAGGAAGTAGTCGCGGTCGGTATCTTCAGCGATCTTTTCCAGCGGCTGGCCGGTGTGCTCGGCGAGCAGGCCGTTGAGGGTTTCTTTCAGGTAGAGGATCTCCCGGGCCTGGATCTCGATATCCACGGCCTGGCCCTGGGCGCCGCCGAGGGGCTGGTGGATCATGATCCGGGCGTTGGGCAGGGCGAGCCGTTTGCCCTTGGTGCCCCCCGACAGCAGGAAGGCACCCATCGAGGCGGCCAGGCCGTAGCAGATGGTGACCACGTCGGGGCTCACCTGCTGCATCGTGTCGTAGATGGCAAGGCCGGCGGTGACCGATCCCCCCGGGGAGTTGATGTAGATCTGAATGTCCTTCTCGGGATCCTCGGCCTCGAGGAACAGCAGCTGCGCCACCAGGGCATCGGCCACCTGGTCATCGATGCCGGAGCCGAGGAAGATGATCCGCTCCCGCAGCAGGCGGGAATAGATGTCGAAGGCCCGCTCGCCGCGGCCCGACTGCTCCACCACCGTGGGGAGCACGCCCGGTGCGGCGCTGGGGCCCTGTCCGGAAAGCGCGGCCCAGGGACGAACGCCCGACCAGGTGTTGTGGACGGGGTGGGGGCGAATCCCGCCGGGGCTGGAAGCGTCGATCACGCGGGCGTCGGCTCGGTGGAGGGGGTGGTGCCCATGCTATGGGCAACCGCCCCCGCCACCGTGGACGGTTGCCCGCTTCAGCCCTCCGCCTTGGCGGCCTTGCGGGCCTTGGGCTTGGCCGCGCTCTCCTTCTTCGCCTTGGCGTCGTCCGTTCCCTCCGGCTCCGTCGACGCCGCTGACGCGGTCTCCGCTTCCGCGGGGGCCTTCTCGGTGACCGTGCCGTTCTCCTCCAGCCAGGCCAGCAGGGCCTCCTGGAGCAGATCGTCGGCCACCGCCTGGCGCAGTCGGGCCGGATCGATCGAGCTGGTGTCGCTCAGGCCGCGGCTGACCTCCTTCACCTTGGCGTCGATGTCGTTCGCGGCCACTTCGATCTTCTCGGCGTCGGCCAGGGCCTTGAGGGCCAGGCTGCGGCGCAGCCGCTGCTCGGCCTCCGGCCGCGAGGTGTCCATGAGGCTGCGGATCAGATCCGGGGTGAACAGCTTCTTCACGTCCATGCCCTGCTGGGCGATCTGGCCGGCCGTCTGCTCGATCAGGTTCTGCACCTCCTGGCGGATGAGGGTTTCGGGCAGTTCCACCTCCAGCTCTTCCACCAGCGCGGCCACCAGGGCGTCGTGGCGGTTGGTGCGATGGCGGCGCTCGGCATCCTCCTTGAGGCGGGTCTCCAGGTCGGCGCGCAGCTCTGCGAGGGTCTGCTTGTCGCTGGCCTGCTGAGCGAAGGCGTCGTCGAGTTCGGGCAGTTCGCGGGTCTTGAGCTCCTGCAGGGTGATCGAGAAGGACGCTTTCCGCCCGGCCGCCTCCTCCTGGGGGTACGACTCGGGGAAGGTGCAGGCGACCGTGCGGGTCTCCCCGACGTTCATGCCCACGATCCCCTCCACGAAGCCGGGGATCATCCGGCCGTCCTCCAGCTCGACCTCCATGCCGTCGCTGCTGCCGCGCTCGATCTCCTCGCCGCTGTCGGCGTAGGTGCCGGAGAAGGCCACGCGGGCCACGTCGCCGGACGCCGCCGCCCGATCCTCGACCGGCACGAGGGTCGCCAGCTGGCGGCGGGACTGCTCGATCAGCTCATCGACCCGGGCCGGGTCGTAGGTCACGGCCTCGGCCTCGGCCTTGAGCCCCTTGGTGGAGCGGAGCCGCGGCGTCGGCTCCACGTCCATCTCCAGGGTGACCACCAGGTCGCTGCCGGGGGCAAAGCGCTCCAGCACGGTTTCGAAAGCTTCGCTCAGTTCGGGCCGGCCCAGGGCTTCGATCTTCTCCTGGGTCAGGGCCTCGCGCAGAACGCTGTCCACCAGATCCTCGAGGGCGGTGGCGCGGATGCGCAGGGGGCCGATCTGCTGCAGCAGCACCGCCCGCGGCACCTTGCCCTTGCGGAATCCGGGCAGCCTCACGCTGCGGCTGAGCTTCTCCACCGCGGAGTCATAGCTGGTCTGGCAGCGACCGCCGGGCACCGTCACCTCCACCGCCAGACGGCTGCCGGGCCGGGGCGTCGTGCTCACCCGGAGGCCGGCTTCCGGGGCCGACCCGCTCCCTTTCTTCTTGCTGGCTTCGGGGGCGGCAGCGGTGGTGCTGGCGGCTGGACTCATGGAACGGGCCTGCGGCAGGGCAACGACCGATCCTAGAAAAGTGGTCGATCAGGGCCCCGGGCGCGTATTGTTTCTGCGACGCACAGGGCGCGACATATCTCCAGTCCACCACCCCGCACGGCCCCGGTGAATCCACCGGTGGCCGCCGGATTTCCGCAGGATCCCATCGGCGGAACATCCGGCTCCCACCGCGGCGGTGCCGGCACGGTCCCGGTCTCCGGAGGGCCGTCCGGGAGTCCCCCCCGCCCCACATGCTGCCCCACTCTCCCGCCGATCCCGTCTCCGCCGCTCCGTTGACCTTCACCGCGCCCGCGCCCACCCCCTCCTCCGTCCTTCCGAACCGCCCCCTGAAGGTGGCCATCCTCGGCGCCACCGGTGCGGTGGGTCAGGAACTGCTCCAGCTCCTGGACGAGCGCGACTTCCCGGTGGCGGAACTGATCCCCCTCGCCTCCCCTCGCTCCGCGGGCCAGAGCCTGGCCTGGCAGGGGCAGGACCACATCATCCAGGCCGTGAGCGAGCAGGCCTTCGAGGGTGTGGATCTGGTGCTGGCCTCGGCCGGGGGCAGCGCCTCGAGGCAGTGGGCCCCGGTGGCCGTGCGGGGCGGAGCGGTGGTGATCGACAACTCCAGCGCCTTCCGCCTCGATCCGGCCGTTCCGCTGGTGGTGCCCGAGGTGAATCCGGAGGCCGCCTTCGGCCATGCCGGGATCATCGCCAACCCCAACTGCACCACGATCCTGCTCACGGTGGCCCTGGCGCCGCTGGCGGCGCGGCGGGCGATCCGACGGGTGGTGGTGAGCACCTACCAGTCGGCCAGCGGCGCCGGCGCTCGGGCGATGGAGGAGCTGCGCAGCCTCAGCCGCACCGTGCTCGACGGCGGCGTGCCGATGAGCACGGTGCTGCCCCACTCCCTCGCCTTCAACCTGTTCCTCCACAACTCCCCCCTGCAGGCCAACGGCTACTGCGAGGAGGAGCTGAAGATGGTCAACGAGACCCGCAAGATCATGGGGATTCCCGATCTGCGGCTCACCGCCACCTGCGTCCGCGTTCCGGTGCTGCGGGCCCATTCCGAGGCAGTGAACATCGAGTTCGCCGAGCCCTTCCCGGTGGCCGAGGCCCGCGCCCTGCTGGCCCAGGCGCCGGGGGTGGAGCTGATCGAGGACTTCGAGGCCAACCGCTTCCCCATGCCCACCGATGTGACCGGCCGTGATCCGGTGGCGGTGGGCCGTATCCGGCAGGATCTCAGTGATCCCAATGCCCTGGAGCTCTGGCTCTGCGGCGACCAGATCCGCAAGGGTGCTGCCCTCAACGCCATCCAGATCGCCGAACTGCTGCGCCAGCCCCCGGCCGCCGCCGTCCCCGGAGGTGCCGCTTGAGCACGGCCCCCTGCAGCGCCGCTCCCTTCGGTCGGGTGCTCACCGCCCTGGTGACCCCCTTCGCGGCCGATGGCGCGGTGGATGTCGACCTGGCGGCGAGGCTGGCGGATCACCTCATCGGCCAGGGTTCCGATGGTCTGGTGGTGTGCGGCACCACCGGGGAATCCCCCACCCTCAGCTGGGAGGAGCAGCACCGCCTGCTGGCCGCCGTCAGGGAGGCGGTGGCCGGGCGGGGGCCGGTGCTGGCCGGCAGCGGCAGCAACTGCACGGCCGAGGCCGTGGAGGCCACCCGGGAGGCGGCCGCCCTCGGAGCCGATGGGGCCCTGGTGGTGGTGCCCTACTACAACCGGCCTCCCCAGGCGGGACTGGAGGCCCATTTCCGGGCCGTTGCCGCGGCGGCTCCGGATCTGCCGCTGATGCTTTACAACATCCCCAGCCGCACGGGCTGCAGCGTGGCGCCCGAAACGGTGGTTCGCCTGCTCGATTGCCCCAACGTGGTGAGCTTCAAGGCCGCCAGCGGCACCACCGAGGAGGTGAGCCAGCTGCGGGCCCTCTGCGGCGACCGCCTCGCCATCTACAGCGGCGACGATGCCCTCACCCTGCCGATGATGGCCTTGGGCGCCGTGGGAGTGGTGAGCGTGGCCAGCCACCTCGCCGGACCCCAGATCCGCGCCATGGTGTCGGCGTTCCTTGCCGGCGACCATGACGCCGCCCTGGCCTGGCACGAGGCGCTGCTTCCCCTCGGCAAGGCCCTGTTCTGCACCACCAACCCGATCCCGGTGAAGGCCGCCCTGGAGCTGAGCGGCTGGCCTGTGGGTGCTCCCCGTCTTCCCCTTCTCTCCGCCGACAGCGACGTGCGCCAGCGACTTTCCTCGATCCTTGCCGCCCTGCGTCCCACCTGACGCCAAGGCCCGCTTCCTCGATCCGCTCGCGAGCGAGCTTCCGATCCAGCTTTCCTTCTCTCTGTTGTTCTCTCTTCATGACCAGTTCCAACGGCCACAACGGTTCCAACGGCAAACAGCCGGCTCTGCGTGTCATTCCCCTCGGTGGCCTTCACGAGATCGGCAAGAACACCTGCGTCTTCGAATACGGCGATGAGCTGATGCTTGTCGATGCCGGCCTCGCGTTTCCCAGCGATGGCATGCACGGCGTCAACGTGGTGATGCCCGACACCAGCTATCTGCGCGAGAACCAGAAGCGTATCCGCGGCATGGTGGTCACCCACGGTCACGAAGATCACATCGGCGGCATTCCCCACCACCTCAAGAACTTCAATATTCCGATCATCTACGGCCCCCGGCTGGCGATGTCGATGCTGCAGGGGAAGATGGAGGAGGCGGGCGTCACCGACCGCACCACCATCCAGACGGTCGGTCCGCGCGATGTGGTGCACGTCGGCCAGCACTTCAAGGTGGAGTTCATCCGCAACACCCACTCGATGGCCGACAGCTTCACGCTGGCCATCACCACGCCCGTTGGCGTGATCATCTTCACCGGCGATTTCAAGTTCGACCACACCCCTGTGGATGGAGAGGCCTTCGACATTCAGCGCCTGGCCCATTACGGCGAGCAGGGTGTGCTGTGCCTGTTCAGCGATTCCACCAACGCCGAGATCCCCGGGTTCACCCCGCCGGAGCGGTCCGTCTTCCCGAACCTCGATCGCCACATCAGCCAGGCGGATGGCCGGGTGATCATCACCACCTTCGCCAGCTCGATTCATCGTGTGTCGATGATCCTGGAGCTTGCGATGAAGAATGGGCGCAAGGTGGGGCTTCTGGGCCGTTCGATGCTGAACGTGATCGCCAAGGCCAGGGAGCTCGGCTACATGCGTGCCCCCGACGACCTGTTCGTGCCGATCAAGCAGATCCGCGACCTGCCCGATCGCGAAACCCTGCTGCTGATGACCGGCAGCCAGGGCGAGCCGCTGGCGGCCCTCAGCCGCATCTCCCGCGGCGAGCATCCCCAGGTGCAGGTGAAGTCAACCGACACCATCATCTTTTCGGCCAGCCCGATCCCCGGCAACACCATCTCGGTGGTGAACACCATCGACCGGCTGATGATGATGGGCGCCAAGGTGGTCTACGGCAAGGGCGAGGGCATTCACGTGTCCGGCCACGGCTGCCAGGAGGACCACAAGCTGATGCTCGCGCTCGCCAAGCCAAAGTTCTTCGTGCCCGTGCACGGTGAGCACCGCATGCTTGTCTGCCATTCCAAGACAGCCCAGTCGATGGGGGTGCCGGCCGATCACATCCTGATCGTCGACAACGGTGACGTGGTGGAACTCACCCCGGACGCCATCCACAAGGGCGAACCGGTCAAGGCCGGCATCGAACTGCTCGATGCCTCCCGCAATGGCATCGTCGATGCCCGGGTGCTCAAGGAGCGCCAGCAGCTGGCCGAGGACGGTGTCATCACCCTGCTCGCCGTGATCACCACCGACGGGGTGATGGCGGCGGCGCCGCGGGTGAATCTGCGCGGTGTGGTCACCGCCGCCGACGCCCGCAAGCTCTCGGTCTGGGCGGAACGGGAGATCACCTGGGTGCTCGAGAACCGCTGGAACCAGCTCGCCCGCAACAGCGGCGGCAAGGCCCCCGATGTCGACTGGGTGGGTGTGCAGCGCGAGATCGAGGTGGGCCTGCAGCGGCGCCTGCGCCGCGAACTGCAGGTGGATCCTCTGATCATCTGCCTGGTGCAGCCCGCCCCCGCCGGCACCCCGGCCTACAAGGGTCGTGCCGATGCCGAGCCCGATACCCGTCCGGCTCCCCGTGGTCGCCGGGAGGGCGGCCGTCCCGCCGCTCCGCAGCGCTCCGCCGCCCCCGCCCCCGTGGCGGCCTCGGCAGCGGCCCCAGCCGCCAGCTCCTCTCCCGCCCCTGTCGCTGCCCGTCGCAGCCCTGAGGAGCCGGAACCCGCCGGCCGCACCCGCCGCCGCCGCTCCGCCGCCGTGGCCGGCTGAGCGCGAACACGGGCCCTGGGCTCAGCCCAGGGCCACCTGCAGCAGCCCCTCCAGCAGATCCGGATCGTCCTCGTCTTCCTCCATCGGGGGAAGGGTGGGGACCTCGGCGATGGTGAGCTCCTCGATGGCCGGCTCCTCTTGCACCGTCTCCGCCGCTTCCGGCTCGTTGAGGCTGATCACGGTGGAGACGGGATGCGCGTCCGGTTCCGCCCGCCCCGCCGCAACCTCTGCCATCGCTTCGGCGGTCACCGCGGCGGCCAGCGCCTGGGCCGCGGCTGCCGCGGTGCTGGGAGGCTCCCGCAGTTCGAGTTCGATCTCCTCGGCCCGATGCGGATCGGCCTGATGCACATCAAGCAGTTCCGGCTCTTCCACGACTTCCGCCAACAGGGACGGTGCAGCGCTCGGTGGTGGTTTGGTCGCCGTCGACGGGGGCTCGCTCTCCTGGGCGGGCGCCTTCTCGTCGATCTCCCCCACGGGAACAGTGGCGGCGGGGGGGGCCGGGTTCGCCTCCAGCCAGGGTGTGGCCGCTGTCCGGATGGGACCGCTGCCACTGGATGCGGTTCCTGCGGAAAAAGGGACGGCTGGATCCACCGCGAGAGGCGGGGCCACCGGCTCCGGCAGCGGACGCTCCGGCGATGATGCAGGCGTGGGACCGGGTGGTTCCACGGCGGAAGAGACGTCCTTGGTTGCCGTTGCCGGCCGGATGGTGGGGCGATCGCACTGCTGCAGGCCCTCATCGGCAGTGCGCCGCAGCGCCGGCTCCGCGTGGGCCGTGTTGAGCACCTGACGGTAGAGATCCTCGGCCGTGTCCCGGTCGCCGAGTCCGTGGAGATGGGTGTGGGCCATCAGCAGATGCAGCCGCTGGCGCAGGGCCGTGGCCAGGGCGTCGTCCGCCGATCCCAGATCCCCCAGCAGCTGCCGCCCCTGGGTCAGCACGTCCTCCCAGCGGTCGTCGCAGTAGGCGGCTTCGATGGCGGCGTAACGATCCGCCGCGGCTCCATGGTCGTGCGGCTCAGCCATCGGCGTGGTCGGGGCCCATGAGGAACAGTGTGCCGCGGTCCCAGGCCAGCCGCCAACCGTCCGGCAGCGCCAGCCTCCCCGGCGCCCCTCCCGTCTCCAGCCGTGCGGCCAGGGCGTCGAGTACGGCAGCGTTCAACGGCCGACCCAGCCGCTCCCTCAGCCAGCGCTGCAGCAGCCGACGTCGGTTGGCCCTGCTCAGGGCCGCCAGGGGGGCACGCCTGAGCTGCTCCATCCCCGCAGCCGTGGCGGGAAGCGCCAGGGCCGTCAGCGTGAGCTGCAGCAGTTCCTCCTGATCGTCCTCCTCCTCGGCCAGCCGCTCGGCCTGGGCGGCGATCCGGCGGGCGGCGCCGGGATGCAGCGTCTCCAGCACCGGCAGCACTTCCGCCCGCACCCGGTTGCGGCTGAACCGGGGATCGCCGTTGCTGGCGTCCTCCCAGATCGGCAGGTCCAGCTGGCGGCAGATCCGCAGGGTGTCGCTGCGGCTGAAGGGCAGCAGAGGGCGACAGAGATGCGGGGCGCCAGGGATCTCCGCCAGCGGCCGGCTGGCCCGGAGGCTCGAGAGTCCCTGCCGGTGGCTGCCGCGGGCCAGGTGCAGCAGCACGGTTTCGGCCCGGTCATCGGCGGTATGGCCTGTCACCACGTGGCCGCATCCCAGGGAGCGGGCCGCCTCCGCCAGCCGCCCGTATCGCCAGCGGCGGGCGGCGTCCTCCCCAGCGGGCGGCGGATCGGCCCGCTCCCCCAGCAGCGGCAGGCCGCGCCCGATGGCCCAGAGGGCCAGCGCGGCGGCCTGGTCCCTGGACTCCGGCCGCCAGCCATGGTCACCGTGCCAGAGGTGCAGCGACCAGCCATGCCGCCGCCGCAGGTCGTGGAGCAGCCCGATCAGCGCCATCGAGTCCTGGCCGCCCGAGACGGCCACCAGCAGCGGCGCCCCCGGCGGCAGCAGGCTGGGGTGGGAGCGCAGATGGCGGTGCAGCCGCAGGTGGTCGGCGCTCCAGCCGCGGCCGGGCTCCACCGGGCCGGCTCCTGCTGCCGTGGGCTCGGATGGGAGAATCACGGCACGTCCGTTCCGGCTCGCCGATGTCGCGTCTCTCCAGCCTGCCCGCTTCCCTGCGGTCCGCCATCACCGAGCGGCGCCTGCTGAAGGTGATCGCCGGACTGGCCAACTTCGACGCCGTTTCGGTGGAGCGCATCGCCCGTGCCGCCGCCGCCGGAGGTGCCGACCTGCTCGACATCGCCTGTGATCCGGCCCTGGTGCAGGTGGTGGCCGCCGCGGCGCCGGGCCTGCCGGTCTGCGTGTCGGCGGTGGATCCCGACCTGTTCCCGGCCGCCGTGGCCGCCGGCGCGGCGATGGTGGAGATCGGCAACTTCGACAGCTTCTATCCCCAGGGCATCGTCTTCGGCGCCGCCGAGGTACTGGAACTCACCCGCCGCACGCGGGCCCTGCTCCCCGAGGTGGTCCTGTCGGTGACCGTGCCCCACGTGCTTCCGCTCGACCAGCAGGAGCAGCTGGCGGTGGATCTGGTGGCCGCCGGTGCCGATCTCATCCAGACCGAAGGCGGCACCAGTGCCCGGCCCTTCAGCGCCGGCTCCCTGGGGATGATCGAAAAGGCGGCTCCCACCCTGGCCGCCGCCCACGCCCTCAGCCGGGCGGTTGAGCTGCCGGTGCTCTGCGCCTCCGGCCTCTCGGCCGTCACCGTGCCGATGGCCCTGGCCTCGGGCGCTGCCGGGGTGGGCGTGGGTTCGGCCGTCAATCGCCTCAACGACCAACTGGCGATGGTGGCGGTGGTGCGGGGCCTGCGGGAGGCCATTGATCAACGGGCCGTTGTGCGCGTCTGAGCCCCTGCCTAGCCTGGACGGGATGGTTCTCCTTCCCGCGCGTTCCCTTCCATGGCTGGCTTGCTCGTCTCCCTTCTCCAGTGGCCGATCCGGGCGATCATCCTGCTGCTGATCGCCCAGGTCCCCTTCCTGGGCATCGAGATGGCGAGTTTTCCGATCGCCCTTGTCTCCGCTGTGGTGATCGGCCTCCTCGGCGTGATCCTCACGTGGCCGCTGAAGTTCATCCTCGGTCCGGCGTGGGCGATCACCACCCTCGGCGGGCTGATCCCGATCGGCTGGCTGTTCGACTGGGTGATCACGATCATCCTGTTCGGCCTGGCGGCCTGGCTGATCCAGGGATTCCGGCTGCGCAACGGGCTGACCAGCGCCGCTCTCGGGGCTCTGGTGTACAGCGTGCTCTGCTACTTCATCCTCAACGCGATTCCCGGTCTCAACGTCAAGCTCACCGGAGCGGCGGCGCTGTTCACCGGTCCGATCGGCTGAGCTCCGGGTCGGGTTCCCCCTCGCCGCGGCGTTCCGCAGCCTCCCGCCATGGGGCCCAGAATGGGCCCCATGGTGTTTCAGCTTCACGCTCCCTACGAACCGAAGGGTGACCAGCCGGCCGCCATCGACGCCCTGGTGAAGGGGGTCGATGGCGGCCGGCCCTATCAGACCCTGCTCGGTGCCACCGGCACGGGCAAGACCTTCACGATCGCCAACGTGATCGCCCGCACCGGCCGGCCGACGCTGGTGCTTGCCCACAACAAGACGCTGGCGGCCCAGCTCTGCAACGAACTGCGCGAGTTCTTCCCGCACAATGCGGTGGAATATTTCATCTCCTATTACGACTACTACCAGCCCGAGGCCTACGTTCCGGTTTCGGATACCTACATCGCCAAGACGGCATCGATCAACGAAGAGATCGACATGCTGCGTCACTCGGCCACCCGCTCGCTGTTCGAGCGTCGCGATGTGATCGTGGTGGCCTCGATCAGCTGCATCTACGGCCTGGGCATTCCCTCGGAATACCTCAAGGCGGCCGTGAAGTTCCGGGTGGGCGAAAGCCTCAACCTGCGCGGCTCCCTGCGGGAGCTGGTGAACAACCAATACTCGCGCAACGATCTGGAGATCTCCCGGGGCCGCTTCCGCGTGCGCGGCGATGTGCTGGAGATCGGTCCGGCCTACGAGGATCGGCTGGTGCGGGTCGAACTGTTCGGCGACGAGGTGGAAGCGATCCGCTATGTGGACCCCACCACCGGCGAGATTCTCCAGAGTCTGGAGGCGATCAACATCTATCCGGCCAAGCACTTCGTGACGCCGAAGGAGCGGCTGGAGGAGGCGATCAAGGCGATCCGCGCCGAACTGCGCGAGCGGCTCGATGTACTGAACGCTCAGGGGCGGCTGCTGGAGGCCCAGCGGCTGGAGCAGCGCACCACCTACGACCTCGAGATGCTCGAGCAGGTGGGCTACTGCAACGGCGTCGAGAACTACGCCCGCCACCTGGCCGGCCGCCCGGCGGGCACGCCGCCTGAATGCCTGATCGACTATTTCCCCGACGACTGGCTGCTGGTGGTGGACGAGAGCCACGTCACCTGCAGCCAGCTGCAGGCGATGTACAACGGCGACCAGAGCCGCAAGCAGGTGCTGATCGAGCACGGCTTCCGCCTGCCCTCCGCCGCCGACAACCGGCCCCTCAAGGGGGAGGAGTTCTGGCACAAGGCGCGGCAGTCGATCTTCGTCTCCGCCACCCCCGGCAGCTGGGAGCTGGCCCAGAGCCAGGGGGAGGTGGTGGAGCAGGTGATCCGCCCCACCGGCGTGCTGGATCCGATCGTGGAGGTGCGCCCCACCGACGGCCAGGTCGACGATCTCCTGGGCGAGATCAGGGTGCGCGCCGACAAGCAGGAGCGGGTGCTGGTGACCACCCTCACCAAGCGCATGGCGGAGGACCTCACCGACTACCTGGCCGAGAACGGCGTGCGGGTGCGCTACCTGCACTCGGAGATCCACTCGATCGAGCGGATCGAGATCATCCAGGACCTCAGGAACGGCGAGTACGACGTGCTCGTGGGGGTGAACCTGCTGCGGGAGGGCCTCGACCTGCCCGAGGTGTCGCTGGTGGCGATCCTCGACGCCGACAAGGAGGGCTTCCTGCGGGCCGAGCGCTCCCTGATCCAGACGATCGGCCGCGCCGCCCGTCACGTGGAGGGGGTGGCCCTGCTCTATGCCGACAATCTCACCGACTCCATGGCCAAGGCGATCTCGGAGACCGAACGCCGCCGCGCCATCCAGCAGACCTACAACGAGCAGAACGGCATCACGCCCACCCCCGCCGGCAAGCGCGCCGGCAACGCGATCCTCGCCTTCCTGGAGGTGTCCAGGCGTCTCAGCGACGCCCAGCTGGAGCAGGCCACCGAACAGGCCGAGCACGACGAGGTGCCGCTCGATGCCCTGCCGGAGCTGATCACCCAGCTGGAGGACCGGATGAAGGCGGCGGCGAAGAACCTGGAGTTCGAGGAGGCCGCCAACCTGCGCGACCGGATCAAGGGCCTGCGCCAGAAGCTGGTGGGCAGGGCCTGAGGCCAGCCATGGGCCTGACGGTGCCGCCAGGCGGCTGGCTGGGCTTGTCAATCGCAATAGCCCATATCTTGGCGGCAAACCTTATCCGCAAGGGAAAGACGTTTCTTGGCTGCACACCTTGGCCGTTTGCTCATGATTGGCGTGGAAGGAAACATGCGTATCGTCTTGGCAGGCAGGTCTGCGAGCTATTCTATTTCATTGCACCACTTGATTAGGTAGCAAGCTCCGCACAGGCCTCCTCAGGCTAGACTGATACAT
>JANWUS010000004.1 GCA_024958715.1 Cyanobium sp. FGCU52 | reverse complement strand
TCCTCCCAGGGACCTCGCTTCGCTCTCACGGCTTCCTCAGCCGCTCCTGCTCACACCAGGCCTGGCGCTGCTTGGTTGCCCGCGCAGTCCTCCAACGTATCACACGCTTGCCGGGAGGTGTCAAGGCCACCAACATCGCCAGAACCCGGGAGCATGGCCACGTCGGCCCACAAAAAAGCCTCCCGAAAGGAGGCTGCTGCCCGGGAAGACCCCGGAACCAGAACGTGTTCAATGTAAAAAGTGGAGCCAAGCGGACTCGAACCGCTGACCCCCTGCATGCCATGCAGGTGCTCTACCAGCTGAGCTATGGCCCCTTGGTGGCATCGGCGGCCGAAAACTCTGGTGGTTCCCGGGATGTGATCACGGAGCCGCAAGCCCCGTCCGTCGATGTAGAGAGCTTACACGCTGGGGTCCCCCACCTCCAACAGGGGCAACCATCAGGCTCCAGGAGCGGCTCAGACCTGCCGCCAGACCGCCACCAGCCTTCCCTGAACGCTCACCTGCTCGGCCGGCAGAACGATCGGCTCATAGGCGGTGTTGGCCGCTTCGAGACGCACCCGACCGCCCTCGCGGAACCAGTGCTTCAGCGTGGTGCCGCTGCCGGGCACCAGGGCGCTGACGATGGTTCCCTGGCGCAGCCGGGCCGGATCGTGCACGGGCTCCATCAGCACCACGTCGCCGTCGGCGATGTGGGCCTCCACCATCGAGTCGCCGTTCACCGTGAGTGCGAACAGGTCGCGGCTCTCGAGCACGGTCGAGAGGTCGAGCCGCTCCTGCACATCATCGAAGGTGTCGACCAGCCCACCGGCGGCCACCGCCCCGAGCACCGGAATCCCCTGGGGCCGGCCGCCACCAAGGAGCTGCAGGGTTCTGGCCTGCCCCTCCTGCCAGGTGATCCAGCCCTTCTGCTGCAGATGGCGCAGCCGGCTCTGGATCGGGGCCGGGGAGCGCAGGCCCATGGCCTCCATCATCTGGCGGATCGAGGGGCTGTGACGGTGGCTGCCGATGTAGTCATCGAGCCAGTCGTAGAGCTCCTGCTGGGCGGGGGTGAGCTCCTGCTGGGGGGCGGGCATGGGCGAGGATGTTCTGATACAGGTGTACCTCCGGAGCGGGAGGTTGTCCAGCAATGCCGATGGGGCCGAAGGTTCGACAGGCGGCTCAGGCCCCCCCAAGAAGGGCGGCCAGCAGGGCCTGCTGGGCGTGCAGCCGGTTCTCCGCCTGATCAAACACCCGGCTGGACGCCCCTTCGATCACGCCTGGACTGATCTCCTCACCGCGGTGGGCCGGCAGACAATGCAGAACGATCGCCCGCCCGTCCGCCTCCGAGAGCAGGCCTTCATCCAGGCACCAACCGGTGAACGCCAAGGCTCGCTCGGCCTGCTCCTCCTCCTGGCCCATCGAGGCCCAGACATCCGTGTACAAAGCATGGGCACCGCGCACGGCGGCCACCGGATCGTGCACCACCTCCACGGAGCTGCGACCGGCGGCCAGGCTGCGGGCCTGCTCCACCACCGCCTCCTCGGGGGCGAATCCCTGCGGGCAGCCCACCCGCACATTCACACCCAAGAGGGCTCCGCACAGCAGCAGGGAATGGGCCACGTTGTTGCCGTCGCCCACGTAGGCAAGGGTGAGTCCGGCCAGATCGGCCGGACGGCTGCCGAACGCCTCCATCAGGGTGAGGTAATCCGCCAGGGCCTGGCAGGGATGCTCCCGGTCGGTGAGGGCGTTGACCACGGGAATCGACGCCCAGTGGGCGTAGTCGGCGAGCTCCTCCTGGGCGAAGGTGCGGATCGCCAGGGCGTCGCAGTAGCGGCTGAGCACCCGGGCTGTGTCGGCGATCGGCTCGCCCCGGTCGACCTGGGTGACGGTGGGCAGCAGGTCGATGGTCTGGCCGCCGAGGCGGGCCATCGCCACCGAAAAACTCACGCGGGTGCGGGTGGAGGCCTTGCGGAAGATCAGGCCAAGCATCCGCCCGGCGAGATCGATGCGCCGGCGGCCGGCCTTGAGATCGGCGGCAAGCTGAAGCAGGTCGGCCGTCTCGCCGCTGGAGAGGTCGGCGGAGGAGAGAAGGTCACGGCCCGTGAGGCCGCCGAGGGAGGAGGTGGCGGAGGACGTCGCCATGGAGCCACTTCAAAGAACCCTTATCCGGGATCGGGGGCCTTGCCGTCAAGGGGAGGAGAGCCTTCCTTCACGGCTGAGGCTGAGGGCGGCGGGGCCGCCTCTCGCTCAGATCACCGCCACCGCGTCCTGGGGCATGGTGCTGGCAGCCAGGAGATCCTTGAGCTCGTCGCCCTCGATCACCTCCTTGTCGAGGATCTTCTGGGAGATCGACTCCAGCAGCTCGCGGTTGTGGCGCAGGATGCTGAGGGCCCGCTCATGGGCACGGTCCACCAGGCCACGCACCTCCTTGTCGATCGCCTGGGCCGTGGCATCGCTGACCACACGGCGGGGATTGGAGGGACCACCGAGGAAGCGGCTGCCGCCCTGCTTGTCGTAGGCCAGGGGGCCGAGGGTGTCGCTCATGCCGTACGTGCCCACCATCTGCTCGGCGATGTCGGTAGCGCGCTGCAGGTCGTTGGCGGCGCCGGTGGTCACCTCCCCGAAGACGATCTCCTCGGCGCTGCGGCCCCCCAGCAGGGTGGCGATCTGACCTTCCAGGTCTTCCTTGGAATTGAGAAAGCGCTCCTCGGTGGGCAGCTGCAGGGTGTAGCCGAGGGCGGCCATGCCGCGGGGCACGATCGAGATCTTGGCCACCTTGCTGCCGCCGGGCATCAGGTGCCCCACGATCGCGTGGCCCACCTCGTGGTAAGCCACCACCTTCTTCTCGTCGGGCTGGAGCACGCGGCTCTTCTTCTCGAGGCCCGCCACCACCCGCTCGATCGCCTCGTTGAGATCGCCCTGCTCCACGGTGGTGCGGTAGGCGCGGGCGGCCAGCAGGGCGGCCTCGTTCACCAGGTTGGCAAGATCGGCGCCGGCGAAACCGCTGGTGGCCTGGGCGATCTTGTCGAGATCGACCCCAGCGGCGAGCTTCACCTTCTTGGCATAGATGTCGAGAATCCTCTTGCGGCCCGACAGGTCGGGGCGATCCACCAGCACCTGACGGTCGAAGCGACCCGGACGCAGCAGGGCGGCATCGAGGGTTTCGGGCTGGTTGGTAGCCGCGAGCACGATCACAGGCTTGTCCTGGGCGGTGAAGCCGTCCATCTCGGTGAGCAGCTGGTTGAGGGTCTGCTCGCGCTCGTCGTTGCCGCCGACCACGCCCATCGAGCCGGAGCGGCTCTTGCCGATGGCGTCAAGTTCGTCGATGAAGATGATGCAGGGGGCCTTCTTCTTGGCTTCCTCGAACAGGTCGCGCACGCGGGCGGCGCCGGCCCCCACGAACAGTTCCACGAACTCGGAGCCGGAGATGATGAAGAAGGGCACGCCGGCCTCACCGGCCACGGCCTTGGAAAGCAGGGTCTTGCCGGTGCCGGGGGGGCCCACCAGCAGGACGCCCTTGGGGATGCGGGCACCGATGGCGGCGTAGCGCTCGGGGGTCTTGAGGAAGTCGACGATCTCGGTGAGCTCGGTCTTGGCCTCGTCGACGCCGGCCACATCGGCGAAGGTGACCCGCGACTCCTCATCCGGGACGTAGACCTTGGCCTTGCTCTTGGTGAAGCTCAGGGCTCCCTGGGCTCCGCCCATGCCGCTGCGGCGGGCGAAGAACTGCAGCACCAGGATGAAGATCAACGGCGGCACCACCCAGCTCAGCACCGTGCTGATCAGGCTGGGCCGGCGGGGCGGAGCGGCCGCGAATTCGACGCCATGCTGCTCGAGCCGCTGGGGCAGCTCCATGTCGAAGATCGGGGTGGTGGCCAGAACGGTGGGCGCCCCTTCCGCCGGCGGCTTGTTCAGCTCGTAGCGGATCTGATCGGAGGTGATGTAAACCCGCTTCACATTGCCGTCATCCACCTGGTTGATGAACAGGGAGTAGGGAACGCGGGGAACCTGGTTGGACGGATTCGGCAGGAAGTTGCTGAACAGCAGCAGCACACCGAAGCCGATCAGCAGAAGATTGATCAGACCGAAGCGCCGGGTTGGGCGATTGTCGTCCTGGCGGATGGCCATGCGGCGGGCAGCGTCATTCCGGTCCAAACTAGGCACGCGTGTCCCTCGGCGTATCCAGGCGGGGGCGGGAGAACCGAACGCTCCCCCGCGCTCCGCATCGAAGCCTCCCCCCTGCGATGTGCGGCCGCTTCTCCCTCACCACCACGGTCGATCGCCTGCTCCCCCGTCTGCGGGGGCCCCTGCCGCCGGGTCTGGCGGAGCACTACGCCCCCCGGCCCCAGGTGCGGCCTGGAGAGCCGGTGCTGGTGCAGCGGCAGGAGCATGGGGAGCTGGGGGTGGCTCTGGCGCTCTGGGGCCTGCTGCCGGAGTGGAGCCGGGATCCGCTCGGGGCGCAGAAACCCTCGCGCCGACCGATCAATGCCCGCAGCGAAACGGTGGGCGAGAAGGCCAGCTTCCGCGGTCCCTGGCGACATCGCCGCGCCCTGATCCCCGCCGACGGGTTCTACGAGTGGCAGAGCCGCACCGATCCGGCCACCGGCCGGATGAGGAAGCAGCCGTGGCTGTTCCGCCGCCGTGACCAGGCGCCGTTCTGGCTTGGCGGCCTCTGGGACCGGTGGGTGGGACCCGATGGGGGAGAACTGGACACCTGCTGCGTGCTCACCACCGCGCCCAACGACCTGCTGATGCGGGTCCATGACCGCATGCCCGTGGTGATCCCTGACGGCCTGGAGGAACCCTGGCTGGCCCCCGCCGACGGGCCGGGCCTCAGGGCCCTCGAGCCGCTGATGGCTCCCTGGGATCCGGCGGCCTGGGAGGCGGTGAAACTGGAGGTGGGGCCCGATCGAGACAGGCCGACCTCCAGGGCCAGCCCGTCGGGACAGCTCGATCTGCTCATGAGCTGAGGTTTTGCCGGACCACGGTCGTGACCGGTTAAACAGGGATCAACGATCCCTTCCCGTCATGACGCTCGAGCAGCTCGATGCCTTCCTTGAACACGCCCGCCAACGTCCGGAACTGGAGTGTCGCCTCCACGACCATGAGAACCCACTCGCCCTGAACGCCTTTCTCGAGCTGGCTCGCGATGAGGGCTTCACGGTGGTGGAGGCGGATGTGATTGCGGCCCAGCAGCGGGAGGAGGCACGACTCAGCGATCAGGAGCTTCAGGAGCGCGCCGGCGCCGAAGCGCGCCGGCTTCGCCACTTCATCCCGGGATGAGACCGTCTGCCAACCCCCCTGCCCCCTGGGTGCGCTCGGGTCTCCCCGAGCGGGTGGCCGACTATCCCCGGCCACCGGCCCTCGTGGCCTGCGATCGGCATGTGCGGGTGGAAGCCCTGGGGCGTGTGCTCTGCGAGACCCGGATGTCCCTGCGGGTGCTGGAGACCTTCCATCCGCCCACCTTCTACCTGCCGCCGGAGGCCATGGCCCTGGACATGCTTGAGCCGGTGGAGGGCCGCAGCTTCTGTGAATGGAAGGGGGTGGCCCGCTGGTTCGATGTGGTGGCTGCCGATGGGCGGCGACTGCGGCGGGCGGTGTGGCAATACCCCGAACCCACGCCCGCCTTCCGCGCCCTGGCCGGTTGGTACGCCCTCTATCCCGGACCGATGGATGGCTGCTGGCTGGATGGGGAGCGGGTGACTCCCCAGCCCGGCCCCTTCTATGGCGGCTGGATCACGGCTGATGTGGAGGGTCCGTTCAAGGGGGATCCTCAGCATCCCGAGTTGATGTAAGTTAATGCTGAAATAGCTGCAAAAACGCCACCTTCGGTGCCACGTGCTTCTTAGACCACGAACCTCTGCGTCCTACCAATTCTCTCGGCATCTGGTCTACTGCCTACATCAGCAGGGACTCTCGATGGAGCAGGGCACGATCATTGATGCCACCCTGATCGCAGCACCAAGTTCCACCAAGCACAAGAAAGGCGAGAAGGATCCCGAGATGCACCAGACCAAGAAGGGCAACCAGTGGTACTACGGGATGAAAGTCCATATCGGTGTTGACAAGGACAACGGCCTCATCCACTCGGTGGAGACGACAGCCGCGAATGTGCATGACCAGACCCCAGCCGCCGAACTCCTGCACGGGAAGGAGACAGTGGTCTACGCCGATTCCGGCTACCAGGGGATCGAGAGGCGAGAAGAGATGAAAGGCATGGCCATCGGCTTCCGTGTCGCGATGCGGCCGGGGAAGCGGCGGGCTTTACCCGAGACCCCGGAAGGACGGCTGGAAGATCTTGTCGAAGTCGCCAAGGCTCACATCGGGCCGCGTCCCTTTGCGTGGTGTAAAACCCGAGGCCCGAATGCCCTGATCAGAGGGTGAACAGGGTGGAATGACGGGCTGTCATTCCGGAGGATCAGATGCGCCTCCTGTAACCACGATGAATCGGGACGATTGACCTGTCAAGTCTTTCGTACGATTCCGGATGTGTTGTGAGCTGATGTGTTCTATGCAGCCAGGGGTTGCAGTGACCGGCCCCCGGGCGGCGATCCAGGCCGCTGCGCCCTGTGGGGGCGCTGCAGCCTCGATCACCTGGGGCCTGCGTCTTGCAGCTCTCAGGCCCCAGCGGCCTGCAGAGCAGGGGTGTCGCCCAGTTCGGCGATGGTCGTCATGCTCTCGGCGGAGAACATGCGGCGGCCCTCCAGCTGCCAGTGCTCGTGCTGCTCCAGCAACACCGCACCCACCAGACGGGTGATTGCGGCATCGTTGGGGAAGATGCCGACCACCCTGGTGCGGCGCTTGATTTCTTCATTGACCCGCTCCAGCAGGTTGGTGCTCCAGATCTTGCGCCAGTGGTCCCTTGGGAAGGGCCGGAAGGCCAGCACGTCCTCCTTGGTGCCGTGCATGAGCGCAGCGGCCTTGGGGAAGCGCTCCGCCAGCGAGGCGGCCAGATCGACCCAGCGTGACTCGATCTCCTCAGCGCTCTCCTGCGCGAACACGCTGCGCAGGGCGGCGGTGACCATGCCTTGGTGAGCCTTGGGGACGCACTGCAGCAGGTTGCGGGCGAAATGGACCCGGCAGCGCTGCCACACACAGCCCTGCAGCTGGCGGCGGATCGCCTTGGTGAGGCCGGTGTGGGCGTCGGAGATCACCAGCCTGACGCCACCCAGGCCCCGTTCCTTGAGATGGGCGATGAACTCCGCCCAGAAGGTCTCGGTCTCGCTGTCGCCGACCTTGAGGCCCAGCAACTCCCGGCGACCATCCTCGTTCACCCCCATGGCGACGACGACGGCGCGGGAGCAGACCTGCTGGGCCTTGCCGAGGCGGCCCTTGAGGTAGGTGGCATCGAGGTAGACGTAGGCATAGCCGCTGCTCTCCAGCGGCCGGCTCAGAAACGCCTGCACCTGCTGGTCGATCTCCTGACAGATGCGACTCACCTGTGACTTGGAGATGCCGCTCTGGGAGCCGAGCGCCGCCACCAGGGCATCGACCTTGCGGGTGGAGACCCCACCGATATAGGCCTCCATGATCACCGCATACAGGGCCTGATCGACCCGGCGGCGGGGTTCGAGGATCGAGGGGAGAAAGCTGCCCGCGCGCAGTTTCGGGATGTGCAGCGCCAGATCCCCCACCTGGGTGGTCAGGGTGCGAGGCCGGTAGCCGTTGCGGTGGCCGAGCCGCTCCTCGGTGCGCTCGTGCCAGTCCGCACCGAGGAAGGCAGCGAGCTCCAGCTCGATCAGCTGCTGCAGGCCGTGGCGTGCCAGTTCAGGGATCAGCTCCCCGGCACTGCTGCCATCGAGTAGCGAGGCCAGCTCAGGTACGGCAGCATGGGTCTTGGGCATGGTCTGTCTGGTTGAGGTGGTTCTCAAACCAGGGAAACGGGCCTGCCCACCCCTTGCAACGTCAGCCGTGGAGCCGATCGCCTGAGGTGCGGACGCTCAGCCCGGCTACGCCGGGCTGAGGCCCTGGGGATTTACACCACTGCCGGGGACGCCAGCTCACATCGGTGCAAAATGTGAGCACCCATTCCGCGTGATCTAGACGAAGTCGGCCGGAGGCCATAGCGGCAGTTAAGTTTTCAGAAGTCCCGCCTGCGCGGCATGCACAAGAATGGCTGCAAGGTCCAAGTTCTGGCAACGCTCGCGAACCTGTTCATGGCTCGACATCAGTTCCTATGCCAGACGTGATTAAGTGAGAAGTGTGCCCAGTTAGCGCAACATTGACCGAAAATGGACTAGATTTCGCCGGACAATGACAAGATCTGGCCGAAGTACGCTCGATCTGCCTTGAAACTGTTCGCCGCAAGCGAATGGTGTTCAAGACGCTCTAAACAGTATTGTTGCTCAGAGCTTTCCTAGCCCATACATAATCAGGAAAAAGCTGGTGGTTAAATCAGTGATTAGTTATTGCTTCCGTTTTCATTAGACCAACTGGCCTCTGCTCCATTGCAGAAAATCCTGAAGGCCCTGCATGAGTGAAATGGAAGGAGTGAATCCGAGCCCCTGCAGCCTACCGATGTCAGCGCGCCAGTTTTTGGGCGAACCAGGATCTTGCTGGCCATTGAATCTCGGCGACGAATGAGTACCGATCATAGTGGTGAGAAGAGTTGCAAGCTCCTGTATTGACACTTCCTCACCCGAAGCTACATTATAAGCCTCTCCTGCAAACGAGGAATGCTCCGCCATTATTCGAATGGCCAAGGCCACATCCTTGGCGTGAAGGAAATCTCTTGTTTCTTCTCCCGTTCCCATCAGCTCTAGCTCACCATAGGTGAGTGATCGCCTCACGATGTCCCAAATCACCTGACGACGAAGTCCAGAGCCATAAGCCGAGAATATCCGAGCCACAGCGGTTTTGATGCCATGGATTTTACTGTATTCCAAGCAGAGAGACTCAGCTTGAAGCTTGTGAAATCCATAGGGAGACAAAGGTTCGAGTCTGTGATTCTCTGAGATCGGAAGACCGCTTGGATTTCCGTAAACGGCGGCACTGGACAACATGATGAACCTGGAATCCGGCGCCATGAGTCTGATGGCCTCAAGAACCTCGAAGACAAGCATAGTATTTGCCTGAAAATCAATCGAAGGGCTGGTGAATGAAGCACCCACAGAAGCGCTGCCAGCGCAGTTGATCACAAGCCAAGGCTGCAGTTCTGCAAGCAGGGAGCTGAAGGCATTGCCAGGGACGTTAACTTTTTCATAACGAAATAGATCAAGGTCTGGGATGAAACTCTTTTGACCAGCATCGACACCGATCACCGGATACCCATTGGCTAGAAACTCATGAGCAATGTATCTACCCAGAAAGCCTGAAACTCCAAAGACTAACACGGAAGTCATCATTCTTGCAGGATTCTCATGGGCTTGGTGCAAGGCTTTTCAACAGGCTAGACGGCGATGCCGCCGCCGGCGCCCCCCCTATGGTTGCTAAACGTGAGAAACTGTGCCCAAACGACACAGAGACGACTATAGACTGAAGCAAACCAACGATCAGAGAGAAACGAACCATAGATCAGCATGCAACAGAATCTTCTGAGTCGGACGTTTTTGATCGGGTGAACCCATAAGGATGTGCAATGCTGAAGCCAATCAGTGAATGAGACAAGCTTGCAAAATGCCGCTGTCGCTTCAGGCGTCCAGTCTTCGGGCCTGAGGATCATCTTGCTGGCCAGAAGAGCTTTCCTGTGCTCATCTCTATACTTGATGCAGTAGCCATGTCGCATTGAGAAGGTGCCAGTGCTCCAGCTGGTTCTGCCGTCTGCCGATCGAACGGCATACATTGTGAACGGATATCTGCGTACACATGCGTCAATCCCTAGCTCGCAGAAGGCATACTTAAGATAACGCTCAAGATTCCATTCCCTTCGACTGCATAGGCGGTGATACAATCCTTCTGGGTCTCGAAGGATCGGATCGGTCACCGAGAGCACAGCCAATACATCTTTCTGACTGACGACGATGTGCCTATCAGTATATCCCCCATAGTCCTCTCCGTCGGGAATCCAGATGTGATCACAATTCATCAAGCGCAAAGGGAAGTGATGCACAGTATGAATATAGTCTGACCGAGTAATTACGAATCTGTCGTACTGTTTGTACACGCCGGTTTCAATCAGTTTCTGCTTTAGTAGCCATCTGAAAAACAGAAGGATCGAACCCGAACCTTTGGTGCGGCAGCCCGAATGATCGTGAACGCCTCCCATCAGAATACCGTTCAACTGGAGAAGACAGCGCCAGTCCCCATGCCATCCCTCGACTTTCTGTGCCAGGTCGAAGGCAGTCCCCCAGTCCCGGGGCTCTTCGTAAGTCCAGATATATTTGGCTGCTTGATAGTAGGGATTGCCTTGATGCTCCCACTCATTGTTTGCAATGCACAAGGCCAGATCAGCACCAAGACTATCGAGCAAATTGCTCTTGAATGAAGCAAAAGAGAATTCGTATGCTCTGGTCTCAGCAAGAATAACCACCAGCGTTCTTTCCATCCACCTTGAGCAGTTTGAGTCAATCTACCAAAGTCCCGGAGGTGCATGCCTCACCGAAGGATGGGCCTCGAAGGCCGCCTGAGCCAGGGGCTGGAGCTCTGATGACGCTGACTACTGGAAGTATCCGATGAGGGCGCCGAAGCGATCAGAGCATTCGGTCCAGAAAGTTTTCGATAACCCGGGCGGGAACTTTAAAGTTGATGGCGGGGCCGCTGGATGGGCAGACGGCGTGCTGATAGCTCAGGTGATTGATCATGGCCAGTTGGAAGAAATCGGGTCGCACGCCATGGCCCTCAGGAAACAGTTCAAGAACGCATCCGCCTCGGGCATGAAGCAGATTTGTGAGGCCAGCGCCGTGGGGTGCCACGATGTGGGTGGCGTCCCGGAACAGAGCGATCTGCTCGCTGAGACTGAGCTGCTCGCAGCGGACCGCCACGAAACCGTGGGGTTCCAGAAGAGCCAGCACCTCATCCTCATTAGCCACCCGGCGCGTCGGCGCCCCACCCCGGGACAGGTAGAGCCGCCGCGGTAGCAAGCCGGAGTCCCGCGGCACGGCAGCGGACAGGTGATCAGCAAGCCAGCGGATCGCCCAGGGGGAGGCGGCATCGAACGGGGCATCCCCTAGTCGCTGCCAGCGGTGCGCCACATAGCCGATCAAGCGCTCCACGGCGATGCCGCCGCCGCCGATGGGGTGATGGGCTATCCGCTGTTCGGCGGGGAGACCTATCAGGTGCAGGGATTCCCCCTGCCAGGGGTTCAGACTCGCTGGCACGATAACCCGGGGGGCCTCGCCGCGGCGAAGGCTGTGATGGTGGGCGGCAATAAGGCGGGGAAGGCAATCCAGAAACCAGTGGAAGTAACTGCCGCACCATTGCCGGCTATCCACCAAGCTGCACACCGCACCGGGGATCCACTCCTGGGGGGGAAGCAGGGAACGCAGCAGCAGTTTCCGCCGCAGGCGCCGATCAAGTTCCTTGAGATGGAGGGTTTCCTCCACGATGCGCCGGCGTCGATCCATCCCCACTAGGTTCGAGCTCAGCAAGCGGACTCCAAGCTCAACCGCATAACTCTGGGGGTCGAGCAGGATGGGCCCCAGGAACTCGCTGATGCGCCCGAGGGGTTGGTTCCAGGGATTGGCCAGCTGGTAGTGGCAGGCCTGGCGTCCATGAATCAAGACGCTTTCGTGAGGCCTGCCGCTCATGGCGCCGACCGGGGACTGGCGCTGCCCCATCCATCGATGGGGGGATCCGAGGGAGCGGTCGGCGGCTGGGGGCCTTCTAATTCCCAAAGCAGGTCTCTACCAAGCTGGTGACGGTTCAGTTCCCGCCAGCATGGGACCTTAACGAGGCTTTCAAAACCAAGGTTCCCGAGGGGGGTGCGTGCCGGTGGGCCCCCCAGAAGCTTCGGGGCGATCACCGCCGCCAGCTCCTGTACGCAGCCCTGGCGGATCGCCGCGGCCGCCAGTTCGGGGCCGCACTCCCACAGCACCCGGTTGCAGCCCCGTTCCGCCAGTGCCTCCAGCAGGGCCAGGGGTTCACAGGCCGGCAATTCCAGGCGCTGTGGCCCGCTTGCATTTGTAAGGGGATCGGCCGGATCGACCTCCGCGCTATCGATGGCAGGAGAATCCCCTGCTGAAGCCTGGACCATGCGGTCGAACGCCTCGCGCCGCTTCTGTGGTGCCCCAGGGCCATGGGCCACAAGGGTGGGGGCCACGGTGGTGTCCCACAACCAGGCAGCCGCAGGCAGGTCCAGGCCACGGCTCAGCACCACCCGCAGCGGCTCGGGATCCCGCCGACCGCGGCTGGTGAGCAGGGGGTCATCAGTGCGCACCGTGCCACCCCCCACGATCACGGCGTCACAGCCCGCCCGAAGACGGTGCACCCATTCCCGTGCCGCGTCACCACTGATCCATTGGCTGTCCCCATTGGGAAGTGCCGTCCGGCCATCAAGGCTCATCGCCCACTTGAGCACCCCCAGGGGACGGCCAGTGAGGACCCGATGCACGAAGGCGCGGTTGAGGCGATGAGCCTCACTCCCGGCAACACCTTCGATAACCTCCAGCCCCGCTGCCCGAAGACGGGCCAGGCCGGACCCTGCAACCCGCGGGTCGGGGTCGGACATGGCCACCACCACCCGGGCAATGCCGGCGGCGATCACCGCTTCGCTGCACGGTGGCGTGCGACCGTGATGGCAGCAGGGCTCGAGGCTCACGACCAGGGTGCCGCCCCGGGCCCGATCGCCGGCCTGGCGCAGGGCCCCCACTTCGGCATGGGGTTCACCGGCACGGGCGTGAAAGCCTTCCCCCACCAGAGTGCCGCCAGCGTCCAGAACAACGGCGCCCACCATCGGGTTCGGGCTGGTGCGGCCCCCGCCCAATGCCGCCAGTTGCAGAGTCCGGCGCATCCAGGGGAGCCAGAGGGAGGGAGACATGGGTGCCGCGCTGACGCCTCGGGGACAATGTGCTGCAGAGATCGTGCCGATGGAGATCAGCGCTCGTTCGGGGGAGGGGGTGTTGATGCTGTCGCCAGGCTCCGCCACTCCTCCACCACGTAGGGAGGAACCGGGAGCTCCACGAAGACCCCGGGCAGCTGCAACCGCAACGGCCGGCTCAGGCGCAGGTCGGCCAGGAGGAGCGACAGGTCGAACTCGGCGGCCGCGGCACGGTTGTCGGCTGAAAGCTTGGGGCTGGTGAGGGTGATGTCGTCCAACTGCCACTGGAGCCGCCCCGAACGCACCTCCAGCGGCGTGGGATGGTCGAGGCGCACCCGCCCCGGGTAGCTGACGATGCGAAGGGTGATGGGAGCGCCCGCGCGGGCGGGTCCCTGCCGATACGCCACCACCTGCCAGCTCTGGTAGTCGAGGTCGCGCAGGCTCTCGAGGCTGCGCACCAGGCCGGTACCGGTCTCCATGGGGCTGGCCTGGATCTGGGCCTGGGCACCTTTTGGAGATCCCAGCAAAACGAGGAAGCCCAGCAGCAGTGCCGCCAGCCACCTTGCGCGAACCCTGCTGCTCATGGCGCAGCCACAGGAACGGGAGTCCGCTCCGCCCCCGGAATCGGCTGCCAGCCGGTATGGGTGGCCCACAGGGCCCAGATCGCCATGGCCCGCAGGTAGTGGCAGGCCCGGAAGGTGCCCGCCGCGGTGATCGCCTCGGGGGTGCGGAACTGCAGGCCGCCTGCGTAGACCTGTTCCACCACGGCCGAGGTGATTGCCAGGGCTGTGGGGGTGTCGCCCATCAGGCGGTAGTAGGCCGCCAGGCCGAAATTGATGCCGGTCCACACCTCCAGGGGATGGGTGCCGTTGGGATCCAGGGGGGTGCCATCGCGCCGCAGGCCGTTGGCCACCCCCAGGCGCCCGCCCTCGAAGCGCTCGAAGCAGGCCTCCCTCACGGCCTTGAGGGCCGAACGGGCCCGATCCTCGGCCACCACCGGCGGCAGGTCCAGCAGGCGGGCGTAGAAGTCGCCGCAGAGCTGGTCGGCCATCACCACAGGCGTTCCGCTTTCGGCATCGATCTCGTAGTACTCGCCGTTCCAGAGCAGGCGATCGAAGTTCGCCCTCGAGCGCTCGAGCCAGCTGCCGAACTCCCTCTGCTCGGCGCTGGTGTCGAGACCCAGCTCCAGCTGCAGACGTTGCCCCATGGCCAGGGCCGCCTCCAGGGCGGCGATCCAGAGGGCGCCGCAATAGGCGCTGACACCCTTGAGCGGCCAGTCGTCAAAGGTCTGATCCGGGGCGCCGCCGTTGTCGGGCAGGCCGTCGCCGTTGACATCAAAGGTTTGCAGATAGCGCAGGGCCTGCACCGCCGCCGGCCAGCAGTCCGCCAGGAAGCTGAGATCCTCACCGCTGGGGGCCAGCCGGAAGGTGCGCCACACCTGCAGCACGAAGTCGCTGGCCAGATCCTTCCAGAGGTTGCAGTCCTGGTAGGCGGTGTAGTTGGTGGCGTCCCAGGGGCGCTCGTTGGGGGCGCCCAGATCGTGGGGGGTGGCGCCGGCGATCTTGCGGGCGGCCTCGACCCGGCCCTTCCCCTGGGTGAAGTACCAACCGATCGGCCTCGGGGTGGGGTCGGCGGCGGGGATGGCGCGGGCGAAGCTGCGCAGCACGGCCTTGTCGAGCTCGGGCCAGAGCTGCAGCAGGGCGAAGGAGCCATAGAGGCGCACATCGAGGCTTTCGTACCAGGCGTAGTCGAGGCACTCGAGCACTCCGAAGCGGCCCACCGGATCGTCGGCCGTGGCAGCAGTCCAGAGGGTGCCGCCGCTGGCCAGGTCGTAGAGCTCGTTCAGCAGGGCCATGCGCAACGGCTCCGGCAGATCGGTGCGTTCCACCACAGGCGCCTGCCAGGCGTCGATCGCCTCGCGCCACTGCCGCCAGTCGCGCAGGGCCTCGGCGGCGATCGCGGCGGCGTTGTCGCCACCATCGCCGTAGACATCGGTGTAGCGCCGCAGGGCGCGGGTGCCGGTGGCGAAGCTGGTGACCGGCAGATCCCAGGCCAGCACCACCGGAATCTCCGCAGACTCTCCGGGCTCCAGCCGGAAGCGCACCGCCAGGGCAGCGGCGGCCTGCTCCCCCGCCCGGCTGTGGCGATCGTTGTCGCTCTCGGCGATCGAGCCATCGCTGGCGAAGCTCTGCCAGATCTCGGCGCCGTCGCCGGCGGGATTCCAGCGGCTGCAGCGCATCACGCTCACGCCGCCGGGGGCCAGGTCATCGGCGGCGGGCACCGCCAGACACCACTGGCCCTCCCCTTCGGCCAGGGGAGCCGACCGCCTGCCCTCCAGCAGGATGCCGCGCAGGCCGGGAGCATCGAGGCAGCGGTTGCGCTGGCCCTCGCCAAGGCCGATCGCTGGCACATAGCTGTGCTCCGGACTGCCGTCGTCTCGGAAGTGAACCGAAGCGGCGGTGTCGGTGTTGGTGAACCAGCCGCAGGTGTTGCGCCAGCTCAGCAGCAGCGACAGCTCCAGGGGCCTGGACGTGGGATTGCGGAAGCGGCAGCGGAACACCGCCACCGGATAGGCACTGCGCAGGTAATCGCCGGGAAGAATGGGGCTGAAGGCCTCGCAGTCCACCTGGGCATCGAACACCCCCTGGTAATGGGTGGAACTGAGGGGATAGCGGGCGGCGTAGGTGCCGGTGGGATGGGCGACGCTGCTGGCCGGGTACCAGCTCCAGGCCTGAAGGGGCTTGCCGGCTTCGGGCCTTGAGGCATCCAGCTCGGGCTGCACCGCCAGGGCATGGGCACGTCGTTCCTCACCGTTGCTCTCGAACAGGGCGAACTGGCAGTCGGGCAGGGTGCCGAACCAGTGCTCGCCGCCATCGAGATGCCAGAGGTTGAAGGAGCCGTCGGGGGCGCGACCCAGGCAACCGGCGCCGAAGCCCCCCAGGGGCATGCCGTGATTGGGACCGTCGTCGAGGTTGCTGGCGTAGCGGACTGTGTAGGGGTCGGCCCAGGGCAGGCCGAAGGGGCGGCTCCAGCTGGCGGGCAACTCCTGGCCGTGATCCTGCAGCCGCCAACCGCTGGGGCGCAGCCGATCAAGAGCGGAGAAGCCGAAGGGCACCGGAAGCCTTGCAGGATGTGCGCCAGCTTGTCAGAACCCTCAGGGAAGCGTCAGTCCGCGAGAGAAGGCCGTGTCGAGCCACACTGAAATCTGGTGATAGCGTCGGAGCGGCGATGAGGATTGACCGATGGTCATGGCGCTGCCCGGTCTTTCCATCCCGCAAACGAGAGCCTATCGGCCGGAGATCGACGGCCTGCGTGCCTTCTCCGTTCTGGCGGTTCTGATTAATCATCTCAATCCAGCCTGGCTGCCTGGCGGCTTCCTCGGGGTGGACATCTTCTTTGTCATCTCAGGCTATGTGGTGACCTCCTCGCTTCTGGTTCGCCAGGATGCCAGCAGGTGGAGCTTTCTGGCTCAGTTCTACAGCCGACGCTTTCGCAGGCTGCTTCCGGCACTGATTCTCAACGTGATGGTAGCCGCCGTTGTTTTCGCCATGGTGGTTCCTCCGATGGAGGATCTCCATGCGTCCACATTGCGCACCGGAATCTCTGCCCTTTTCGGTGTTGCCAATCTCTATCTGCTTCGACAGGGATCGAACTACTTCGCCACCGACAACCACTACAACATTTTTCTGCATACGTGGTCGCTGGGCGTCGAAGAACAGTTCTATCTCGTCTGGCCCGCCCTTCTGCTTCTCTGCGGGCTCGGGGTAGCAGGCGCCTCACGCCGTTCGCTGCGCAGGCTGAAAGTGGCCTGCCTTGTCCTTCTGGCAGTTTCCCTTGCTCTGTTTGTGATGCTGCACTGGAGGGGGCAGCCGGAGCGAGCTTTTTATCTCACCCCAGCCAGATTCTGGGAGTTGACCGCAGGAAGCCTTGCCTACCTGCTCCATCGGGGCAGCGGCACCGCCAGGGATCTGGGCAGCCGACTGCCCCTCGAACAGGTCCGCGGTCCGCTCAGCCTGGTCATGCTGCTCACACTGGCAGGCCTCCTGTTCGTGCCTGAAAGCTTGAGCCTGTTCTCCACGGTGGCGATCGCCATCCTGTCGGCCACCCTGCTCGTGCTTGCCCAGCCCAGGAGCCTGGCAGGGCGATTCCTCTGCCACCCCTTGAGCGTATCCATCGGCCTGCTCTCCTACTCGCTCTATCTCTGGCACTGGCCGGTCATCGTTCTCTTCCGCTGGACCGTGGGGGTGGACCTGAGGGCCATCCCCGCGATCCTGCTGGTCACCGCTCTGCTCACGCTGGTTTCCTATCGACTTGAGACCCGCTTCCGCTTCGCAAAACAAGGTGGCTCTTCCATCATTCTTTACCCTCTCGCAGCAGCCATGGCGGCAGGGTGGCTTGTGCTCTTGCAGGGTCCCCTGCGAAGCATCTCATTCCTGGGCGATCACTCCCGTCTTCAGGAAGGGACCTTCAACATGAAGTGGATCGAGGGAACCCGTGTGAGCACGGCAAACTGTTTTCTCGACCCAACAGCTCCAATCAGGGCTGCCACTGCACCCGACCCATGCCACGCGGTCAGAGTGCCGGATCGTCCCACCCTTTTCTTCGAAGGGGACAGCCACACCCATGCCCTGATCCCACTGGGGGGAGAGATCCTGTCCAGGGGTACCTGGAACGTGGCCTTTCATGCCCGTGGTGGTTGCCCCTTCCCCTACTTCGAACCCCGCAGGGACAACACCCACCGAAGCGATCGATACCGGCTCTGCCAACCTCATGACGCGAACACGATGGAGCGACTTGCAGCAAGCCTCCACCCCGGCGATCGCCTGGTGCTTGTTTCCAGTCTCCCCAGCTATTTCGCCTCCTTGGCGGCAGCCAAGCGTGAGGCTGCGGAGTCCTCCTATCGCGCCGGGATCAAACGCATCGCCGCATCAGCGCAGCGCCGTGGAGCCTCTGTGATCCTGTTCGGTCCCCTGCCCTCGTTCGACCAGAAAAAGATTGCCGTCCCTCTCTCGCTGTGCAACGCCGAATGGTTTCGCCCCCTCTGGGCCATCGATCCGGCATGCCGGCCGGTGGTGCGGAACCGCAGCGATGTCCTGGACGAAAACAAACGCCTGCTGAGCCTGCTGACCGACCTGGCAGACGGCATGGAAGGCGTGAGCCTTTTCGATCCCCTCGAGAGTGTGTGTCCCGAAGGCCGCGACACCTGCTCCACCCACCGCGGGATTGAGCCGCTCTACTCCGACGGAAACCACCTCACCCATGCAGGGGCCCTCACACTCCTGCCACGCTTCAGGAGTTTCCTCGATCAGCTCGAGCCCTCACCCCGTCGCTGAAGGGGGCTGGTTGCCGGCCGGTTTCTCCCGATCGATGGGAGGTAAGGGGTCCTGGGCAATCTCCTGATCCATGAGGGCATCCAAGGTCACGGCCGTGCGCACCAGGGCCTGATACCGCTGCACCACGCGACGGTTGCGCTCGACCCAGCTGCCGGCATCGCCGCCGGGAAATCCGCTGCCGTCGCCGCTGAGCAGCTCCAGGTCGCTCTGCTGGCCCAGCAGGGCCATGACCAGCTCATGGATGCGCTGGCGGCGGTCGCTCATGAAGGACAGGAGATCCGGGGGATGAGCATCATGGCGGCAGCGGCGTGGAAGGGTCTGGGCGATCGAGAGGGGCCGGATGCGAACACGGAAGGGGTGCTGCAGGTGATCGGCACCGATGCCGGTGGCCTCCGGGGGCTTCCCGCCGCGGCCCAGCAGCATCTGCGTGCCGCGGCCCTGGTGGCGGGCCCTCGGCGGCTGCTGGCAGGACTGGAATCCTGGTGGGAAGGGGAGCAGGCCGCAGGCCTACTTTCGCCCTCATCCCCCTGTCCAGAGGCTGTACGCACCGACCAGCCGGAGGCCGCCTGGCCTTCGCTTGAGACATGCCTGGCACAGGGCCGGGCCGCGGTGGTGCTCGCCAGCGGTGACCCCCTGTGGTTCGGGATCGGCAGGCTGCTGCTGCAGCGCTTCGGCGCCGCCCGCCTGCGGTTCCATCCAGCCCCCAGCTCGATGCAGCTGGCCTTCGCCCGCATCGGACGTCCCTGGCAGGACGCCAGCTGGATCAGCCTGCACGGCCGGGATCCGGAACCCCTCGCGGCAGCGCTGCAGAAGCGGCCACGGGCCCTGGCGGTGCTCACCGACCCGGACGGCGGCGGTGCGGAGGCCGTGCGCAGGATCCTGGCGGCCTCGGGCCTCGAGCAGGCCTATGCCCTATGGCTCTGTGAGCGGCTGGGCCATGCCGAGGAACGGGTGCAGAGGCTGGCCCCTGGAGCCCTCCTGCCGGCGGATCTGGATCCCCTGCATCTGGTTCTGCTGATCGCCGAACCGCCGCCAGCACCTGGGGATCCATCGGCCCTGCCCCTGTTCGGTCTCGACGACGGGCTGTTTCTCCAGCACGACGACCGCCCTGGACTGATGACCAAGCGGGAGGTGCGCGTTCAGCTGCTTGCCGATCTGGAGCTGCCCGAGACCGGTGTGCTCTGGGACATCGGGGCCGGCGTGGGCTCGATCGGCCTGGAGGCCCTGCGGCTGCGGCCCGGGCTTCAGGGGTGGCTGGTGGAACGACGCGGCGGATCGGCCGCGCTGATCCAGGCCAATGCCGAGCGGCTGGGGGTGCGGCCGGCGGCCGTGGTGGAAGGGAAGGCCCCCGAGCTCCTCCACTCCCTGCCGGATCCCGATCGCGTGGTGATCGGCGGTGGCGGACGCGACCGGGGCGCGGTGCTGGCGGAGGTGCTGCGGCGGATGCGGCCGGGCGGGGTGGTGGTGATCCCCCTGGCCACGGTGGAAGCTCTGGCGGAGCTGAGGCCGCTGCTGGAGCAGGCGGGCTGTCAGGTGGGGGTGAGCCAGCTCCAGGCCTGGCGGGGTGCACCGCTGGCCGGGGGCACCCGGCTGCAGCCCCTGAATCCGGTTCTGGTGCTGCGGGGCCGCCGTCCGGCTTCCCTGGCCTGAGGCATCAGGGTGCCTGCAGGGGCCTGGGGAGCGGTTCGATCCTCACGGGAACGCCGGGCGCAATGCCCAAGGCAGCCGCCCGACCCGCCGCCAGCTCAAGCACCCCATCCACTGGCACCCCCGGTCCGTAGGAGCGGCAGGGCAGATGCATGCACGGCGTCGCTCCCTCCACAACCTCCAGAACCCGTCCGTCGCGCACGAAGATCATGTCCAGGGAGGCCGGGGTGCGATGCATCCAGAAGCGGGCTGGTGTCGGTGGCGCAAACGGGAACCACATGCCCCGCAAGGGCGGCAGCGGCTCCCGCAACTGCAGGCCGAGCATCTGCTGGCGTGGTGTGCGTGCAACCTCGAGGTCGAGGCAGGGGCCGCGATCCAGGCACCAGCGGGCGGTGACCGGCAGATGCTGCGGTGGCTGGGCCGTGGCATCGTCGGCCTGGCCACGGCTGTCACAGCCCACAAGTAACGCCAGGGTGATCCCCAGCCAGGGCAGGCCTCTTGCCGGGCCCATGCTCATGACTCCTCGATCCGCGCCGGCGGGCGCTCCGCCAGGCAGTAGCCCTGGCCGCGCACCGTGTGGATCAGCCGCTTCTCGCCGTCTTCCTCCAGCTTCTGGCGCAGGTAGCGCACATACACCTCGATCACGTTGCTGGCGGCACCGGGTTGATCGTCCCAGATCTCCCGCAGGATCCGCTCCCGTACCACCACCTCGCCGGCCCGGCGGATCAGCAGCAGCAGCAGCTGGTATTCGCGGGCCGTGAGGGCGATCTCCCGCCGGCCCCGACGCACCGCCCGGCGGGTGGGGTTCACCTCCAGGTCGGCCACCCGCAGAGGGGTCTCGCCCTCCGGCAGCGGCCGATTGCTCTCCAGATGAAGGCGCAGACGGGTGAGCAGATCGCTCGGCCCCAGCGCGGTGAGCCAGAAGTCGTCCGCGCCGCTGGCAAGGCAGCGGATGCGTCCAGCCACGCTGTCGTCAGCGATGCCCAGCAGCAGGGGCACCCCCTGCCAGCGCCCCCGCAGTTCGTGGATACGCGTCTCCTGGCCGGGCGAGAGGATCACCGCCTGCGGCACCGCGGGGCTGCTCTCCTCCACAGGGCAATAGCCGGAAAGCTCCAGACGTGGGGCCAGGCGAACCGCCTCCACCCCCAGCAGCAACACGGTGGGGCCGCTCATCCCGGTCCCACGCCGCCCAGGCCGAGTCCGGGCTTGGCCACGTGAGGAAGGCCCCATCCCAGCTTGTTGCGCAGCACCTGGAAGAACTCATGGTCGGCCAGCCTGACGAAGCGAACGGGATGGTCGCTGCGGCGCACCAGAACCCGATCCTCGGGCCAGATGTAGCAGCCGGCACTGCCGTCCACCACCATCATCAGGCGCTCCGGGGTTGCAGGAAACACAGTCACGGGTTCCCGGTCGCTGAAGACCAGCGCCCTAGAGGCCAGGGAATGGGCGGCGATCGGTGTGAGCTGCAGCACGGGACAGTCGGGCGTGATCACCGGACCTCCTGCACTGAGGGCATAGGCGGTGGAGCCCGTGGGCGAGGAGAGGATCACCCCGTCGGCGGCGATATCCACGGGGGCATGGCGGCCGATGGCGATCTCGAAGTGGCACATGCTGGTGAGCGGCTCGCGGTGAAGGGCCATCTCGTTCAGACAGAGCACCTCCCAGCGCCGCTGCTCGCCGCGCATCACGCTCACCACCAGCATCGAGCGCTCCTCGATCGTCCAGTCGCCGGCCACCACCAGGTCGAGCACCTGATCGAGATCCTTGAGGTAGGCCTCGGCAAGAAAGCCGAGGTGGCCGGTGTTGATGGTGAGGATCGGCACGCCGATCGGCGCGGTCTGACGGGCGGCGGAGAGCACGGTGCCATCACCTCCGAGCACCAGGGCCAGAGCCATCTCGGCATCGAAGCTGGCCGGCACGCAGGCGCTGTAGCCCTTGCTGCGCAGGTGCTGATCGGGGTTGGCGAAGCCCACCACCCCGCCGGAGCTGCTCACCCGCACCACCTCGAGTCCGGCCGCCGTGAGCCGGCTCTCGATCGTGTCGGCGGTGGCGATGGCCAGATCCTTGCCGTCGTTGACGATCAGTCCGACGCGGGGCACCGATCGCGGTCGAAGGGCCCGGCAAGTCTATGGGCCGCCCGGCGGCGGCCCACGGGCTCAGAACTGCTCCAGGAAGCGCAGATCGCTGGTGTAGAGGCGGCGGATGTCATCGATGCCGTGGCGCACCATGCAGAAGCGCTCCACGCCCAGGCCGGCGGCGAAACCGCTCCAGCGCTCGGGATCGATCCCCAGCCCCTCCAGAACCGCCGGATCGACCATGCCGCATCCCATCACCTCCAGCCAGCGGCCTCGCCACTGCACATCCACCTCGGCCGAAGGCTCGGTGAAGGGGAAGTAGCTGGCGCGGAAGCGCACCGGCAGGTCGCCGAAGAACTGCTGCAGGAAGGTGGTGACGGTGCCGCGCAGATGGCTGAAGTCGAGCCCCTCGTCGAGGGCGAGCACCTCCACCTGGTGGAACACGGGGGAGTGGGTGGCATCGACCGCATCGCGGCGGTAGACCCGGCCGGGCGCCACGATCCGGACCGGCGGCGGATTGGCCTCGAGGTGGCGGATCTGGACAGGCGAGGTGTGGGTGCGCAGCAGGTGGCCATCCCCCAGGTAGAAGGTGTCCTGCATGTCCCGGGCCGGATGGTGCTCGGGGATGTTCAGGGCGGTGAAGTTGTAGTGGTCGCTCTCCACCTCGGGGCCCTCGGCCACCCGGTAGCCGAGGCCCGTAAAGATGTCGACGATCTCCTCGATCGTGGCCATCAGCGGATGGCGATGCCCCGGCGGCACGTAGCGGCAGGGGGCGGTGACGTCGATCCGCTCCCGCTCCAGCCGTTCGGCCATGGCGGCCCGTTTCACCTCGTCCAGGCGTTCCTTCAGCAATCCCTGGAGCTGCTCCTTCAGCACGTTGGCGCGTTGACCCACCAGGGGCCGCTCATCCCCCGGCAGGCGTCCCATCGCGCCCAGCACTACGGAAAGTCGGCCCTTCTTGCCGAGAAGCCCCACCCGCAGGTCTTCGAGGGCCGCCTCATCGGCGGCCTGTCCGATGGCCGCGGCGGCCTCGGCTTCCAGGGCATCGAGCTGCTCGGTGAGCTGCTGCAGGCTGAGGGTGGCGCTCACGGAGGGCGTCTTGGCGGGGCCTGACTGTAGGCAGCGACCGGCTGCGCCTAACCTGCGGCTGGTCTTGCCGCTCCGATGCCGCCGCTCCGCCTTCTGATCAGCAACGACGACGGGGTCTTCGCCGACGGGATCCAGACGCTGGCGGCGGAAGCGGCGCGGCGGGGCCATCGCGTGACGGTGGTCTGCCCGGATCAGGAGCGCTCGGCCACCGGCCATGGCCTCACCCTGCAGACGCCCCTTAGGGCCGAGCGGGCCGACGAACTGTTCGCCCCGGGCGTCACCGCCTGGGCCTGCAGCGGCACCCCCTCCGACTGCGTCAAGCTCGCCCTCTTCCGCCTGCTCGAGGAACCGCCCCAGCTGGTGCTCTCCGGCATCAACCACGGACCGAACCTGGGCACCGACGTGCTCTATTCCGGCACCGTTTCGGCGGCGATGGAGGGAACGATCGAAGGGTTCCCGGCCCTTGCGGTGAGCAGCGCCGACTTCCACTGGCGCCGGTTCGAGCCTGCGGCCCGGATCGCGCTCGACGTGGCCGAAGGGCTCTGGGAGCGCGGATGGCCTGAGGGCATGCTACTCAACCTCAACGTGCCTCCCCTGCAGGCCGACGCGATCGGACCCGTGCGCTGGTGCCGAACGGCCGTGCGCCGCTACGTCGACCAGTTCGAGCGGCGGGAGGATCCCCGGGGCCGCACGTACTACTGGCTGGCCGGAGAGGTGGTCGACGACACGGAGGCTCCGGTGGCGGGCCCCAGCGAATGGCCCACGGATGTGGCGTGGGTGGCAGGACGCGGGGCCTCGCTCACGCCGTTGCAGCCGGAGCTGTTCTGGCGGGGGGACTGCAGAGGTCTGCCCGATCTCTCCGTTCTGCCGCCGGGACTGGCGAAAGGGGTGTGATGGCAACGTCCAGCGTGCTGCAGACCGGTGACCTGGTCTCCGTGATCATCCCCTGCTTCAACGCCCGCCCCTTCGTGGAGGAGGCCATCCGCTCGGCCTATGCCCAGAGCCATCGCCCGCTCGAGGTGATCGTTGTCGACGATGGATCCACAGACGGCTCCTGGGAGCTGCTCCAGGAACTCCAGCAGGGCCCGTTCCCGGAGCTGCTGGTGCTCAGCCATCCCAACCGCGTGAATCTGGGCGTGAGCTGTTCCCGGGCCCTGGGCGCGCGGAAAGCAAGCGGAGACTTTCTGGCTTTTCTCGATTCCGACGATCTTTTCCTGCCAAACAAATTGAAGGCCCAGCTATCTGCTCTATCCCGGCACCCGGAAGCAGTGCTATGCCACACCGCCGTGGAGGTAATCGGGGATATGGAGATGGCTGATTACTTCAGCTCCGTCTTCAACCACGGGCAAACCTGCCAACCCTACGACTTCCGCCAACATAAGGATTACCTGATCCGCCATGGGATCTGTAACTCATCGGTACTGATCCGCCGCAGCCCTCTCCAAAGGGTCAGCCTGGCGATCCACCGAAGATCGTCTCCTCAATTTGAGGACTGGCTGTGCTGGGCGCTCCTAGGGGAGGATGGCCCGTTTCTCTTCCTGGAAGAGATTCTTGTTAGATACAGGGCCCACTCTGCATCCTTCACATCCATCCTCATTCAGAGACGGCTGGATCAGCACTTTGCCCTGCTCGAGTTCAAGCTGGCGCTGCTGGCACGCTGCAGATCGACGAGTCATGCGCTACGTGTGCTTTTCTCTCTAGCCGAGACGCTGCGCCAGTTGATCGTGATCTACATGGGGGACCCATCAGGGCCACCCCTGGAACAGCGAAACGGTCGGCATAGCAACGGGGTGATCCTGGCGATCATGGCTGTCGGCAAACCCATCCGCTGGCTGCATCGAAAGGTGGCCGCGGGCTAAGCCCCACCCCCCATGGCTGAGGCGATGCTCCTGCCCTTCGGCAAAGGTGAACCAGCGCCTGCTCAAGCGCGGCTCGCGAGCAGTTCGTCGATCACGTTGCCGATGGCAGCACCAGCCACATCGATGCTGGATTCACGGAACACCCGCTCGCAGGCGGCCTCCCCCAAGCGGTGTCTACGCTCCGGATCCACCGCCAGGGCAAACAGGGCATCGGCGAAGGCTTCCAGATCGAGGTAGGGAACTGCGATCCCGCAGTCACCAGCAACAAAATCTGGGATGCCACCAGCCTGCTGGAAGCAGACGGTCGGAACCCCGAGGGCTGCCCCCTCAAGGCACACCACCGGGTAGGGATCCTCACGGGACAGCAGCGAGACCACCGAGAAGCGGGCGATCGACGGCACCGCCGACGCCACGGCCCCATGCAGCAGAACCCGCTCCTTGAGACCGATGCGGCAGAGGTCGTGCATCGCCAGACCGTGAGCCGCCGAACCTGGGCCGCACCCTACCCAGACCCCCAGGAAGGGATGGCCACCAAAACGGCGGGCACAGGCTCGCAGAAGGAGCGGAAACAGATCAAAACCCTTGCGGTCAATCGGGGAACCCGTGAAGCCGAACACGAACGTGCCGCGCCGGCGTTCGTCCTCGAGCCGTGCGATCAGATCGGCACAATCCGATTCAGGCCGCGGAGCTGCCGCGAACTCCCCGGCGTTGCGATGGGGAAGGAAGACCCGCACCAGCCGAAGACGCTCCCACGGAACACCATGGTTGGTGTTCAGGTTCTCGCAAACGCATGCTGCGCAGGCGATCACGCGATCGCTGAGAGCTAGCTGGCGCTGGACTGCCGCAGGGTAGGTGGACAGCGCCAGGCTGTGCTCCAGCTCATGGACATGGGAGATGAACCTGGTCTGAGGGAAGGCCTGCCGCAGGCCCTCAAGATGCTGTCCCACCACCAGGGTGTTGAGGTAGACGAGATCGGGCCGGAAGCGAGCAATGGTGCGGTGCAGCAGGCCGGAGGGATCGCGATCCTGTTGACGCAGGCGATCGAGCAGGCGCCGATGGAACCGGCGCGGTGGGGAGGGGGCCCAGTAGCCCGTCGGGCAGATCGAGGCGAACTCCTCACGCAGCGGACCATCCCGGAGAAAGACGGCCTCCAGCTCGTCGTCCCGGTGGCTGGCCAGCCACTGGGCCAACCACAGGAGCAAGTAAGGCGCCCCTGTCCTCCAGCCGTCATGGGAAACCAGAAGAATGCGGGCCATGGGAATGGGTGGATGGAGGGGAGAAGAGGGTCTCAGGCCCGGCGATGGATCCGCTGCAGCATCCAGAGGGTGAAGCCCAGTCCGATGAGATGGGCGAACAGTACCTGGGTGTTGCTGAGCACCGAGAGCATCTCGAGCGAGGTGATCGGGAAGGTGCTGACCGCCCCCCGGCCAGGGCTCGGGATCGTCATCGGTCCGAACAGCCCTGGCGCCTGCATGGAGGCCTGCAGGAAGAGGCTGCCGGCCAGGGCCTGATAGCCGAGGGATGCAAGCGTGAGCCCGGCGAGATCGGCCAGCAGGCCGCGCTTGATCAGCCGGTTCGTCTCGCCCTTGCTCGGCCGCACCGGGCTGGCCAGGGCCCGGCCGCAGCGCACCACCAGCCAGCCCTGCCACAGGCTCCAGAGCAGGACGAAGAAGGAGAACGTGGTGAAGGACAGCCCCGGACCCAGCCCGAGGGCTCGCTCGGCGTTGGCCGCCACCCGGCCGCCGATGTTGTTGAAGATCAGGACCCCCACCACCACGATGCCCAGGGCCGTCTGGATCCAGAAGCGCACCCAGCCCATGCGCCGCAGGGCGGCGGAGATGAGCTGGATCTCCAGCGGATCGGCCATCGAGGCAGCGGACGGGTCACCCAAACTTGCCATGGGAAGATCAGAGCAGGGAGAGCCTGACGCCAGAGCCCCTGATGGCCCGTTGATCCCGTTGATTCCCCTGCACGTTCCCGCCGACGCCCTTCGCCCCACCGCCATCGCCCTGGGGAGTTTCGACGGCCTGCATCAGGGTCACCGCCGGGTGATCGACGCCATCGTGGACGACCCGGGGCCGGCGGATGGTGCGGTGCCCACGGTGGTGAGCTTCTGGCCCCATCCCCGGGAGGTGCTGCACGGCGAGACCCGCCTGCGGCTGGATCTGCCCGAGGAGAAGCTCGACCTGCTCGAACCCCTCGGCATCCGGCAGTTGGTGCTGGTGCCGTTCGATCGCGCTCTCGCCGCCCTCAGCCCCGAGGAGTTCGTGCAGCGGGTGCTCAGGGACCAGCTGCAGGCCCGGCGGGTGGCCGTGGGCGACAACTTCCGCTTCGGTGCCGGGCGCAGCGGTGATGCCCGCTCCCTGCAGCACCTGGGCGAACGCCACGGCATCGCCGTGACCGTGCTGCCGATGCTCTGGGACGGGCCCGAACGGGTGAGCAGCAGCCGGATCCGACGGGCCCTGGCAGCCGGAGCCGTGGAGGAGGCCCGGCGGTTGCTGGAGCGGCCCTACCGCTTCAGCGGCCGGGTGGTGCGGGGAAGGGGGCTGGGACGGGAACTGGGGTGGCCCACGGCCAATCTGCAGGTGGATGGGCGCAAATTCCTTCCCCAGGAAGGGGTGTACGCCGCCCTGGCCTGGGTGGGCGACCCGGGCGCGGTGGAAGGTCCGCTGCCAGCGGTGATGAATCTCGGCCCCCAGCCCACTGTTGATCCGGCGGCACCCTCCGCCGTGGAGGTGCATCTGCTCGACCGACGGCAGGAGCTGGTGGGGTCGCGGGTGACGGTGGAACCGCTGGAGCGGTTGCGGGGGCAGGAACGGTTCGCCGATCTCGAGGCCCTGGTGGCTCAGATCGGGCGCGATGCCGCCCTGGCCCATGAGCGTATCGCCGCCCTGGCGCCGGAGCTGGGACGGGGCTCAGCCGCCGGGATAGGCGTGGGTGAGGCCCCAGCCGATGAACAGGGCGATGCCACCGATCAGCAGAATCCCTGAGATCAGCACCAGCATGGGCTGGTCGGCTTCGCTGGCCATGGTGTTGTTCGGCGGGCGCCCGAAGCCTAATCAGTACGTCCACACGTTCCCGACCGCCCGTCCATCGCCATGACCTTCCCCCTCTCCCATGCCCCGGCCGCTCCGCAGCCCGCCGGCAACCATGCCGACCCTGCCGTGGCGCGCCTGCTCGACGCCAACCTCGACCGGGCCAGGGAAGGGCTGCGCGTGCTGGAGGACTGGTGCCGCTTCTCCCTGGAGCGGCCCGATCTGGTGGCCCGCTGCAAGGACCTGCGCCAGCGACTCGGGCGTCATCACCACGACCACTGGAAGCTGGCGCGGCACACCGCCACCGATCCGGCGGCCGGCATGGCCCATCCCGCCCAGGCCGAGCGCCTGCAGCCCTCCCAGGTGCTGGCCGCCAACGCCGGCCGTGTGCAGGAGGCGCTGCGGGTGCTGGAGGAGTTCGCCCGCTCCCCTGACCCGGCCCTGGCCGCGGAGGCGGCCCTGATCCGCTACCGGCTCTACGACCTGGAAGTGGACATGCTGCGGGCCGGCGCCGCTGGGCCGGACCGGCGGCGGCAGCTTGCCGCCTGCGCCCTCTATCTGGTCACCAGCCCGGTGGAGGGGTTGCAGTCGGTGGTGGAACGGGCGCTGCGGGGTGGTGTGCGCCTGGTGCAGTATCGGGCCAAGGCGGAGGCGGGCCTGAGCGACCGCGAGCGGCTGGAGCAGGCCCAGGCCCTGCGGATACTCTGCGCGGCCCATGGCGCCCTGTTCCTGGTGAATGACCGGATCGATCTGGCCCTGGCGGTGGATGCCGATGGCGTCCATCTCGGCCAGGACGACCTGCCGCCGGCGGTGGCCCGCCGGCTGCTGGGTGCCGACCGGCTGATCGGCCGCAGCACGCACCGGATCGAGCAGCTGCGGCAGGCGGTCACCGACGGCTGCGACTACGTGGGGGTGGGGCCGGTGCAAGCCACCCCCACCAAGCCCGGTCGCACCCCCGTGGGCCTGGCCTACGTGCAGGAGGCGGCGGAGGAGTGTCCGATCCCGTTCTTCGCCATCGGCGGCATCGATGCGCAAGCGGTGCCGGCCGTGAGGGCCGCGGGGGCCCGGCGCATCGCCGTGGTGCGGGCGATCACCGAAGCCGCCGATCCGGAGGCGTCCGCCGCCACTCTGCTGCGGGCCCTGGAGGCCGACGCGTGACGGGGGCCGCCACCATCAGCGTGAGGGTGAACGGGGAGCAGCGCCCCCTGCCCGCCGGGCTGAACCTGCTCGGCGCCCTTGAGGCGCTCGGCTACCACCCCAGGCTGGTGGTGGTGGAGTTCAACGGCGAGATCCTGGCGCGCAGCGCCTGGGCGGATCAACCGGTGGTGGAAACCGACGTGCTGGAGGTGGTCACCATCGTGGGGGGCGGTTCCTAGATTCCAACAACTTCCCTCGATCCCCATGGGTCCCCGAGTGCTCCAGCGCATGGCCACCCTGATGGCCGTTCCGGTGCTGGTGGCCGGTCTGCTGTTCTCCGCACCCCAGTCGGCCTCCGCCGCCAGCGGCGGTCGCATCGGGGGAGGCAGCTTCCGCTCCTCCCCCTCCCTTCCCCGCAACTACGGCGGCGGCGGCTACCGCGGCGGCAGCCCCGCGCCCTACCGCGGCGGCGGGGGCTACTACGGCGGAGGCGGGTACTACGGCAGCGGAGGGGGCATCGGCTTCCCCTTCATCATCCCGATCTTCGGCTTCGGCGGCGGCGGACTGCTCGGCTTCCTGGTGCTGATGGCCGTGGTGGGGTTGCTGCTCAATGCCGTGCGGGGTGCCGCCGGTGGGCTTGGCGGTGGATCCACCACCACCGGCGACGACCTCCTGGCCGGCCGCGACGGGCCCGTCTCGATCGCCCAGATCCAGGTGGGTCTGCTGGCCTCCGCCCGCGAGCTCCAGGCCGACCTGCGGCGGATGGCCGGAACGGCCGACACCGCCACGACGGCCGGTCTGCAGAAGGTGCTGCAGGAAACCACCCTCTCGCTGCTGCGCAACCCGGAGCTGTGGGTCTATGCCAACGGCGACGTGGGCCAGGTGCCCTTCGCCAGCGCCGAATCCACCTTCAACCGCTTCTCGATGCAGGAGCGCTCCAAGCTTCAGCGGGAGATCACCGCGAATGTGGGCGGCAGCCGCTTCAGTGAATCGAGCGCCGTGGTGCCCGGCCACAGCGATGCCACCAGCGACTACATCGCCGTGACCCTGCTGGTGGCCACCCGCCGCCGGCTGGATCTGGCCGGCACCGACACGGCCGAGGCCCTGCGCCAGAGCCTCCAGCGGCTGGGAGCCGTGGGAGCCGAGGATCTGCTCGCCCTCGAGGTGATCTGGCAGCCAGAGGGCGCCGGCGAGGTGCTCAGCGCCGAAGAGCTGCTCACCGCCTACCCCGACCTGCAGCATCTCTGAACCCGGGCTTGCCGGCAGGCCCTGGGGCTTCCACACTGCGTCCGACCACGGTCGCATCCTGATGGATCCCTGCTCCCGTTCCTGTCGGCGGCCCGTCTCCCCCAGCTGGGTGAACACCCCGGTACTGATCGAGGCCATGCAGCGCTACGAGCAGCAGCGGCTGCCGCGCTCCCTGCGGCTCTGGCTTCAGGCGCTGCTCGAGCTCGACACCCCGGATCCCTCTCCCCTGCTGCCACCCCACGTCGGCCCCTGAAGGATCCGCAGGGCCGCCATGGCGGCGCCATAGCCGTTGTCGATGTTCACCACCGTGATCCCCGGGGCGCAGCTGGCGAGCATGCCGTGAAGGGCGGCCAGGCCCCCGGCGCTGACGCCATAGCCCACCGACACCGGCACGCCGATCACCGGCTGGGGCACCAGGCCGGCCAGCACCGTGGGCAGGGCCCCTTCCATCCCCGCGCAGGCGATCAGCACGGACGCCCGCTCGAGCTCCTCGAGCCGATCGAGCAGGCGGTGCAACCCCGCCACCCCCACATCCAGGATCAGTTCGGCCGCCACCCCATGGCAGCGCAGGGCCAGGCGGGCCTCCTCGGCCACCACCCGGTCGCTGGTGCCGCCGCTGAGCACGGCCACCGCGCCGAGGGCGGGATCGGGGGGCGGCGGTTCGGGCCAGCAGAGGCAGCGGGCCTCGGGGTGGTGATGCACCGGCAGGCCGGGCAGGGCTTCGCGCACCGCCGCCGCCTTGGCGTCGTCGACCCGGGTCACCAGCGCCAGCTCGCCCGCGGCGTCCATCTGCTGGATGACGGCAGCGATCTGGCGGGCCGTCTTGTGTTCCCCCCACACCGCCTCCACCATGCCCAGGCGTCGGCGACGTCCGAGATCCAGCCGGGCTTCGCGGGTCACCCTTCGGCGCGCGCAGGATGGAGAGGAACCGAGGCCGGCTGCTCGCCCGCGAAGAGCATCGGAAACGGGTTGGCGTCGCCAGCCCATCCCCGAAGCACCCGCCGGGCACAGGCTTCGAAGCGCTCCTGCACCCGCTGCACCTCCTCGCTGGGGATCGCCTGCCACTGCTCCCGGCTGGCCCAGTGGATGAGCAGAATGCCCTCCTCGCGGGCGGAATCCCAGAGCAGGTCGCGGCCGAGGAAGCCAGGCTGGGCTTCCAGCCAGGGCTCCCAGGTGCGCTGCTCGGCGGCGAGCCAGGCCTCGCGGGCACCGGCCGGTACCTTCACGCGCAGGTGCTCCACGACCTCCACCGCCACCCCGGGGCCGGGGCCATGGCTCCCGGCATGCCGGACCGAGAGGTCAAAAAAGGGGGCCGGCGGCTGACCGGACAACGGAAGACCCTGATGGAACGTGGGGCGATGCTAGGCACGCCCGATTGGGGTCAGTCGCGCTGCAGCAGGGCCACGGCGTGCACGGCGATGCCCTCCTCACGCCCCGTGGGTCCGAGCCGTTCGTTGGTGGTGGCCTTCACGCCCACCTGATCCGGGGCCACGCCCATGTGGCGGGCGATGGCGCTCCGCATGGCCTCGATGTGGGGCCTGAGCTTGGGCCGCTCGGCCACCACCACCGCATCCACGTTCACCACGCTCCAGCCCTCGGCGGACACCAGGGCCATCACCTCCTCAAGCAGCTTCAGGCTGTCGGCACCCTTCCAGCGTGGATCCTCCGGCGGGAACCAGCGGCCGATGTCGCCGAGGGAGAGGGCGCCCAGCAGGGCATCCATCACGGCGTGCACCAGCACGTCGGCATCGCTGTGGCCGTCCAGCCCCAGGCCATCGGGATGCGCGAGGGTCTGCCCTCCGAGGATCAGCGGGCGGCCCGGCACCAGCCGATGGATGTCGTAGCCGTTGCCGATCCTCAGCTGCATGGCCCTCGGGGGTGCTGGGCTCAGTCTTCCATCGCGCCGTTCGCCGCCCCACCGGCTTCCGCCTCGGCCTGCAGCCAGCGGGCGTGGAGGTCAGGCCGCCGCTCGGCCGTGCGCAGGCGTTGCTGCTCGGCCCGCCAGCGGGCAATGGCGCCGTGATCGCCGCTGCGCAGCACCGCCGGCACCTCCATCCCCCGGAAGTCCGCCGGACGGGTGTACTGGGGGTGCTCGAGCAAAAGCGCGCTGTGGCTCTCCTCCTCGAGGGAGGCGGCGGTGCCCACGGTGCCGGGCAGCAGGCGCACCACGCCGTTGATGATCGTCATGGCGGGCAGTTCGCCGCCGGTGAGCACGAAATCGCCGATTGACACCTCCTCGTGGGCGAGGGTGCGGATGCGTTCATCGAAGCCCTCGTAGTGGCCGCAGAGGAAGACCAGCTGGTCATGCTCGCGGGCCCAGCGGCGAAGATCCGCCTGGCTCAGGGGACGGCCCTGGGGCGTCATCAGCAGCACCCGCCGACGGGGAGACACCGGGATCGCCTCCAGGGCGGCAAACACGGGCTCAGGCTTGAGCACCATGCCCGCCCCGCCGCCGTAGGGCTCGTCGTCGACCTTGCGGTAGCGATCGGTGGCGTGATCGCGGGGATTGTGCAGATGCAGCTCGGCGATGCCGGCCGCGAAGGCCCGGCCGATCACGCCATAGCAGCGCAGGCCCTCGACGATCTCCGGCGCCAGGGTGATGACATCGAGGCGCATCGGCTCAGGCGACCGGGGCGGCGGGACGGCTGACCCGGCGGATCTCGGAACTGAAGCTGGCCCGGGCGGGACGGCCGTCGCCGCCGCGCTCGATCGTGCTGCGCAGCCGCAGGTTGGGCTTGGTGAACCAGATCCGCTCGCGCACCTTCACCCCCTCGCGCTCGAGCACCAGTTCGAGGGAGCCATCGGGCCACAGCTGCCACTGCCCGCCATCGCCATCGCCGCCTTCGAAGCAGCCATCGGCCGAGAAGGTGACCGTGCGGGCGCTCGTGGCGCCTGGCGGAGTGATCAGGAGGCTGCCGGGATCCGCAGCAGCGGAAGGCTCCTGGTAAGCAATCGTCAGTTCGCCGCGCTCGGAGCTGTGCCATTCGTCGCCGTCGCCCTCGCCGTCGCCTTCGACTTCCCGTGAGGCCGGCTCCAGCTCCCCGGGCAGGAAGGTGCTGCGCAGCGCCAGCCATTCGCCCGCGCAGAAGGCCAGGAACGCTCGGATGTCGTTCGGGGGGAAGGCGGGGAGATCGCTCACGGCGCGCTCTGGCACGAGTTCCCCATCCTCTCAGTCGCTACCCCTCAGTCGCCGCGGTAGCCCAGGTCCGCCAGCCGGCCCGGATGGCGCCGCCAGTTCGGCACCACCTTCACGAACAGCTCGAGATACACGGGCCCATCGATCAGCTTCTGCATCTGCAGCCGGGCGCCCCGGCCGATCTCCTTGAGCATGCGTCCCCCCTGACCGATCAGGATCCCCTTCTGGCTCGAGCGCTCCACCAGAACCGTGGCCAGCACGGCGGTGCGCGGACCGTCGTCGACGATGCGATCGATCTGCACCGCCACCGAGTGGGGCACCTCCTCGCGGGTGTGCAGCAGCACCTGCTCCCGCACCAGCTCGGCCATCAGCAGCTGCTCGGGCTGGTCACTGACCATCTCCGGCGGGTAGAGGTGGGGCCCGGGGGGCAGGAGGGCCGCGAGGGCTTCCACCAGGGCGGGACAGCCTGCTCCCGTGAGGGCGCTGCAGCGATGCAGGGGCCACTCCGGGGGCATGAGCTCGCGATAGGTGGCCTCGATGTCGTCGGCGTCCGCGCCGACCCGGTCGCTCTTGTTCAGGGCCACCTGAACCGGCGTGCGGGCCTGGTGCAGCAGCTCCACGATCCAGGCATCGCCCCGGCCCGCCGGTTGGCTGCCATCCACCAGCAGCAGCACCTGATCCACCTCGCCGATGGCACCGCGTGCGCTCTGCACCAGCCGCTGTCCCAGCAGGTGGTGGGGCTTGTGGATCCCCGGCGTGTCGAGCAGCACCAGCTGGGCGGTGGGTGTGGTGAGGATGGCCCGCAGGCGATTGCGGGTGGTCTGGGCCACCGGCGAGGTGATCGCCACCTTCTCGCCCACCAGGTGGTTGAGCAGCGTGGACTTGCCCACGTTCGGCCGGCCGATCAGGGCCACGAAGCCGGATCGGAACGGCGTGTCGCCGTCGGCGGTGGCGGAGGCAGGGCTCGGTTCCATACCCTCGACAATGGCAGCCCGCCCGTTCCCTCACCATGACCGAACTGTCCTTCCCTGCGGCCATTGAGCAGGCCAGCTCCCTGCTGGCCCTCTGGGAGCGGGGCGAGCTGAGCGATGAGGTGCTCGCCGACCGGGTGGCGGAGCTGGTGGCCAGCCGGGATGGGGCGCGCGGCTTCTTCGTGGCCTCCCTGCCCGCGGACAACCCGCTGATGGACCGGCTGCCGGAACCGCTGGTGCTGCAGCTGCGAGCCGCCGGTGGCGAGGTGGTGGACCTCACCGCCCGCAATCTGGCGATGAGCACGGCGATGGAATGGCAGCATCGCCACAGCGAGGACGAGGAGCACCGGGCCGGCTCCGAACGGGTGCAGGCCCGCAGTACCGAACTGCTGCGCCAGCTCGATCCCACCAGCGTGAAGGAACGCCTGGAGCGGCTGCTGGCGGCAGCTGCGGGCGACGTGGAGGCCGGTGGTGAGGACGTGGCCTTCCTAGAGCGCTGGGGTTACAACGCCGAGCAGAAGCAGGCCATTGCCCGTGCGATCGAAGCGGTGGCGGAACCAACAACGCCCCTCTCCTGAAAGAGGGGGGCGGGAACCCTCTTCGGACTCCCGATCCGACTCGGATCTTCAGGTCACGCTCAGAACTTCAGATAAAGAAGGGTCATGGCTTCCCAGTCGGTGTCGTTGATGTCGGACTGGAAGATGTAGTTCACATTGAGGCCGAGGGTAACGTTCTCGTGGATGTTGAGATCGAGCCCGCCGGTGAGCATGCCGTTGGTTGTACCCGTGTTATCAGTGTTGGTGGCAATGCCGCCACCGATATAGGGAGACACGAATCCGCGGCGATTGAAGTCAACGGTGAGAGGGAGGCGCAGGGCTCCATCAACAGTGGAATTGTCATTATTATTGTTATTATTATTGTTGTTGTTATTGGTCCCATAGATAATATAGCTGGGCCGTACCGAGATCGCCGTGCTGCCGTTGAGCTTGTAACCCACGCGCCCGGTGACCAAGCCATTCGTGGTGTCGCCTGCGCCGAAGCGAACGCCGCCACCGATTCCGAAGATGCCCACGTTCTCGATGATGTCGCGGGTGCGGGGAACGGCCGTGAGGTCCGCCTGGGTGAAGACGGCGGGCTTGGGGAGGTACTCCGGAGCAAGGGCGAGTTCGTTGCTGACGGGCTCCCACGGACCCTGAGCCTGCTCAGCTCCAACGACCTGCCAGGGCGCCGGGGCCAGGGACACCGGACCCGCGGGAATCGGGATAAGGGGGTCGAGGGGCAGCGGGTCCTGAGCGCGGGCGCCGATTGGCATCAAGCCGAAGATGCCGACCAGGATCAGGGGGAGCGAACAGGCAGGAGGCCGACGGGTCACGCTCCTGGTACAGCCAGAGGTTGGCCGCATGGTAAGGGCCATCATGGGGTCGGCACGGAACTTGCCGCCGGAACCGGGGCCGGCTGCGGATCCTCCGCCATGGGAGGAGGCTCAGGGGCGGGGGCGGCGACTTCCGCCACGACGGGCTCGGGAGCCGCTTCAACAGCCTGGGGCTGCGGGGCGTCACTGGGGGTCGTGGGGACGACCTCGTCCCAGGACACCGGTTGAGCCTGCGGCGCGGTCGGCCTTGCAGCCCTGGAGCTGGCGCTGGGCGGCACCACAGCCGGAGACTCACTTCGGGGCTTGTTGGGGAGCGTCTCGGCCGGAGCGATGGGGGGGACATCGCTGACAGGATGGAGCAGCACCACGGCAGGCAGCATGCCACCGCGGCTGGGGGCCTGCTGACGGGACGACCAGTCGGCGATCTCCCGGACCACCCCGGGGTCGTCGGGTTTGCTGAGGATGTCGACAGAGCCGTCGCTCTGCAGGGCCAGGGGAACCTCGGTGGTGCGCATCACCCGTCGGGACGGCACATGCACCACTCTCGCCTGCTCGATGCGGGCGCCGCCGCCTGGGATCTGACCGAGAGCACGCCGCATCGGGTCCCGCCAGAGGGCGGGGAGCGGCGCCATGGGATCCACACTTCCGGCCCAGCGGGCCCGTTCGGCAAGGGCCACCGCGGACATCGGGGCGTCATCGATGTCCTTGAGGCCGAGGGTGCCTCCCAGCAGCTCCGAACGGGTGAAGGTCCGCAGCAGAACATCACCGCCAGGACTGGGAATCGGGGGGCCCTGCCAACGCGCTGCAGGCTCGGCGGTGGCACGCGTCATTACCGGGGATTGAACCGGAGCGACCGTGGGGATCCAGCGGGCCGGTCTTGCGATCGCGATAACCGCCTGGAGAGGATTCTCGACGGCTCGCCTGATGGTGCCGAGCCAGGGCTTCGGCAGAGACAGCTGGGGCACGGAGGGACTTCCGCCCAGCAGCAGACCGGTGCGGGTGGCGCCTTGCCTGGGGCGATCGGGTGGTGCCTGGCCGATGCCCAGAGCATCCTCCTCCAGGGAAGGCAGGGGCCGTGTGGCGGCCAGTCGAGTGGGAGGCAGGGGAGAGGGTTTGGGGGAGGACGCCGTGGTGGGGTCGGTGGGCGGGGTCAAGGCCTTGACCCGGGCCTGCCAGTGATCATGGGCGTCGATTGCCACCAGAGGCAGCCAGATCGACTGGCTCAGCAGGGCCCAGGCAATTGCGCGTCGGCTGATCGGTGAGGGAGAGCGGTTCATCGGGTGGTGCAGCGAAAGTGCAGGAAATGAGAGGCTGGATGAACAATCAGCGGTTCCAGTTATTCCAGAAGTTGGAATAGTTGAGGAAGGAGCCAACGGTGCTCAGGGGCACGACCACCTGATTCAGCACATCGATGGTCTCACCGTAGAAGCTGCGGTTGACGATGATCGTGTCACCGTTGCGCAGGGGAGGGTTGAGGCCTTTGGAGATGTTCTGGTTGTCCTTGTAGTTGAACACCTCGCGGGACGTGGTGCCGTTGCGATTCAGACGCACCAACTCAATGTTGCGACGGTTGGCGCGCCACTGCACGGGACCACCGGCCCGGAAGATCGCCTCCAGCAGAGGTGTATTGGCCGGCAGGCTGAGGGTGCCGGGGGACTTGACCTCGCCGATCACGTTGACGCTGATGGAGGCGGGGGCGAGGTTGGTGGCACCCAGCTGAAGAATCTCCTGGGGGACCACTTCCTCAGTGCGTCCGACGATCAGGGTGTCGCCGTCGAACAGAATCGGGTTCTGGCGCTGGTTGCCGAACTGGAACAGCTGAGCAAGATCAAGCACGGTCTGCTTCTGACTGCCATCGGCACCGGCCCGGCGGCGCAGGAGCACCCGGCGGATGTCGGAGTTGAGAGTGATGCCTCCGGCGTTCTGGATGGCCAGAACCGGTGTCGCCAGGCTGGGGAGGGGATAAAGCCCGGGGCGCTCAACCTCCCCGATGACGGTGACCTTGACCGGTCTGGGGTTGGTGAGAGTGAGGAAGAGCTGGGGGCGAACCAGTTGCTTGGAGTAGAGCGAGGTGAGCCAGCGGGTGGCCTGACCGATGGTGAGCCCGGTGAGCTGAACCGAGCCCAGCAGGGCCAGGGTGGAGGTTCCATCGGGAAGGATGTTCACCGGCCCGCCAACGCTCGCCGCACTGGGATCCAGGAAGGTGAGGGTGAGCGAGTCTCCGGGCCCGAGGACATAGAGATCGGCGTACACCTGGGAGGTGGAGTCCACCAGGGGAGCGGAGGACGGGGCCGCCGCCATCAGCGGCGGACTGGCCGCGAGGAGAGGCGAGATGGAGAGCAGAGGAGCAGTGGTGAGGGTGCCGGCCACTCCCAGGGCCTGTAGACGCCTGCGTAGGGCGGAACCGTTCCGAGGCGATGAGCGCAGGTTCAACGGCGTCACGGTCGCAGGAAAACGGACACGCACTGTAGGGGAGGCAGGCCGATCTGCCGAAACCTTCGGGTTGGCCTATGGTTTCCTCCAATCCCTGATGGCCGATCCCACCGTGACCACAACGGGTGCGCCCGCAGAACCCCCGGCCGGTGGGGTTGCTCTCCCGCCACTCCCAGGGCGTGACGCCAATCTGGGTTACGGCTCCATGAGGCCCGGGGCCTATGACGTGTCGTCTTCTCCCCTGGGCCCCGGCGGAGAGGAGCGGGGCTCCCCCGGTGGAATCGGGGGAGTGCTGCGCACCATCAAGCGCCGTCAGGGGATCTTCCTGTTCACCTTCGGTCTGGTGACTGGAATTCTTGCCCTCAACACTCTGCGCCAGAGGATCTTCTCCCCGGTGTACGAAGGAGGCTTCCAGCTTCAGATCGCCAACCCATTCGAGACTAGCGGCGGCGGCGGTTCGGGGCCTGTCGAAGCCATTGCCCGCAGCACCGTTAAGAACGATGTCCCCAGTTTGATCGTGCTGATGCGCAGCCCTCTGTTGATACGGCCCGTGGCCCTCAAACAGGGCGTCGCAGTGCCGGAGATTCTTGGCAACCTGAACATTCAACCCGCAGAAGAAGTGCAGGAGGTTCTCAATGTTAACCTGCGCTGGCGGGACCCTGTCAAAGGGCGTGCAATTCTTACGCAATTGTCACAGGAGTACGCCCGCTTCTCATTGCAGCAGCGTCAGTCTGCGGTTGACTCCGGTATGCGGTTTCTTGACAAACAGGCCCCAGACATCGAGGGAAGGGTTGAAAAGCTGCAGAGGGAACTTCGTGAGTTCCGACAACGCCACAAATTTCTGGATCCATCCTCAGTGGCTTCTTCCATCCAGGGAACTCGGGATGGACTGGTGAGTCAGTCAAGATCGCTTCAGCTTCAGCAGGCCCAGCTGGAGAGTCAGTTGGCCTCAGTGCGATCGGGGAAATTGCAGTTCGCCCCCAGCGGAGCGCCAAGCACCTTTGCGCAGATGGGGCCCACGAGCGTCGCGATCCCCGATCGGAGTCAGCCTGCCCAGGCAGCTGCAGGGGCGCGTACGCCCAGTGAGCAACTCAACGAGTATGAGAAGGAACTTGCAGCGGCCCGCGGGACTTTTCGCGAAGACTCTCCGGTCGTGCAGTCCATCAAGGCTCGCCGAGACCAGCTGATGCCTGTGGTGCAGCAACAAGCGGTCGATGCCATCCGCTCCCAGCTTCTCGCCATCGGTGCTCAGCAGGATGAGATCAACCGTCAAATCCTTCTGTTGAATGACAACTTCCGAACCAGCCCGATGCTGATGAAGGAGTACGAGGATCTTCAGCAACAGCTGGCCGTGGCTCGCAACAGTTACGCTTCTTATATCCAGGCAAGGGAAAACTTCCGGCTGGAACGTGCTCGCACCACCCGAGCCTGGCAGGTGATCTCTCCCCCCGAATTCGGGGATGTGCCGGTCGAGCCCAATATTCAACGGGAATTGATGCGCGCCCTGATGATTGGTCTAGGTGCGGGTCTTGCCGCAGCCCTGTTAAGGGAGAAAACCGACAACGTCTTCCATACCCCCATGGAAGCTGAAAAGGATCTCCAGCTTCCAGTTCTTGGACTCATCCCGCACCTCCCACTGGAGCCTGGAGTGGACATCTCCACCAGCATCTCCAAGATGACGGCGAGTGAGCGTTTCGCCATCAAGGAATCGCTACGGAGCCTTTTCACCACCTTCCGTCTGCTTCGAGCCGATCGCAACATTCGTCTGGTCGGCGTGACCTCCTCCACCCAGGGCGAAGGAAAGTCCACTTCAGTCACGATTTTCGCTCGCACTCTGGCGGACCTCGGGCTGAAGGTACTGATTGTCGATTCGGATATGCGCCTTCCCATGCAGAGCCGCTACCTGGGCATTGCTCAGGGCGATGGACTCTCCACCCTCTTGTCCGATCCCTCGGTTCAGCCCTCCGATCTCATCCAGAACATCCAGGAAAATCTGGATGTTCTTCCCTCGGGGCCAAAACCACCAGATCCTGCCAAGTTGCTGAACTCTCAACGATGCCAGGAGGTGATCGATGAGATTCGCTCCTTGCCCGGGTACGACATTGTTCTTTTTGATGCCCCTCCTTGCCTGATGCTCGCCGACCCGATTCTCCTTGGCGAGAAACTCGACGGCATCCTCTTCCTTGTGGGTCTTGGAAAGGTAAGTCGTGACGTCGCACCCCAGGCGGCCCGGCGCATCAAAGCCACCGGCGTAGATGTTCTTGGCCTGATCTGCAATCAGGTTAACTTCCCCAGTCGCCTCAACGACTACGGTTACGAGTACGGCTACTACTATCACTATGCCTATGCCGGCAACTACGGAAATTTAGACCGCTACAATAAATATGGCAGTTACGGTAAATCGATTGGCAGCGACATGCGTGGAAGTCGCGAAGGCGACTCCGCCACTGTTGCCACCCTTTCCACACCAGTTGATGCGTCCGCTTCGGAAGCCGCCAACGGGTCAGGAACTCCAACGGATAGAAGTAGATCCACCAGCGGAGACAGCGGAGAATCCCGCCCTGGTGGATGGCTGCGCCGCTTTGGCGGCGACAAGAAACCCTGATTCCCTGGAAGTAGATGAGATGACTTTCTACGCAAAAACTCTCTCTTGCAGTATGCGTTCAGGGGGCAGGACGCTCCGTCGCAGGACTCCATGCCTGAAAGC
>JANWUS010000003.1 GCA_024958715.1 Cyanobium sp. FGCU52 | reverse complement strand
TCGTTCGCAGTATTTGGATCCAACCGGCGGATCCCTTTTTCAGGAGCCCCCACGTGAACTCGACGCACTGCGTCGTCCTCTGCCACACATCACTGGCTTCGATGTGTTAACCAACCTGATAGAGATCCACAAGTGAAACAGTATCAAGGTATTTTGTTTCCCGACCACAAGACTCATTTTCCCGAATGGATGGCTGAGTGGGGTGAGATTTTTGATGGACGAGGTACTTCCCAGATCGCTAAATTGCGCGCAGCAGTAGCTTTCTGTCAGCAGCGTCGCGTTGCGATCGACATTGGTGCTCACGTCGGCCTTTGGTCGATGCAGCTGAGCAAGATGTTCATCGAGTTGCAGGCTTTTAGCCCCTTGAAGAACATCGTGTGTGTTTTGACAAAAACCTGTTTGAACCATGGCAACCTGATCTCGGCAAGCGGGCGACCTTGAAGCGCTGGTTGGGTTTGGGACAAAAGCAGGCTTTGAGCGGTGCAGTCAAGTTGTATCCCTACGCACTCGGCGATCAGGAGTCCCTCGTCTCCATCACTTACGAAAACGACAAGAGCAGCGGCACCAGCGCCATTGACCTAAAGGCCACTGGTACCATCCCATTGAAGACGCTCGACAGCCTTGGCTTGCAAAATGTCGACTTCATCAAGATCGACACCGAGGGTTTCGAAGAGCGTGTGTTGGCTGGCGCCGCAATGACTATGTCACAATGGAGGCCGGTGATCATCGTCGAGCAGAAGGGCGACATGGCCAGCTCTCGATTCAACCTGCGACCAAAGGGCGCTGTGTTGTACCTCGAAGCGATGGGGTACCAGATGGCGCAGGAAATCTCGGGTGCTTACATCATGGTGCCAGCGTGAAGATCTACATCGCCTCCCTGAAGCTCCGATCCGAAACCACAAGGGCTTATTGAAGCTGATCAGGTTTCTCAAGGGGATCAGGGACCCCCGGATGCGCAGCGCTGATTCAAAGTCTCAAATCCGAGTTTGGCACTGGCTGCCGCAGTGCCATCTTCAGCAGCTCAGTGATGTCATGCATCACCGCCTGCATGCCGGCACGGATCGACTGAAACCCCTCCAGCCGCAGAAGGTTCATCGCAGCTGTCCGCAGAGTGGCCAGCGCACCATCGCCGTTGCCGCCGTACCGGTGCGCGTCTTCGTGGAGCTGGGTGTCGCGGGTCCAGTGCCAGCCTTCAAGGCTCCAGCGGTCTCGCACCAGTTGCAGCAGGGCTTCTGGGGTGGTCCGCAGGCTGGTGAGGAAAAGGTGGGTGGCATGAAAGGGCTTGCCTTCCCTGGTGCCCTCCGCGACTACCTCGACGATCCAGCTGGTGCCGATCCATTCCGCTCTGATGCTCTCCGGGGCCGGCTTGGCCCGCAGCGTCCAGGTGATGTCACGGCCGTGGCTGTTCTCGCAATCCGTTGCCACAAAAGGAATCCTGCGCTTTCCCTGGAACTGGCTGAGGATCCGGCGGTGCATGGTCTTCTGGTTGGCCTTGACGGTCAGGAGGAAGTCGGCCCCCTGCTCCTGGAGCTGCCACAAAACGGCGTTTGGGTATGGAGGGCATCCGCCTGGATCAGCACACCCTCGAGATCCAGCTCGCCGAGCAGCTGCCGGAGCACCGCCTGCTCATGGTTTTCAGCGGTGGCGTAACAGGCCTGGCTGATCGCCACGCCCAGGGCGTGGTCCCCAGAAACTGAACCAGCCCTGATGAGAGCTTCCCTACCGGCCAGACTTGGCCAGGAGAAGCCCCATGAAACGCAAGCGCCACACCCCCGAACAGATCATCCGCAAGCTCCGGACCGCTGAGCAGCTCCTCAACCAGGGCCAGACCGTCGCCGATGTCTGCAAGACCCTGGAGGTTTCCGCGCCCACCTACCACCGCTGGCAGCAGCTCTACGGCGGCATGAAAGCCACCGAGGCCAAGCGCCTCAAGGAACTGGAGCAGGAGAACAGTCGGCTCAAGCGTTTACTGGCTGACGCTGAGCTCGATAAGGCGATGCTCTAGCCCGCAGGGCTTTTGCGTAGGCGAAGCCTTCTCGAAGAGAAGCAGTGGGAGCCGGCCGAGGGAAACTTCTGAGCCCGGAACGCCGCCGCAGAGCAGTCGTGGTTCTGCAGGATCGATTCCGGGCGTCCCAGCGCCGTGCCTGCCATCTGGTGGGCCAGAACCGCGCCACCCAACGCCGGCCCGTGCCGGTGGCGGCGATCGAGGAGCAGAAGCTGCGCCGGCGGATCCGTGAGCTGGCCCGGCGCCATGTACGCTGGGGACGGCGACTGGTGTACCGGCGGCTGCGGCTCGACAGTTGGAGCGTCAACCACAAGCGGGTGCAACGGATCTGGCGAGAGGAAGGGCTCCAGAGGCCCCTGGCGCGCCGGCGGAAGCGCTCACGCCCGGCCGACGGTTCGAGAGAGCTGCTGAGAGCCGAGTACCCGCACCACGTCTGGGCGATCGACTTCCAGTTCGATCAGACGATGGATGGCCGCATGCTCAAGTTTCTCAACGTGGTGGATGAATTCAGCCGTGTCTGCCTGGCGATTCGTGTCGGTCGGCGTTGCAGAGCTGTTGAAGTGATCGACACGATCGAGGAGCTGCTCAAGCTCTATCCACGAACCCACTCACCTGCGCATGGACAATGGCCCTGAGTTCATTGCCCACGCACTTCAGGAGTGGTGCACAGGCAGCGGTTCCGGCACGGCGTACATCGCGCCAGGTTCACCCTGGGAGAATCCATTCGTGGAATCATTCAACAGCCGGCTCAGAGATGAACTCCTTAATATCGAGCTGTTCGCCTCGGTTCCGGAAGCCAGGCTGTTGGCAGAGCAGTACCGGATGGAGTACAACACCTACAGACCGCATTCGGCGCTCCAGGGGCGTACGCCACTGGAGGCCCTCCGGCATTGGAGAGCGGCCTGACAACCCACCAGCCCTCAGAGGAACTGGACTAGTAATGGGGGTCACGTCAGCTGCGCCGCAACAGGGGCTGGGCGGCCAGGTGCTGCACCAACTCGGGGCGCGTTTCGGCCACGAGGGCTTCCAGTAAGCCGGCATCGCGGATGTCGCCGAGGCGGTGATCGAGCCGCTGAGCCAGCTCCAGCTGGGCACTGCCCGGTGTCAACTACGTAGGGCTTGCTGAATTACGTTTGCGGGCTTTTCCGG
>JANWUS010000002.1 GCA_024958715.1 Cyanobium sp. FGCU52 | reverse complement strand
TTTCAGGCATGGAGTCCTGCGACGGAGCGTCCTGCCCCCTGAACGCATACAGCATTTTCTCGAATCTGCTCTACGGTCTCCTCGTCGGTCAGGCCCAGCTTTTGCTTGATGAACAACGCACCAAACGCCAGCCGTACCGGCTTAGCAGGGGCGCCAGTCGTAGGGTTGAATTGAGGGGCATATGTTTCTTCCAGCTCTTCCCAAGGCATCAAGGACGAGAAGATCACCCAGCGGTTGTCCGAGTCCAACGTGCCACCAAAAGGCACATGGAAATCCTCGATTGAAAGCTGCCCGTTATGGTGTTTCCGGTACATCTGCAGCGCTCAGCAGTTGTAGCAATCGTCGATTGCCCTGATCTAGGTCAGTTTATCGGGTCTCTATCGCTGAAACAAGCTGCGCTGCAGTGGATTTGCCTTTTTCAGGAGGCCCCAAGTATCAGGACAAGAAGCCCCACTCTGCCATTGCAGCGCTCACCAAGATGGGCAAGCTCCACTGGAGCGAGGTCGCGAAGCGTTTTGACAAACGTTTCATCAGTGGTGAATCACAAAAGGCTGTCACGATCTCGTACATCAAGGCCTTTGTTCGTGACCTGGGTGAGCACCTTAACAGTCTCACACCTTCTGAGCTGTTCGTGCTGTTCCAGGCTCAGGGTATCAATCGCGGCGAACGCGAGAAGTTCAGTCGCACCTTTGATGCCCTGGTTGACGCCGTGCAGTCCGGCATGGTTGACAAGGAGCAGCTGCGAAGTTGGGCTGACAACAACGAGGTCGACACGATCAATGACCTGCTGGATCTGGGTGCAGAGCTCAAGGAGGAGGCAACGCTTGAGAAGAGAGAGCAACTGTTGCTAGAGCGCCGATCGAAGAAGCTGAATTCCGAGTTTCCTGAAGCCGAGGCAACGGCAGATCTCAGTGTCGATGAACTGCCCACGCTGGAGCCCAAGGCTGTTCTCAAGGCCCTGGATAAAGCCGCTGAACTGGTCGAAAGCTCCTCCTCCGATGGCGACAAAGTTGAGTTCCTAAAAGCCAAAGCCACGGCCAAATTATGGGATGCCTGCTTCCGAGATGAACAGTCATTAATCGCCAAACTGAGGGAACTTGAAACGGCATCTGACTCCTATAGCCACGAAGTACAGCAGGCCTTTCTTGAAGAGTACGAAGGCGCCAAGGCTCTGGAAGTGCCTGCGAGCTATGCCTTCCGCGATCTCAAGGGCATCCCACGGCAACCCAAGCTGATGCAGCGCCTTGTCGCCTATCGACTTGAGCGTGACCTTCGTCTGTTGAATCTCAGTGGCACTGGAACTGGAAAGACTCTCTCCGCTGTATTTGCGGCCCAGGTGTGTGGCAGTCAGCGAATTCTGATTTCCTGTCCTAACGGCGTGATTGATAGCTGGAGACGTTGTCTTGAATCGGCGTATCCCTCCGCTACTGTTCACATCAAACCAGACGGCTGGGAGCTCGATGAGCTTGCTGATGGCGTGAATGTGGTGATTGTCAATCACGAGCGATTCCAAGACCGCTTCGCTCAGCAGTTGCTGGGCTTCTGTATTGGTTATCAGGCTGACCTGGTGGTTATTGATGAAATCCATAAGTCAAAGCGCCGTTCCACTGATTCCAGCAGTCAGCGCCGTAAGTTGATGAATGAATTCATTCGTATCTCGGCCAACATCAACCCTGATCTGCGCGTGCTCGGCCTGTCAGCAACACCTGTCATCAATAATCTCTACGAAGGTCGGTCGCTGATTGAGCTGATCTGCCAAGAGACGATTGATGATGTGGGCGAGAAAGTTGATCTCAACTCCTGCATGAACCTTTACCAGCACTTCATCGTGCGTGGTATCCGTATGAATCCTGGCAAGCTTCCGCGCACAGAAATCAGCCTGCACGAAGTTGATGCGACAACCCTGCTGCCAGAGATCGTGCGTGCTACAAAGCGCGGCAGCTTCCATGATGTTGAGCAACTCCTAGTTGCTCCTAAGATCAAAGGCCTGCATGGAATGATGAAGCATGGAAACAAGAGTGTTATCTTCATCACATACATCAAAAATACCCTGAAGCCCCTATGCCAATGGCTTGCCACCAATAACTTCAAGTTCAGTGTGTTTACTGGCGATGAGAAAGAAGCCCAGGATGAAGGCTTCCGCGACTCTCTAGATGAATTTATCCGCGGTGACTCAGAAGTCTTGGTGGCAACCATACAATGCGCTGGCACGGGCATTGATGGCCTCCAATCCGTCTGCAACAACGCCGTTTTCTTCCAGCTCCCCTGGACTTCCACAGAGTTTGAGCAAGCCATCGGAAGACTGGATCGGGATGGCACAGACTTCGATTCAGTCCGTATTCACGTTCCCATCACGGATATCGCACTGCCTGATGGCCAACGCTGGAGCTGGTGCCGCTCAAAGCTCGACCGCATCGAGTCCAAGCGGGACATTGCCAAGGCTGCTGTCGATGGCGAAATCCCCGATGCAGCCACGCTGATCACTCCCAGCGAGGCCAGCAAATACTGGCTGAAATGGCTGGAGAAGCTGGACGAGGAGAACCATGGCTGCTGAATTGATTCCGCCAGCCAGACCATCTGAGGACAGTCTCGCCAGCTTGGGGCGTTCTTCGCGGGAGAGCCGGATCCCAAGCCTTTCGCCCTTGTCAGACTCGCCCCCATGAGCACCACCTCCCTCCCCGCAGCAGGCCCCGATTCGGCGCAGGTCCGCAGCCAGCTGGTCACCGCCCTGGAACTGGAGCTGGTCGGCCCCACCCTGCGGGTGCTGCGGGCCCTCGGGCCGGAAGGTGAGGGATTGGACTCGGAAGCCCTCGATCGGCTGCCCAGCAGCTGGTACCCCACCGGCTTCCTGGTGCCCACCGAAACCGATCTGTCGCTGAAGTGCGACGACACGGCCGATGACGACTTTGCCGGGGTGGACGGGGTCGATCAGCGCAAACCCAAGAAGGCCAACACCGAGTACAAACCGGGTTCGGGCGACGACGGCGGCAACAGCGAATCTGGGCCGGCCAGGCCCCAGCTGTTCGCCTCCTCGATCGGCGTGAGTGTGCTGCTGCCTCCCGGCGGGGAGCTGCAACTCATCGCACGCTGGGGCGACTACGTCCGGCTCGCCGAGGCAGCCAATCCCGATGCCGCCGCCAGCATCGCCCGTGAGGAGCCTGGATCGCGCGAGGCATCTCGCGAGCAGCAGACCTGGCAGCGCACTCCCCGTCAGGAAGCGCTGGCCCTTAGCCACAGCGAGATCACGGGGAGCAAGAGCCTCACCGGCCGGCCCTGGCCCAACAGCAACGGCCTGCACTTGCGCTGGCATTGCCGCCCGGCACCAGCCAGCCAGGGCTATGCCGCCGGCACCGTGGCCGTCACGCTCTTTCTCACCAATGAGCGCAAGAAGGCTCTCACGTTGGTGGAGCGCGATCAGCAGTCGGCCTTCCAGGCCGAGCTGGAGCTGCGCTGTGCCCAGGGCTTCGTGGCACGGCTGGATCCCCACGCCAATCGGGCCAGCGGCGACTGGGATGAGGCCGTCAATGCCCTGCAGTTCCGCGATGCCCGCGAGTACGGCGTGGGCCACAACGTGGGTGTGGAGGTGGAACAGGGCGCCGATGGCGGCTGCACACGCCTGCGCACCACCTGGATCCCCCAGGCCACCGTGGAGAAGGTGGTGCCCCGCTCCGATGTTGGCTGCGAGCTGGCCATGGAGGAGCTCGACCGCCTGGCCAGCCAGGGATTCGAGGCCATCCGCGCGGCCCTGATGCCCCTGGTGGATCGCTACCAGGAGTGGATCGAGCAGCAGGCCGCCTTAGCTGGGCTCAATGCCCAGCAGCAGGCCACCGCCGAGCAGCTGGTCGCCAACGCCAAGGGCCAGGCCCAGCGCATCGCCCGCGGCATCGAGGCCCTCAAAGAGCCCGACATCCGCGATGCCTTCGCCATCGCCAATCGCACCATGGCGGCCGCCGCTCGCCAGCGCTATGGCGTGATGCAGGGCCTCAAGGCTGACGACCCATCACTCCGGCCACCGGCCTGGCGGCCCTTTCAGCTGGCTTTCCTGCTGATGAACCTGGTGGGCATTGCCCGGCCCAATGATCCGCAGGTCGATCCCCAGCGCGAGCGTGAGAACGTCGACCTGCTGTTCTTCCCCACCGGCGGCGGCAAGACGGAGGCCTACCTGGGGCTGGCCGCCTTCACGCTGGTGATGAGGCGCCTGCGCCATGGCGGATCCCTGCAGGCCGGTGGGCTGAGCGTGCTGATGCGCTACACCCTGCGCCTGCTCACCCTCGACCAGCTCGGCCGCGCCTCCACCCTGATCTGCGCCCTCGAACTGGAACGCCAGAAGCAACCGGAGAAGCTCGGCAGCTGGCCCTTCGAGATCGGTCTCTGGGTGGGCCAGGCCGGCACCCCCAACCGCATGGGCGGCAAGGGCAACAATAACGAATCCACCGCCCGCCTGCGCGTGCGCGCCTACAACGACGGCAAGACCCCGATCAAGCCGATCCCGATCGACACCTGCCCCTGGTGCGGCGTGGAGTTCGGCAAGCGCTCCCTGCTCGATCCCAAGCCCTGCGGCACCGCCGGGGTGTTCAACCTCTTGCGCCAGGGCCGCCCCGATGGCGACAACCCCGAAGAGCTGCGCGTGGCCTGCCTCAACCGCGACTGCGCCTTCAAGGGCACCACCGGCCGCAACTATCTGCCGCTGGTCGCCGTCGACGACATGATCTACCGCCGCCTGCCGGCGTTTCTGATCGCCACCGTCGACAAGTTCGCCTCACTCCCCTGGGAGGGCCGCAGCGGCAAGTTGTTCGGCAAGGCCACCCATGTGCTCGATGGCCAGGGCTTCTACGGCCCCGCCGATGGCGACGACGCCAGCAAGGGCGTGCGCCTGGCCGATCGGCTCGACCCGCCCGATCTGGTGATTCAGGACGAGCTGCACCTGATCTCTGGCCCGCTGGGCTCCATGGCCGGCCTCTATGAGGCGGTGATTGATGAGCTCTGCAGTCGCGATGGCCTTCGCCCCAAGATCGTGGCTTCCACCGCCACCGTGCGCCGCGCCAGTGAGCAGATGCGGGCGCTGTTCGGCCGCAACGACTCCTCGATCTTTCCCGCCCCCGGCCCCGATCGGCGCGATTCGTTCTTTGCCGTCACGGTGCCGACCGATCAGGTGCCCGGACGGCTCTATGTGGGCCTGAGCGCTCCGGGCCGCAATGTGAAGGCCCTGCTGCTACGCGCCTCGCTGGCCCTGATGAGCGACGCCCAGCTGGCCTGGAAGGCTGCCGAAAAGCAGCGCACCGCTCAGCGCAAACGGGGTGAGACACCCGGCCCGAACCCGGCCGATCCCTACATGACCCTGCTGGGCTACTTCAACACGATCAAGGAGCTGGGCATCAGTCGCCGCCTGATCGAAGAAGAACTCACCTCCCAGCTCGCCACCCATGGCGAGCGGATTCGCCTGGGCGACAAGGCAGAGCGCAGTGCCAACCGCAAGATCGCCAACATCCCCCTGGAGCTCACCTCCCGCGTCTCCACCACTGAGGTGAGCACCACCAAGGATCGCCTGGCCCGCAGCTTCGACGACAAGGAGCGCGTGGATGTGGCCCTGGCCACCAACATGATCTCGGTGGGTCTCGACATCACCCGCCTTGGCCTGATGCTGATGCTCGGCCAGCCCAAGACCACCGCCGAATACATCCAGGCCAGCAGCCGCGTGGGCCGGGATTCCGACAAGCCGGGGCTGGTGGTGGTGCTGCTCAATCCCAACCGGCCACGCGATCGCTCCCACTACGAGCACTTCGCTTACAGCCACGACGTCTTCTATCGCGACGTGGAGGCCACCAGCGTCACCCCCTTCTCCGAGCGAGCGCTGGAGCGGGGCCTGCCCGCCATCACCGTGGCCCTGGCGCGGCACTAAAGCGATCAGCTCACCCCGTCCAGCCGTGCCGGCGATGTGGCGGCCCTGGCCGAGGTTCGTGAAGCCGTGGCGGAGGCGCTAAGGCGGCGGGTGGCCATCGGCTTGGTCCATGCCCCTGCGGATGCGGATGCCCAGGCCTCCTCCGTGGCGGAGCAGGTGCGTCACATCGTCGACGACTGGTGTGCGATTGCCCAGAAGCACGGACGGATGGAATACGGCCGGGAAGACGGTGTGTTGCCGCCGTTGCTGCGCACCCCGCTCGATCCCCAGTTGCTGGAGCTCGACGACGAGCGGGAAAAGCAGTTCAAGGCCAACCGCAGCCTGCGCGATGTGGAACCGTCCGCGCTGCTGCTCAAAGACCGCCTGCAGACCACCACCCGAGGTTGATCGTCATGCCCGCACCCCAAGGCACAAGCAATCATCCGGTTGGCGAAGTGCGCCATGGCCAGTTGATCACCACCTATGGCCCCGGCGCCATGGTGGATCTACCCGATCGCTCGGTGGTGATCGGCGGTCTCAACCTCTGGCACTACAGCCGCGACGACGACAGCTGTTACATCGATGAGCCCAGGCTGATCGCCAAGCTGCGCGGCCTATTGGGTGTGGGCACCCTGCTGCTCAAGCGCCCCCCCAGTGAAGACGATGACTTTGCGCAGAAATTCAAGAGCAGCAGCGGCATCCGCTCACCCCAGTTCCCGCTCTGGTTCGTGGCGCTACCCAAGAAGGAGCCTTTCCCTCCATTCATTGACGAATCCGGCAAGCGTTACCGCACCCGGCCGCTGATCCACAAGGAGCGCCTGGTGAAAGACAAGCTGCCCTGGCGGGAACCCGGTGGCACGAGGCAAGATCTGGATGTGGTGCCGGTGCGCTTCGTGCAGTGCTGCGCCAACGGCCATCTCAGCGACATCGATTGGGATCGTTTCGCCCACGGCGGCGCCAGGAGCAACTGCCAGGAGGATCTCTGGCTCGATGAGGCGGGGGCGGGCAACGATTTCAACGAGATCTACGTGCGCTGTCCCAAATGCAAAAAACGCCAGGCTCTGGCCAGCACCAAGGGAGACAATGGCGCCTCGTTGCTTGGTCAGTGCCGTGGCCACCGCCCCTGGCTTGGCAACTTCAGCACCGATGCCCTGCCCTGCACCGATGAGAAGGGCAAACCCCGCACCAACCGCCTGCTGGTGCGATCGGCCAGCAATGCCTACTTCCCGGAGATGGTGGGAGCCATCTCAATTCCAGAAGCTGAGGATCCGCTGCGGCAGCACCTGATCTCTCACCTGAGCTTTTTTGAAAAAGTCGAGGACGAGAGTGACCTCAAGGCGGCCCTCAAGTTCATGCCCGAAAAGGTCGCTGCCCGGCTGCGTGATCGGGAGCTCGCAGATGTGATGGCGGTGCTCTCCGCCGTGCGCGGTAGCAGCACCGACACCCGCACCGAGAAGCAGCCGGCGCTGAAGCTGCAGGAAATCAAGGCGCTCTATGCCCCGTCTGCAGCGCTCGGATCCTCCGATCCAGCCAGCACCTTCCACGCCGAGATCCTGCCACTCACCGGCAAGCCCACCTGGTTCACCAATCGCTTTGATCGCGTGCTCAAGGTGCATCGTCTGCGCGAGGTGATGGCCCTGATCGGCTTCACCCGGCTGGAGCCGATCGTCAAGGGCGTTGATGGTGATCCGATCGACCAGCACGACATCGGCGCCAAGCGCGCCGACATTCATAACAAGGAACTCGATTGGGTGCCTGCGATCGAGAACTTCGGCGAAGGTCTGTTTCTTGGCGTGAGCGAAGCAGCGCTGCAGTCCTGGCGCCAGGGCGATGGCGTGGTGCAGCACAGCTCCAAGCACCGTGAAGCCTGCAAGCTCTGGAACCGCGACCACGGCCTCAAGGCCAATGAATTCGACTGGCCTGGCGAGGCCTACCTGATGCTGCACAGCCTGGCCCACCTGCTGATCACCACGGCGGCGCTGGAATGTGGCTACGGCGCCTCGGCGATCAAGGAGCGGATCTACAGCTTCCCGGGCCAGGGCTACGGAATCCTTCTCTACACCAGCGGCAGCGGTTCAGAAGGCACCCTCGGTGGACTGGTGTCGTTGGCCGATCGCATCGATCAGCTGGTGGCGGCCGCCCTGGAGCGCGGCCGACTGTGCTCCAACGATCCCTTCTGCTCCATGCACCAGCCCGAAAGCGATCTGGAAAAGCGCTATAGCCACGGCGCCGCCTGCCACGGCTGCCTGCTGATCGCCGAAACCAGCTGCGAGCAGCGCAATCAGTTCCTCGATCGCGCTTTTGTGGTGCCCACGCTCGATGTGGCTGACGCTGCCTTCTTCCCCGAGCAGCTGCCATGAGCCAGCCCCTGCTGGCCCTCAGCAGCGGCGAACTGCAGCGCCTGGCGGGCTGCCTGCGGGGGCAGCCCGCCACCCCCGGCGAGGCAGCGCTCAGCCAGCACCAGATCGCCTCCGATCGTCCTGAGCTGCGGCAGGCCTTGCTCGCCTGGCTGGATCAATGGAGCCAGCGGGGAGGCAACAACGCCAGCCTGGAGCTCACCGTTGCGCTGCTCCTGGAGCAACGCCAGGGACAGGAGAGCGGCCAGGCGGAGCTGGTGTGGTCAGGGCCTCAGGGCGGAGCGGGCGACATCACCCGCGATCAGGCCGTGCTGATCCGCGAGATGGTGGAGCGCTGCCAGCAGCGGCTGCTGATCACCACCTTCAATCTCTGGCGGGGCGGCTTCATCGCCGAGCTGCTCGATCGCGTACAGCAGCGGCTGGTTTCCAACCCGGAGCTGGAGGCCCGCATGGTGGTCAACATCCCTCGCCCGAGAGGCAGCACCGTGCTGGCAGATCAGCTGCGCCAGGCCTTCGTGCACGACACCTGGCGTCACCTCTGGGATCCCAGCCGGCCCCGACCGCGCGGCTTTTTCGATCCGCGCTCCCTGGATCCTTCCCGCGAGCGCCCCAGCGTGTTCCACGTGAAGTGCTGCGTGGCCGACGACGAGCTGCTGGTCACAAGCGCCAACCTCAGCGACAGTGCCCAGCTCGACAACTGCGAGCTCGGCATCCACTTCCCCGCTGGCCAGAGCCTGCCTGGCAACAGCCGTGCCGACGCCGTGTGGCAGCACTTTGATCGCCTCATCCAGCGGCAGCCGCCTGCGCTCGTACCGATCGAGCAGCCCCTGCCAGAGATCGGTTGACCAGAACTCAAGCGATCAATGAGCCGCAGCGTCCTCGCGGCCCACCAGATCACTCACCGCCACAACCTCCGATGGATAGGTGATCCGATCCAGAATTGCCTGGATGCGCTCCCCGAAGCGCTGCGCCTGCTCATCCACCAGCCGCGCCGCCAGATCGGTGTCACCGCCGCTCCGCATCGTTTTCTGCAGGATCGTCTGGCGCGATAGCGCCACCAGCTGCTCCACACGCACCACGCGCTGCCGCAGGGCCTGCACGATGAGTTCGCGGTAAGTGATGCAGTGGTAGAAGCGGAAGTCTGGCTCCAGCTGGCCCATCTCCTGGGCAATGGCGAAGCGCAGATCCTGCAACTCCCGATAGGCGGCCTGCACACTCGCCAGCGCTGTGGCCTCATCCACCGGAGTGTCCCCGCCGGGTTGACGCACAGCTTTGTTGGCCTGGGCCTGAAGCACCATCAACTCCCGCAGCTGGCCGCCGATGCCTTCGATGTCGTCGCCCAGCCGGTTGAGCACCGGCCCGATCGAGCCGCTCAGCGCGGCGAAGCGGTCCTGCAGGATCGCCAGCTCCTCCCGCATCTGCGAGAGCTCCTCAGCCTGCAGGGCAGCCCCTGCCTCGGGGGCCGGGGGATGGATGTCAAGCCAACGCTCCCCCAGGCCCGTGCGGTCGCCGGCCAGTTGCACGAAGGCCCGCTCCACATGGCCCAGCAGCGGTTGCGTCTCGATGCCAGCCAGCACCTTGAGGGCCTGCTCCAGGCCGGCCTGCACTGGAGGTGGGATCGTGGCGGCCGTCGCCAGGATCATCTGCGCACTGGCCTGCAGTTCCATCGGCATTTCTCCCAGGCGCAACACCGCCGCATGCCAGGAAAGTGAGTGAAAGGCCGTGTCGGCCTTGGAGTGGGAGGCGTGGTGACGGTCCTGCTGGAGCTTGATGCACAGCCCTCGGGTTTCCTGCAGCAATCCGGTGAAGCGGCGCAGCTCACCGGCACCCTCTGGCTTCAGCCGCACCTGCTCGGGCAGATGACGCCAGAGATCGTGAATCAGGTTCCCTGTGCGCCGCGTGCCGCGGTCGCTGCTCAGCAGCACCTCCCAGCGCTCGTAGAACTTGTAGGGCTCCGGCTGGATCTGGCTCAGCAGTGCCTCCAGCTCCTGGCGGGCCTGGTGCAGATCATCGGGTTCCTCCCGTTGATAGGCCCTGATGTTGCGGCCTTCGCTGCGTAGGTCCTGTAACACCTGCACCTTCACGGGCACCGCCAGCTCGAGCAGTGCCAGGAGCAACCTCCCGGCAAGCAAGGCCAGCCCGCGCTCCTTGTCCAGGGACACTGCCGCCTGAAGACTGCCGTAGTCCGTGGGCTCTGGCACCTGGCGGCCGCTGCCAATCGGGCCATTCTCTCCCAGCCGGATGCATTACAGATCGGATCCTCCAAGGGAGGAACCCAACGAGGAGGCGCCTGTGGGCACTGGCGATCACGCCACCCGGCCTGCCCCGGCTTGCGCACCACGCAAGGGCTGACGCGAGTCGCTGCGCGCCCCTTGCGCAGCGCAGGCGGCGCCGGGGCGTGTCGGTGGTGTCGTTCGCCAGCCCAGCCATGGCCGCCACTTCCCTCAGCCACTCCTGCCCGATCCGCATCATCTCGGTGCATCTCCTTGATGCCGCCGGCCAGCTGCTGCGGGTGCTGTTCCTCGATCGCGAGGGCCACATCAGCGCCCAGCCGCACTACGTGCCCCGGGAAGAGGCCCTGATCCTGGCCTCCAATCAGCAGCGGGTGCTCGGTCCTCAGGCCGAGGTGCGGGTGCTCTGAGCTCCCCAGGCCGGGGGCGGTCCCGCCTCCGGCTTTCTGGCGCGGACCCTGAGGGCCTGGCTGTTCCGGGCTGGACCTTTGCAGCACCGGCAGGGGGGAGGTGGTTGGCTACCAGGGCCGGCGCACACCCACCGGATCTCTCGGCCAGTCCTCACGCCGAGTCAAGGATCAGGCCATGCGCCCCTGCGGGGCGTCCTTGTCTCGGCGCTGCGGCCGGCCGGTGGGGGTGGGGTTCTTCGCCGTCCTGCCGATGGCTTCCCCCGCTTCCTCCCTCAGCCGCTCGGCCCTCAAGGCCCGTGATGCCCTGGTGCTGGAGCACCTGCCTCTGGCTGATGCCATTGCCTCCGCCACTGCCCGGCGCCTGTTCCCGCTGGTGGAGCGGGAGGATCTGATCCAGGTGGCCCGCGAGGCCCTGGTTCGCTCCGCTCCTCGTTGCAGAGCCGATAAGCCCGCTGCGCCCTATCTGCGCCGGTGCATCACTGGGGCCCTGCAGCACCACCTGCGCGATCGCGTCCGCCTGGTGCGCGTGCCGCGCCGCCTGCATGAGCAGGGCCAGTGCCCGCTGTGGCACCTCAGCCTCGATGCCATCGTTGATGGCGAGCCCTGCCTGCTCGATCAGCTGGCCTCCCCTGAGCCTGAGCCGGCCCTCAGCGAAGCCATGAATGGCCTTGCGCTTGAGCAGCTGGTCGATCAGCTGCCCGCCGCCCAGGCCATAGCCCTGAGGCTCACGGTCCTGGAGGGCCTGTCGCTGCGGGCTGCGGCCGAGCGGCTGGAGATCAGCGCCATGTCGGTGATGCGGGCCCAGAAAAAGGCCATCGCCGCCCTGCGCCAGCAGCTCTCTGGGGGGGGCTGAGGCCCCAAGGGCTCCTGGCCATCGCCGTGGCAAGAGCCAGAGGACCCGCCGCCCTCTGCCTTCATGAACCCCCTGCTGCGGCTGCTCGGAGCGGCCGCGTCAAACGGTCTTCTCACCGGTCAGATCATCTTCTCCACCGCGTTCGTCGGTGCCTGTGAGCTGCCGAACTGGATCCAGGCCCCCCGCCAGGTGAACGCCTGTCTTGAGCGCTGGATGACGGTCAGCGCCCTGTTTTTCCCCTCCGGCATGCAGACCGCGGCCGCAAACAACCAGGTGCCCCTGGCTCCCGGCCGACGGGGGGTGTTCCGATGAACCACCCCATCCCTGCCGGCGACTACGTCGAGCATTTCGATCCCGAGCTGCCGCACCACCGGGCCTGGTTGCTGGCAGTCCTGGAGCAGCTGGTGGCCCATGAGCCCCAGGCCCTGGAGGAAGGCGGCACGCTGCGCAGGCTCTGGACTGCACATCAGGCTGCCGCCGGGGCTGGCCCGGCTCCGGTGGCCGACATCCCCGCCGCTGTTGCCGTGGCCCTCCCCCTGGTGAAGGAGTTCGAGGGCTGCCGCCTGGAGGCCTACCCCGATCCCGAGACCGGCGGCGAGCCCTGGACGATCGGTTGGGGAAGCACCACCTATGGCGACGGCTCGCCCGTGAAGCAGGGCGATCGCATCAGCCAGGAGCTCGCTGATGCCCTGCTCGCTGGCCGGCTGGAGCGGGACTGGCGGTCCCTGCGGGACTGCATCCCCGTTTTCAAGGCCCTCACGACGAACCAGCAGGCGGCTCTGCTGTCGTTCACGTACAACTGCGGGCCCCGCTGGTTTGGCGCCAAGGGTTTTGACACCCTCACCCAGGCCCTGCGCTCCGGAGCCATGGAGACGGTGCCGGCCGCCTTGATGCTCTACGTGAACCCCGGCGGACCCAGCGAAGCCGGGCTCAGGCGCCGGCGGAAGGCAGAAGGTGCGCTTTGGTGCGCATCACCCGATCGGGGGAGCACCGGGTCCCCCGATCAGGGGAACGACATGCCCCCCGCCGGGGGAGGCGCGGTCCGTCACCCCAACCCGCTGGTGGGGGTGCCCCGATTTCAGCAGCGCGATTCGGCGCAACTGGCTCAGCGCGATCGCACCTGCTTCTCGTCGAGCTGCGCCATGCTCCTGGAGGCCATCAAGCCCGGCACCCTCAAGGAGCCCAACGGCGACGACCAGTACCTGGCCGTGGTGCAGCGCTTTGGCGACACCACCGACGCCAGTGCCCAGCTGCGTGCCCTGGCCCATTACGGGGTAACCGCCCGGCTGGTGCAGGACGCCGACTTCCAGGTGCTGGAGCAGCAGATCACCCGCGGCATCCCGGTCCCCTGCGGCTACATCCACCGCGGACCGGTGGAGCGGCCGATAGGGGGCGGCCACTGGCTGATCGTCTATGGCCACACCCCCACCCATGTGGTGGTGAACGACCCCTGGGGCGAGCCGGATCTCATCCACGGCACCACGCTCAATTCCAAGGGCATGGGGTTGCGCTTCTCAAGGCTGAACTTTGGGCGGCGCTGGATGGTGGAACCGATCGGTGGCGGCGCCTACCGCTATGCCCCCGGCAAGGGCTGGGCGGTGGTGGTGGACAGCGTCCGCTGAGGGGTGCCTGAGAGCGATCGGCTGCGTTGTGGGGTCGGTGCCGCAGGCCCTTCCATGCTCCGCGCCTCGGCAAGGGTTTCACCAGCCAGCCGGGCTGGACGTTGGGCTCCGCTGCGCTCCGCCATCGGGGCGGGGCTGGCCCTTGCCTTTCGGCGCGGTTGCAGGGCGGGTCCTGCGTCACCCCTCCTGTGGCTGCTGCCGAGTCCCACCGTGCCTCCCTGTCCTTCCCGTCTGACAACGGCAAAACCGGCCCGATCGCTGTCTCCAGCACCAGCCGGCACACCTGCCCCTCCTCCTGCCCGCTTGCTGGTAATCAGGGCTGCTATGCCGAGGCGGGCTTCCACACCCGGCTCCACTGGGATCGGCTCAGCCGGGGCGAGAGCGGCTCCCCTGCAGCGGCCTTCATCAAGCAGGTGCTGGCGCTGCCGGCCGGCATCCTCTTCCGCCACTGTGTCGCCGGCGATCAATGGCCCGATCCGGCTGATCCGCTGTGCATCAATCAGGCCCTGCTGCTCCAGCTGGCGCGGGCCACCAGGCATCTACGGGCCGCCTGGTCGTTCACCCACTTCCCGATGGGCACCGCCAATCAGGCCACGCTGAAGCTGGCTGCGGCCAAGGGGCTGGTGGTCAATGCTTCCACCGAGTCCCGCTCCATGGCGGCGGCGTTGGTGCGGCAGGGCATCCCGGTGGTCTGCGTGGTGCCGCCCGATGCGCCAGCGGTGTTCAGGCATGAGGGCGTGCGGTTTGTGGCCTGCCCCGCCAGCCGCAGCGGCCGCAAGGTGCAGTGCATCAGCTGCGGCGGCCGCTTTGGCCGGCCCCTCTGCGCCCAGGCCGATCGGGGGTTCGTGATCACCTTCCCGGCCCATGGCGCCCGCGCCGCAGCGGCGGCGGCTCACTGCAGCTGAGCGGGCAGGGGCCGATGGGCTTGACCCTCTGGGTCTTGCTCCGGGCCTCTCCAGTCTGGGGCCTTCCTGCGTCAGGCCCCGGCTGGGATCGGTCCCGTCGCTGCGCCGCTCTCGGCGCCGATTCCATGGCCTATCGCTCTGCTGCAGCTTCTCCGTTCTGCCGGCCAGAAGAGGATCCGTTCCCGCTGCTCGAATCCAGCCTCAAGGCGATCGAGCGGATCCTGAAGCTGCGGCGGGGGCTACCGCTGCGCCGCAGCTGGATCGAGCAGCCCTACGGAGAAGAGGAGATCACGATCCTGGAAGAGGAGGTGATCCCCGCGATCCAGCAATGCCTGGCGCGCATCGATGAGATCGATGGTGAGCTCCAGGCCCAGCAGGATGCCGAGGTGGCGCTGCTGCAGGCCCAGTGCTCAGGAGAGATTGAGCTGACGCTGGCCTGAAGCCCCCTGGGGGCTGCGGCCCCCTTTCTGGCAGGGCCTTGGCGGCTGGCTGAGCCGGGTCCACTCCCTCAAATTGGGTTCATACAAGGTTCAGGGGCAATTCATCCGCTCTCGCCTACCCAACCCACCAGGCCAATCCCGAGTGGCGCGTTATAGGGTCAGCCGCACGCCAGCTCAGGGAGGGCAGAACCATGGCTGCTAGCCGTCCTGGCACCCTGCCTGCGCTGGTGGCTGCCTGCCGGCCGCGGCAGTGGACCAAGAACCTGCTGGTGTTCGCGGCGCCGCTGTTCGCCTTCCGCTTTGAGGCCAACGTCTGGCTGCCGGCCGCAGGGGCGCTGGTGGCGTTCTGCCTGATATCCAGCGCGATCTACCTGCTGAACGACTGCTTGGATGTGGCGGCCGATCGGGCCCATCCCACCAAGCGCCACCGGCCGATCGCCGCTGGGCTGGTGAGCGTGCCGGCGGCCCTGACGACCGCTGCGGTGCTGGCGGTGGTGAGCCTGAGCCTGGCGGCCTGGGTGGCGCCGGCCCTGGCCGGGGTAGTGCTGCTCTACGGGCTGATCCAGGTGGGCTACTGCCTGCAGCTCAAACGGGTGCCGCTGCTGGATCTCTTGTGCATTGCCTCCGGCTTTCTGCTGCGGGCCATCGCTGGTGCGGTGGCGGCACTGCTGCCGCCCTCGCCCTGGTTTCTGCTCACGGTGGGACTGCTGGCCCTGTTCTTGGCGATCGAGAAGCGCAAGGCCGAGCTGCGGGTGGCGCAGGACAGGGGTGTGATCACGCGCAAGGTGCTGGAGCGCTACTCGCTGCCGCTGCTGCTACGGCTGGAGAGCACGGTCGCCACCAGCGCCTTCATGAGCTATGCCCTCTGGGCGGCAGGCCCTGCGTTGCGGGGGGCACCAACGAGTTGGATGCTGCTCACGGTGCCATTCGTGCTGGTGGGGATCTTTCGCTATCAGCTGCTGAGCGATCCGGAGGAAGCGGAGCGGCGGCGGGAGCGGACGCCAGAGCAAAGCAGCGAGAAGCCGGAGGAGATCCTGCTGGGGGACCTGGGCATCAAGCTCACCCTGGTGGGGTGGTTGGTGACCACAGCGGTGATCGGCGTGATCAGCCGCGCCAGCTGATGGGCCAGGCGGTGGGAAGCAGGGTCGCAGTCTTTGATGTGGATGGCACGTTGCTGCGGGGCGACTGCCTGTGGCTGGCCGCCCGCCGCTCCAAGGGGGCTATGGGGCAGCTGCTGGCCGCCGTGGCCGTTCTGCCCTGGCTGATAGGCTGGCAGCTGCGGCTGGTGAGCACCGGCCGGTTCAAGCAGCAGACGATCGCTGCCTTTGGAGTCTGTGAGGCGGTGAACCGTGCCCAAGCTGCGGGGCGAGCTGATTGGCTGCTGAATGAACTGCGGGACCAGCTGCGACCGGCAGCCCTGCAGCGGTTGCGCTGGCACCAGCAGCGCGGTGATCGGGTGCTGTTGTGTTCGGCCTCCCCCCGGTTGCTGCTGCAATCGTTGGCGGATTGGCTGGGCGTGGAGCTGCTCTGCACCGAACTGAAGCAGCACGACGGCCGCTGGATCCCCAAGCTGGCCAGCCCCAACTGCAAGGGCCCGGAGAAGGTGCGGCGCCTGGAGCAGCACCTGGGCCCGTTGGATGGGCTCACGATCGAGGCCTACGGCGACAGCAAAGGCGACCGGGAGCTGCTGCAGGCCGCTGCCCTGCCCCACTACCGCAGTTTTCTCAGTGAACCGCAGCCCTATCCGGCGTTCTCGCTGGGGCCGTTGCTGCCGGTGGTGGCGCTGGCATTGCTGGGCTACGGCCTACTGGGCATCTGGAGCCAGGGCGATCAGTTGGTGCCATTGCTGCGCAGCCTCTGGCCGCAGATCGGCCTGGGCCTGCTGCTGGTGCTGCTGGGCTATGGCATCCGCTATGGCCGCTGGCGGCTGTTGCTGAGGGCTGTCGATCAACGGCCTCCCATCCAGGCCGATGCGCGGATCTGGATGGGCTCCTATGCGTTCACCGCCACCCCGGGCAAGTCTGGAGAAGCGGTGCGCTCGCTCTTGCTCAAGCAGGAGTGCGGGGTGCCGGTGCCGCCAACGTTGATGGCGCTGGTGGTGGAGCGGTTCACCGATGGCACGGCGGTGCTGCTCTTGCTGCTGATCAACCTGCCGCTGCTGCTGCGCTGGCAGGTGCCCCTGGCCGTACCGATCAGCCTCGGGGTAGCTGCACTGATCGTGGGTTGGCTGGTGCTGCGTAGCCCCTGGGCCAAGGACCAGCTCAAGAGCAATGCGAAACGACTGCTGCCGCGAAAGCTGGCCAGTGCCGGCGGCGATGGCCTGGCGGCCCTGCGGCAGTTGCTGCAGCCAGTCCTGCTGCTGCAGGCCACGGTGATCGGCGCGTTGGCCTGGAGCCTGGAGGGGGTGAGCCTCTGGCTGCTGCTGCGTGGCATGGGCATCGAGGCCGTGGGGATCGGCGGCGCCACCATTGCCCACACCGCCGCCGGCCTGCTCGGTGCGTTGACCCTGCTGCCGGGAGGTCTGGGCAGTACCGAGGCCGGAACAGTGGGCCTGCTGGCGTTGCAGGGTGTGGGGGTGGCGACTGCCACCCCAGCCACGCTGCTGATCCGGCTGATGACGCTCTGGTTCGCCACGGCCCTCGGGGTCGTGTGCCTGCTGTGGCGGCCGCGACGGACGCCGTGAAAGGCAGGCGAATCCCCTGGCTGGGGCTGGTCGCTCTGGGCTTACTCGCCATTGCGGCGGCAGGTGTGACGCAGCTCCCCGCTGGACAGCAGCAGGCCCTGCTCAAGGCGCTGCAGTCGCTGCTGGTGTGGCTGCCGGTGCTCTATGGGGTGGTGGCCCTGAGCTATGCGGGCCGCTACTGGCGCTGGCGCCTACTGCTGGGGCGGTTGGGAATCGGCAGCGCGAACTGGCCGGATCTGCTGGGCTGGTTCCGGGGCTTTGCCCTCACCGCCACCCCCGCCAAGGTGGGCGAACTCAGCCGGGTGCAGCTGCTGCATGAGCAGCTCGGCTATCCGCGCCTGCCCCTGGTGCACGTATTTGTGGCCGAGCGCTGCGCTGACGTCATTGCCGTGGCGCTGTTGCTGCTGGTGCTCACCCCTGCCCAGGTGCTCGGCCGGTTGCCTGCAGTGAGCAGCCCCTGGTTGCTTGGGATCGCCATGTTGGCCGGAAGCGCAGTGGTGCTGGCCAGCGGGCCCAGGCCTCGCCGTTGGCTGGTTGCACGCTGGCGGCACTGGCGCCACCACTTGCCCAGTGGCGATCTGGCCAGGGCAATGGTCCCGGCGGCCTTGATCTCAGTGCTGGTCTGGGCCAATGAAGCCCTGGTGCTCTGGCTGCTGGTGCGCCTGCTGGCCCCAGCTGCGATCACCATCCCGGCGGCGATGGCCATCTACCTGCTCTCGGGCACGGCCGGGATGGCCTCCTCCCTGCCGGGCGGGATCGGCGTGAACGAGGCGGCCACGGTGCTGCTGCTGGGCCAGCAGGGCGTGCCGGCAGGGATCGCGCTGCCGATTGCGGTGCTGCGGCGGCTGATCACGCTGTGGTCGATGGTGGCTCTGGCCGCTGCAATCGGTGTCGCTCCGTTACCTCAAGGGGCCCAACTCAGGCGAGACTCCTAGCCATGGCCGCAGCAGTTCCGATAGCAATCCGTAGCGCCTTTGTGCTGGGCAGCACCAGCGAGGTGGCCCAGGCCCTCTGCCGGGAGCTGGCTGGGCGTGGCTGCCAGCGCTTCCACCTGGTGGCCCGCAACGGGGAGGCTAACCAGCAACTGGCCGCTGAGCTGGAGCAGCGCTTTGGGGCGGCGGTGAGCACCGAGACCACCGACCTGCTGGCCGATGCCGCCCTGGAGCCAGCCCGGCGCCCAGAGGTGGGGGAGTTCGACCTGTACCTGATCACCGCCGGCTCGCTGGGCGATGCCGAGCTGGCTCGCAGTGATGCCGCTGAGGCCCTGCGGATCACTGCGGCCAACTACTCGGGCCTGCTGCCGTGGCTCACCGCCATCGCCACCCCCGAGCGCATCGCCAGGCCTGGCCGGCTGTGGGTGTTCAGCTCGGTGGCAGCCGATCGCGGCCGTCCCTCGAACTACCACTACGGCGCTGCCAAGGCAGCGCTGACGGCGCTGTGTGAGGGGCTGCTGCTGCGCTGCCACGGCAAGCCGTTTGCGGTGCGGATCATCAAGGCCGGATTCATGGCCACACCGATGACCGTGGGCAAGGCACCCCCAGCTCTCTGCGCCAGCCCGGAGTCGGTGGCGCGCGACCTGCTGCGCCGGCCGAACCGGCGGGGCATCGAATACCTGCCCTGGTGGTGGTCGCCCTTGATGCGGCTGGTTTGCCTGCTTCCTGCTCCCATCGCTTCCAAGCTCTGAGCTCCTGTGACCATCACCCTCCCGGCCGGCCTCACGGCCGAAACACGAACCCTCAGCGGCTGGGGCCGCACCAACCCGGTGAGCGCCCAGGTGGTGCAGCCCAGCTCGGTGGAGCAGCTGCAGGAGCTGATCCGTGGTGCGCCGCCCCGCTCCCTGATCGCCCGGGGCCTGGGCCGCTCCTATGGCGATGCCGCCCAACTGAAGGACGGCACGGTGATCGAGCTGCCGGCGTTTGATCGGATCGAGCTGGATCCCGCCAGTGGAACGTTGACGGCTGGGGCGGGGGTGAGCCTGGATCAGATCCTGCGGGTGATCGTGCCGGCGGGGTTCTTCCTGCCCGTCACCCCCGGCACCCGCAAGGTCACGGTGGGCGGTGCGATTGCGGCTGATGTGCACGGCAAGAACCACCACGTGGACGGCAGCTTTGGCAACCACGTGCAGCGCCTGCTGCTGGTGGATGGCACGGGCACCCTGCGTGAGCTCACCCCCAGCGGCCGGGGGAGCTTTGACGAGGCGGAGTTCTTCTGGGCCACCGTTGGTGGGATGGGGCTGACCGGGGTGATCGTGGAGGCGACGTTCTCGCTGATCCCGATCACCAGCTCGCTGATCAGCGTCGACACCACCCGCTACCGCGACCTGGAATCGCTGATGGCGGCGATGGTGGAAGCAGATAGCCGTTATCGGTACAGCGTGGCCTGGGTCGACAGTCTCGACCCCAAGGGACGCGGGGTACTCACTTGCGGCGACCATGCCCCCGCAGAAGCGCTGCCACCCAACCTGCAGGCCGACCCTCTCCACTACGACCCGAAGGCCCTGGCCTCGGCACCGCCGTTCTTGCCAGGAGGGTTGCTGAACAAGCTCACGGTGCGCGCGTTCAACGAGGCCTGGTATCGCAAGGCTCCCAAGCACCGAGTTGGAGAGCTACAGGCGATTGCACCGTTCTTCCATCCGCTGGATGGGGTGCAGGACTGGAACCGGATCTATGGGCCGGCTGGCTTTTTGCAGTACCAGTTCGCTGTTCCCAATGAGGCGGCTCATCTGGTGCCCCGCACGCTGGAGGCCTTGCGGCAGGTGGGAGCGCCGAGCTTTCTTACGGTGCTCAAGCGTTTTGGTCCTAGCAACCCAGCGCCGCTGTCATTCCCGATTCCCGGTTGGACCTTGGCTGCTGATGTGCCGGCTGCGGTACCTGGACTGCTGGAGGTTTTGGATCAGCTGGATGGGGAGGTCTCTGCGGCTGGGGGGAGGCTGTACTTGGCCAAGGATTCGAGACAGTCGAGCGGAATGTCTGGAGACAGTTACACGCGAATAGCGGATTTTGTGAATATTGCCGAAAGACTGGATCCCAATTTTATTCTGAAATCCGATTTGCAGACGAGATGCCTGCACTTTGCTCGAGCCCCCTCGGTGGCCAGCTGATTTCTTTGTTATAGCGCCTCAAAGGCATTCATTGATTTTGCTGGCTTTCTCACTAAATTGCGCAGTTCGTTATGAGAGCGATTGTTGCCAAATTTGCCTCAAGGGCTTGGATGGGAGTCGTCGCAATTGCCGCTCTTGTTCTGACCCTTGTCTTTTTTCAGTTTACAGTTGATGACGCGTACATAACTTTTAGGCATAGCCTAAACCTTGTCGAGCATGGAATTCTGTCTTGGAATTTGGAGGGGCCAAGGGAGGAGGCTTTTACTAATCCTCTGTACGTTCTCCTGGGTGTTATCGGCATCAAGGCTGGCTTTAAGCCCGAACTGCCGATTAAGATAATAAGTCTCTTTATTTTCTTTCTGTGGCTTTTTAGGGCTGTAAGGGCTTCCACTCCTTCATCAAGGGCCAAGCATATACTGGTGGCCAGCGCCTTCTTGCTTTGTATTCCGGCATACATACATGCATACTCAGGACTTGAGACGCTTTTGTTTGCATATCTGCTCTTTGAGTATTTATTAAGCGATGACATTGGGCATCCCAGGGATATATCAATCGCCTTGTTGTTGCTGCTGTGTAGGCCTGAAGGTGTTCTGTTTGTTATTGCATCTTCTGGCTGCTTGCTAATCAGAAGACTGAATGGCTCTTACGTTCCCAGTCCTGAGGACGGTAAATGGTTTTTTCCTGTTGTTTTGATGGGTGGATTGGCTTTCCTTGTTTTAGGGTACAAGGTGTTTTATTTTGGAGATTTATTCCCCAATACTTTTTATGCTAAGGCAGGCAAGTCGCAGGGGATAGGCGCGATATTGGGTAACTTTAGATCGTCTGCCCCTTGGATGGTGCTTGCGGCTTTTACGCTTGAGTGGCAACGCCTAAAGGGCTGGAGAATAGCTAAATACTCTGGATTCGCGGTGATGTACCTGGTATATTTGAGATCACGTCTCGCTATGAACTATGCCGATCGTTTCTGGTTTCAGCTATTTTGGCCGCTAATCATTTACTCCATTGCGACAAACGCCAACATATTGTCGACCCTTTCTCTGGGAAATGTTAATAGGCTTTGGAGCTCTTTTTCTTCATCAAGGTTGACAGTCATTTCTTTAGCGGGTGCCGCCTGGATCTTTTCAAGCATTGTGGGAAGTCCATCTTCATCTCTTCACCTCTCTACCTATTTCGGAAGAGCGATCAGGTCTCACGCGAATTTGGGATGGCAGCTTAATCGCTACCTGCCTGTAGGGACTACAATTTGGGTGGGTGATGCAGGCCTAATCCCGTACTACTCAAGGCGCATGACATACGATTTAAATTTTCTGGGCACAAGGAAAATTGCAAAAGAAGGTGTTACGGACGAATTCCTTTACGAAGCAAATCCTGACGTTTTTATACTGTATTCTTCTGGGTACACTGAAGCTCAGACAAGCAAGGGTCAGCAAGACAAAGAGCTGGCCTATATAAGGGAAAAGGGCTATCAATATGTTGGCGGATTCCCATGGAGCGACTACTGCATGAATGTATACGCAAGCCGTGAAGTCGCATCCGCCCTCGCGTCAAAAGGCTTCGAGCACGCGCAGCAAGTGGCAATGCGCAATGATCGCGGCAAAAGGGCAGGGTTCCTTGAGGACGTGGTGCTTTCGTATCGATATCTACTCTCGCCAGCTTCTGTGGTCCCATCTGTCAGCAATAGCGGCAAACAGGATAAATAATTGCGCTAATAGCGTCTCTTCTAGGGAAATTCTGGAAACGCAACGATACAGCTTTTCGGTGGTTACTTGGTCACCGTTCATGAAAATGTCCGGCCGACATGTTGTTGCCATGTCGAATCAATTTAAAAAATGGCATAGTGTCGGCCTGGTTTTCTTATAGCCAAGCCAATGGCCGCCTCGAATTCAAGTCTGTCATGCTGAATTGATCTGGCGCGGTCAAATTCCCCTGGGCCAGAGCAGACCTGTGGCGGGTCGCGCTGGTCCGCCTCCCGTTTCCCCATCCCCTCCGCTGCCACCTCCCCCTCCTCCCGATCCGCTGAGCAGCGGTCCCTGCTGCGGGTGCTGGCGGGCCCCCACCGCGCTCATCGGGGGGAAGTGGCGGATGAAGTCCGCCGAACCGGTGATGAGCTGCATCCCACCCGGAGGCAGGCTGCTGATGAAGTGCAGCTCGTTGCATTCGCGCCAGTGACTCAGGGCGAGGGGTGAGCTCCAGGGGCTGGGCTGGTTGTGGCTGGTGCCGGCTGGCACCCACAGCCACACGTCCCGGTCACTGGAGCGCTGGCCCAGCTGCAGCATCACCCCATCGGGGCGGGTCACCTTGCCGAAGTGGGTGCTGGCGCCACGGATGGAGGTAGAGCCGATGAACAACGGCGCCGGCAGCTGGATCAGCGGTGGCGGGTTGTCAAAGAGGCCCTGGTTCTGGAGCGTGAATTCGTAGTGGCCCAAGGCGATGCCGCTGCGCAGCTGGTGGCCGTTGGCGTAGATGCTGGCGCCGATCGCCGAGGGGAGGCCGCCAAAGCTGTTGCCGGAATAGCCGTGCAGCACCACCTGTCCATAGAACTGCTTGCTGGTGCGGGGAAAGACGGCGATCGAGCACCAGCCCGTGGTGCCGGGGCTCTTGTAGAGGGCATGGCAGCTGTCGCGGTGTAGCTCGTCGTTGCCGCCGTGGGTCTTGAGGGCCCAGCAGAAGAACTCCTTGCCGGGGGTGGTGTCCTGAGCGATGAGCAGGATCGCGCCGATGGCGGTGGCCCCGGAGAGGGTGCTGTCGACGTAGGCCAAGCCCGTCGACCAGCCGGTGGAGTTGCTGTAGGAGCCGTAGCCACCGTTGCTTGTGGTGTCTGAGAAGGTGCTCGCCTTGGCGCTGCCGAAGATCGCACTGCTGCTGGATTGGGAGTCGCCCTGGGCGGTCGTGCTCTCCGTGAGGAACCAGAGGTGGCCGGGTTCAACGGGATGGCCCAGCTGCCAGGTGTAGCCCCAGCGGTTGGCGGTGGCATCGGCGTGGGAGCGAACCACGCTCAGCGGTGTGGTGGCATTGCCCGGGAGGGCGTTGACGGCGGCAGCAAAGGCGCGGAAGGCCCTGTCGAGCTGCATGCCGACCCCTGCCGGGTCTTTGCTGGTCCACTTCCAGCTGCCGGGGGCAAAGGACTGGCAGAACACCTGATAGGTCATGGCGTCGGCGCAGTGGTTGGGGTGGCGTCCTTGGTGCGCAGCAGCAGGCCGTGGCCGCCGATCGCAAACCACTCGCTGCCATCGGGCGCCTTGAAGTAGCTCATCGCCGCACTGCTGAGACTCACCACCGCGAAATCAGGCGGAAGAAGCAGGGGTTCCCAGAACTGGGCCGGTTCGTTGGCGACCTCGTAGTAGCTCCAGTCGGTGGTGGCGATCACCAGCTCGGCGGGCTGGCTGATCCGCACCACGGTGAGCAGCCCATCACGGAGGAGTCCGCGGGAGCCGGACGGCTGGCCGGAGCGCACGTTCCAGCTCACCGCCCGCAGCGCATCGGAGGTGGTGGAGGGGGGTGAGGCGGCGAGGATCCAGTGGCCGGACACCTGATCGCGGGCGATCAGCAGTGGCATCGCCTGGCGGTTGGTGTAGCGGTGCTGGCTGTAGGCAAAGACGAAGTATTCAGCCCCTGGCGCCAGCGACCAGGCCACCTGCGCGTTGAAGGGCAGGGGCGTGGTGCTCCAGGTGCCGCTGCTGGTGCCCACATCCCCGGCTGGAAGCACCCAACCCTGTTGGGTGTCGGCGCCCACGTAGGGCTCGGTGTTGCCGATGCCGGGGCGAATCAGCAAGGCGGTGCCGGTGAGGAACACCTCGAGGATCAGCACCGCCGGATTGCCGCCGGGGGTGAGCTGGGAGAGGGTCGCCTCGATGCGCCAGCCGCAGGGATCGGTGGCGGTGGCCTCGGGGTTGGGGGCGGTGACGATGCGCAGCTGGTGCTGGCTCACCTGGGCGTTGGCCGCGGCGATCCAGTTCTGCAGGTAGCCGTTCACCTCGGTGGCGACGGAGGGCCAGGTGGTGTCGGTGCCGACGCGGCTGATGTCGATCAGGGTGCGGCTCATGGGCTGGTCCTCATGGCGCCAGCACCACCGCGGTCACGGTCACGGCGATGGCGGCCTGGGCGGTGCCGGTGTTGCGCACCAGCGCCCGCAGGGGCGGTTGGGGTGAGGCGGTGGTCACCTCGCTGGTGAAGTAGGTGCCGCCCGGTGGAGCTGTGATCGAGAGGGCCTCGGCGGTGGTGGCCAGATCCAGCAGCACGCCGCTGCCGGGTGCCGGGTCGCGGGTGATGGGACGGCTGCCATCGGCCTCCCGTGCAGCGGCCGAGCTGTAGAGGCTCACCCAGGCCGGCGCATCGGTGCTGACCACCAGGAAATGGCCCAGTCGGCCCAGGCCCTGCAGATCGAGCAGGGCGCTGGCCCCCGGCAGCAGGGGCGTGGTGGTGGCGCTCACGCTCACCTGCTGGCCGGGGAGCTGGGTGCGCGGCAGCCAGTTGGCCATGCCCTTGCCCTCTGCTGGTTACGGCAGCACCTCGATGCGGCGGATCGCCCGCACCTGTGTCGCGAAGTCGTTCGTCTTGCTCTGGGCGAACTGATCGCCCAGGTAGGTCATCCGCTGGTAGGCGGTGCCGTTGGCCACCTGGGTCGAGGTCCAGTGGAAGAAGGGATCGTCGCCGTAGGACTCATCGAAGTGCTTGAGCGTCTCGGCGCCATTGCCGCGGAAGGCAAGCACCGAGGTGAGCGCCGGGTTGCTGTCGGTGTAGTTGCCGCCCGCCGGCACCGCATAGGGGTTGGCGCCATAGCCCGCCCCCGAATAAGTGCCGGCGATCGTCGCCTCCGGCTTGAAGGAGCGGTACAGCACGTCCCACTCCTGGGTGGCGGGCAGATACCAGTCGTCGTAGCCGCCGATGTTGAGCGAGCGGCAGAACTGCGCCGCCGGATGGCTGGCGTTGTTCATCGCCTCGCTGTTCGCCCACCCATCGAACACGCTCGTCGTACCGCTGCTGGTGGTGTTGGCGGTCTTCCAGGCCAGATTGAGGGCCGAGCCGACGGCCTTGGGAGAAATGATCAGCGCATGGGTGGCCACGCCATTGGCGGTGTGGCTGATCAGGCCGGCGTAGTAGCCGCCCTGGAAGGAGGTGCCGATGGCCGGCAGGTCAGCCACCCGGATCGGACCCAGCTGGTAGACGGTGCCGGTGAGCAGGTCGAGGTAAAGGTCGCCATCAACGGCACCCGGGATGTTCAGAGGCGGAGCACCGCTGCCGGTGAACCAGCCCGTGCCGCGGGGGCCAATCGCGCCATCGATGCCTGCCGGACCCTGGATGCCCTGGGGCCCTTGCGGTCCGGCCGGGCCCTGCGGTCCAGCGGCACCAGCTGGGCCGGCCACACCCGCGGGGCCTTGCGGGCCCTGGATCGAGCCACCATTCACCCAGCTGCTGCTGCCCGAATCCCAGACCCGCAGCGAGTCATCGGCCTGCACCAGATAGGCATCGCCCTGGGCGGCACCTGTGGGCAAGGCGGCGAGGGTGGCGACCTGGCCCTTGAAGTTGATGCCGATCCCCGCCGGGCCCTGGATGCCCTGGGGGCCGGTCGGACCAGCAGGCCCGGATGGTCCCGCGGGCCCCTCGGGCCCCTGTAATCCCGACGCCCCCTGGGATCCCTGGGGGCCAGCCGGCCCCTGGGGACCCTGCACGCCGGGTGAGCCCTGCGGGCCGGCGGGGCCCTCAGGGCCGCGGATCGAACCGGTGGAATTCCAGGAACCCATGGCAGCCAGGCAGCGCTGTTCTGCCGGCTATTGCCATGGCGATGGCGCCCGCGATCGGCACGCGGTGCGACCTCAGCTGAACGCCACCACCACCGCCACAGCGGCCGGACTGCCGCTGACAGCGGTGATCTCCAGCCACAACCAGTGATCGGCCGGCAGCTGGGCATTCAGCAGGCTGGAGGTGGTGGTGCCAGTGGTGGTGCTGCTCACCGCCAGGGGCGTGCTGGTCACCGCGGTGCCAGCCGCCGAGACATCGGCGCCATGGCGCAGCGAGACGCTGACGCTCGGGCTGCTGCCGCCTGTGAGAACGGCATCGAGGCGGCTGATGGTCAGGGCCTGGGGTGCCCGCAGCAGGATGCGCCGTTCACCGGCCTGGGGAGTGGTCAGCCAGGCGGTCAGGGGTGGCAGCGGCCCGGGAGGGCCGAGCAGGGAGGCGAGCTGACGCCAGGAGAGAACCATCGCCGAGAGGGCAGCCTGCTTCTGCTGTTGCCATCAGGGGCGGTTGAGCAGCTCGCCCATCCGCTTGGCGATCAGCTGCAGCTGCTTCTGCTGGCGTTGCTGCTGGATGCTGCCGGCGGCTCCGGTGTCATAGAGGGCCAGCAGCAAGCCATCGCTGCGGTCCCCGCTGCTGCAGCCCACCGGGCAGAGCAGCATCAGGCCGCTGCCGGCGGCGTTGGAGCGCACCGCCAGCGGCAGGGCGGCGGGTGCGTCGCTGGCGCAGAGGCCCAGGGCAGCATGACCCAGGGCCTCGGCCATGTCCACACCGAGCAGCGGTTGCTGCCCCGGCGTCAGCGCCAGTTGGCCGTGGCGCCCATCGGCCGCCAGCACGGTGACGCTGCCGCCGCCATCCCACTGCAGCAACGCCAGGGTGTGGAGCCCGGTGTTGGTGGTCTCGATGGCGGAGCGCAGCAGGCTTTCCACCTGGCTCTGGTGGGCGCGCACCTGCTCCTGCAGGCTCTGGGCCTGCGGAGTGGCCATCCGTTTGGCCAGATCCGGCTGCAGCGTGATCAGCAGCCAGGCGGTGTAGAGCACCAGGCCCAGCAGCACGATGCGCGACAGGCGGTAGAGCAGCTGCCAGGGATTGCGGGCATCAAGCACCTCGCCCACCGCTTTCTGGAGGGCATCGCTGGTGGCACGGGTGAACACCTCCACCCGCTCGGCCAGGCCTTTGTTGGTGTCGGGCACGGCGATCAGGCAGAGAGTTCGTAGACCTGACCCGTGAGCCGGTCGAGGTAGAAGTCGCCCACCGCCGGCGGCGGCTCCAAGGTCGACGGTGGGGCACCGTTGCCGGAGTACCAGCGGGTGGCTCTGCTGCCGACGCCCGATTCCTGCACCACCGCCAGGGCGGGCTCACCGCTGCTGGGATCCGGCAGGAAGCCCAGGCCGCCGTTGGGGTGCAGGCGCAGGCGCCACACCACGGCATGGCGGCCGTCGTAGGGCTCACCACTGATGCCACTGCTGGGGATCAGGGGCTGGATGACGCCACCAGTCCCGCCGCCACCATCGCGGTTGTTCAGCAGTTGCTGGGGCGGCACCGGGCAGCCCAGCAGGGCAACGCGGAGGGTGGCGATCAACATCCCCAGCTGCACCTGCACCGTCACGTCTGCCCGCTGGGCATAGAGATGCCGCAAACGCGGGGCGGTGCGGGAGACCGCGGGCCAGGGGACGACATTGCTGCTGCCATCACCCCAGGTCACCGAGATCGGTGAAGGGATGCTCTGGCGTGGGTTGATCAGCAGCTCGATGGCCGTTGAGCCGATCGGTTCGTTCCAGCGGCTGTCGGCCGGCAGCCAGAACAGTTCGAGGTCATCGGCCGGAATCGGTCCCTTGCGGTAACCGAGTTCGGCCCAGCGGCCGAATTCCATCGGCAGCACCCATTGCTCCACCCCTGGGCAGCCGAGCGGAGGAAGGAGCCGCACCCGCTGGCCGCCCACCGTGGCTGGTTGCTCGGGCAGGGGGTAGGGCATGGCGGGGGGATCAGATCAACGGGTCGGAGAAGAGGTCATCGGGCAGGGCGCTCAGCGCGTCGTCCCCCTCTGCAATGGAGTCGCCACCGGGCTCGGCATCAAGCTCGCCCGCCACAGCCATCGTCTCGGTTTCTTCCGGTGGGGTCTTAACCACGGCGGGTGGCTGGTCCTGCTCCTCCTTGCGGCGTCGCCCGCGCTTCCCGCGAGCGGTGGCTGATTCGAGCTCCTTCTCGGTGGCGGTGGGCTCCGGTTTTGCGTCGGGAGTGAGTGCTGGGGCCATCACGGCCTGAGGCTGGAGGCCATCAGGTGGGGAGGTGCCGGCTCCGGCGACCTGCCACCCCAATGCCAACCAGCCCGGCAGGTGCACGGGCCACACAAAGCGCTCCTGCAGACCCTGGCGGATGCGCAGCATCCCGGCAGGGAGTGGTCCCTGGGCGGCCATCCCAGTCATCTGTGGTCCTGCCATGGTCAGGCCGGCAGGGTGGCGGTGAGGCCCACCACCATTCCCTCCGGCGTGGAGGGGGTGACGATCGCCTTGGCAAAGCAGAGCGCCGGCAGGTCGGCGTTATCGGCATCGGCGGCATCCAGCAGGATGTCGTGGCCGCTGATGTAGGCCTCCACCCGGCCGCCTTCCGCTGGCACGGCGACGGTTGCAACGGGCACGAAGGTGCCGCGGGTGCCGTCGCGCAGCTCGGGGGCCAGGTGCAGCACCACCGTCACCGCAGCGCTGTGGCCAGGGTGCGACACCAGCAGCGAGAACTGGGCGGTGGCATCGAGCTTGGTGTTGAGTTTCACCACCTCACCGCTGGTGAACACCTTCTCGGTGTCGCGGGTGGCGGAGCGGTTGGTCCAGCCCACCAGCACGGTGGCGGCATCGAGGAGGGGATTGGCCTTGAGGGGAGTCATCGGTCGGTCTCCAAAGAAGTAGAAGCAGTGGTCAGGTTCTGAGCAGGACCTGGGATCGCAGCCCCAGTCCCGTCACCAAGGGGCCTCTGGCCCCTCAGGAAATGGGGGCGATGCTGTGCAAACGGCCAGCGGCGCGGGGGTGCATGACGCCAAAGCCGACGTACCAGTCGATGCGGGTGCGGAAGACAGGGGCGTCAGGGACTTCGCCGAGATCACGCACGGATATGCCGTAGCGGCCCTGGAAGGGTCCCTGCAGACCGGTCACCGCCTGATCCCCGAAGGTGCAGCAGTAGATCGAGCTGGTACCGCCGGCCTCCCCGTAACCGAGGACTTCCAGGCCCTGGGCGTCACGGTCGACGGTGAGGATCTGGCACTCCTGGTAGTGATGCACCATCACCCCCAGGTTGTTGGTGCTCACGTTGTAGACGCCCTGTCCCACGGTCTGGCGGGCCAATGCGTTGAGCTGGCGGCGCATCGCCTTGCTCATCACCAGGTACTTCTTGCCGCCGTAGGAGTTCACCGAGTCGATCAGCTCATCGAGCTTGTCGAAATCGAGCGCTCCGCCACCGTTGTTCAGCGCCATCTCACTGCCGGGGGAAAGGCGTTTGGCCAGGCCGTCAAACCCCCGGCCCTGGCTGGCGGTGGCATCGCCATTGATCAGCGCCGCCTCCAGAGTGAGCCGCATCGAGCGGACCTTCATCTCGGTCTGGGCAGCCCTGGCCTCAGGGCCCTGCAGGTCGACGATCGAGCGGTCCACATCGACGTCACCGCCAAAGAGGTGCACGGCTTCTGACTGGGGATCAACGACGCCGTAGCTCTGCTTGTAGCCCTCGTTCACCGCCCGGAAGCCCACCGAGGGGAGCTCCTTCTCGACGGAATAGAAGAGGCCGCCGCCGGCGATGTTCATGAACGGCAGCCAGCTGAGCAGTTCGCCCTCAGCGAAGGTTTTGATCACCGCCAGGTGCTCCAGGCGGGTCTCGTACTTGGCTGCCTCGATCAGGGTGAGGCCCATCGGTGCTGCACTCCCGGGGCCCGGCCCCAGTTGACGTCACCGGCTATTGCCATGCGGGTGAGCAGTGCAGCGGTTGAGCGACCACCGGCTCTCGATGGGGCTCCGCTCTGGCCCTCCTCATGGTCGGGGGGCGCCTCAAGGGTGATACGAGCCCGCCGGTGTGGACGTTGGCTCCGCTGCGCTGCGCATCTCAGTGGTGGACGGGCCCTTGACCCGCCCCCCGCCGGCTGAGGGGTCCTACGCAGAGCCCTCCCATGGCTTCTCTCTCCCGCAAAGCTCAGCTGCAGCAGCTCTCCTGGCAGGTGCTGGAAGATCTGGCGTTCTGCAGCATGCGCTGGCCACGGCTGGCTGAGCTGGCGGCCCAGGTGCTGTTCGAGCGGCAGTCAGCCGCCCCGGCGATGCCGGTTGATCCAGAGCTGGAGGCGCTGCTGCCCTATTGAGGGCTGCCAGCCGGCGGGGCTCCGCAGGGGCCCTGCCTTTCTGCTGGTCGCGGCCACCAAGGCCAATCGTCCGGCCAGGCGACGACAGCAGGGCAGCGATCCACCGGGACGAACGATGCCACTGGCAGAGGTTCAGCACGCGCGGGGTCCGGAGCCTCACGGTCGGCGAGGGCCTGAGCACCGCTGCCCCAGCCGTCTCGCCCTGGCAAGGATCAGGCCGGGCGCCTCTGCGAGGCGTCCTTGCCAGGTCGCTACAGCCGGGGCCTGACGCGGGTGTCCCTCGCCTTCCTCGTGATGGCCTCCTTTTCTCCCCGCTGCGAAATCCGCCAGCTGGCGGTGTTCGTCTATCCCGGTGGAATCAAAGCCCCCGATGCCGAGCGCATCACGGTCTTCTATGGCCGCCGCGGCAAGCCGGTCAAGAAGCCCCGCTTCATTCCGGCGCAGCTGGCCCATCAGCTGGCCCGCAAGCTGCAGGCCAGGCGCCTCGGCACCGTGGCGGTGCTCTGAGCCGCCAGGGGCTGCGGCCCCTGCCCCGGTGGGCCTGCGGGCCCCCGGGGCTTTCGGCTGGCTCAGCGCAGCGACTGAGTCCGCTGCCAGTTCCGCTCCAGCCCTGCTCGGAACCGTTCCACCCCCCAGGCACTGCTGCGCACCTGGCGGTTGAGCAGCCGAGTGACCTTCCAGGCCTTGAGCCCGATGCCGACGGCGAACACCAGCCAGGGCACCAGGAGCCAGAGCGGATGGTCCATCAGGCCGGCAGCTGCGTCCTCGCCCTTCTACAGCGTTGGCTTTGCTGGTGCTGGCGGACCGTCCACTGGTTCCCCTTGATGGTCATACCGCAGTGCTCGCAGGTCGTGAGCGGACGGCTCTTGCACCACTGGGCCGGCCGCTCACCCACCAGCTCGCGGCGGCTGGGGTCGATGCCCCTGCCCTGCTCCTGCCCTGCTGGTAGCGGGTCAGGGCTGGTGCCGTGGTGATGAAGCCGGTCTCAAGGCAGCGGAACAGCAGGGCCTGACCCCGCAGGTTCTGAACGTTGAAAGTCGTGGCGGTCATCGGCCCAGGACTCGCTGCCTCTACCCATGGTGGCACTGCTCCAGGGGTAGCACCACCGATAGCGTCCAGTGAAGGAGGGTTGCCGGTGGCGAGGAATGCTGGTGCAGGGGGAAGGGGATTTCCCCAGACGTGAAAAATTTCCGAGGCATCCTGCGCCGCTTCCGGAAACAGGGGGAATACCCCCTGGTTTGCGTTCTTCTACGGCGATCTGCAGGGATCTCCAGGGAGTTGCAGGGAGCTGATTTTGAAACGCGAATTATGAGGAGAATTCGCGATTTTTTTCACGTCAGCTTCTCCACTTTTGAGCTGTTGATCATTTGACCGGTGTTGTTTTCCGGGCTCCGGGCAGTTGCGGGGTTGATCGACTCGCGCGTCAGCGGCGGCGGCGGGGTGGATTCGTTGAGCGCTGCTGTGCTCGCTCAGCTGCATCCATCCGGCGAGCCAGGCCAGCGGCCCAGCGGCGGCCTGGGTCACCGCCCCAGCCATCCCAGGCCTGGCGGCCTTTGCCGTAGGTCTCCCAGGTTGAGCCCTGCTTGTCCACCTCATGGCGAGCGAAGTAGCTCACCATCCGATCGATCGTCTGCGGTGAGAGCTCCTGGCGGTTGAGCAGCTGCCGGGCGCGGGCCAGCCCCACCGGCGTCATGCCCCGGTTGGAAGGGGGCTGCTGAGCCCGGCGCTCCAGGGCACGACGGGCAGCGGCGGCCACTGGTGCCGGCGGCCGGAAGGAGAGTCCGGCGTAGAAGCTGCGGGGCCGCCGTGCCATCGACGGGTCTCAGCGACGAGCACCGCGGCCATTGACCGCGAAGGATGCCCGGTAGAGCTCCGACGCGCTCATCGCCTGCGGGTTGATCGGCTCGCCGTTGCTGCCGATGCCAGAGACCGTCAGCCCACCAGCGGCCTGCATGCCGGCCGGCCCCCGCTGCTGGAACAGGAAGCCGTAGACGGGATGCACGCGCATCTGATCGAGGAACTCGGTCGTGGTCATCGGCCGGCCGTCATCACCCAGCAGCGGCTTGCCTTGGGAATCCAGCGGTTCGAGCACGTCCTTTCCATCACCGCCAGTGGTGAGACGGAAGCAGGTGCCCAGCTGCCCCTTGAAGATGTCGAAGAACGTCCCGCGCGCGTCACCGCCGGTGCGGCCCTCGGCCTGGGAGAAGGCCCGCTCCAGCAGACGGTCCTTGCGGAGCTGGAGCACCTGCTGCTTGGCCTCATCGCGCTCGGCGGCGACGGCGGCCACCTTCTGGGCGGAGGCCTCCTCCATCTGGCGTTCACGCAGCTCCATCTGTTGCTCGAGGATCTGCTTCTGGCGTTCGGCCTCCTGCAGGCGGGCGTACTCCTCAGGGTTGATCTCCGAGAAGCGGTTCAGCTGCTGGCGCAGCGTGCGGATCTCTTTTTCGAGCTGGTTGCTCTTGCGCCGCTCAGCCCGCAGGGGATCGCTGAGGCGGCTGTCGTCTGAACTGGCAGCACCAGCGCCATCACCAGCAACCGCAGAACCGGCAGCGGCCGTGGTGGCGGCAGCAGCACCAGCAGCACTTGCAGCACCGGCGCCATCAGCAGCAGCCTGGTGATCAGCAGCAGCACCATCGGCGCCCTGGTGGGTGGAGTAGTTTTCGTCACCGCCCTGGCCGCCGGCTGCGGCGGCGGAGCTGGAGGTGGAAGAAGCAGTGGCAGTGGCCATGACCCATCGCGGCTGTCGTGGAGTGAGCACCCCATCCGGGCTGTGCTCTCCAGCTATTGCCACGTTCAGCTCACCCCCGCGACAGCTCCAGCTGCCGCGCCAGCCACAACTCCACGTCCTCGTAGGTGTAGCGAACGAGGTTGCCCAGCTTCACGAAGGGCGGGCCGTAGCCGCTGGAGTTCCAGCTGTAGATGGTGGAGAGCGACACGCCCAGATAGGTGGCCAGGCTTTCTGGCGTGTAGAAGCCTGAGGGGAGCGTGGTGGTGCTGGTGTCGGCATTGGCCGCAGCGCGCCGCTTGGGGATGAACAGCCAGCTCCCCAGGGGCAGTTGGTCTGACGGGCGGGCCGTAATAGTGGGGTTGAGGCTGCGCAGGGTGGTCACGGTGGTGCCGTGGCGTTCGGCCAGCACGTTGAGGCTGTCGCCGCTGCCGACGACCACCACTCGGTTGGGCTTGAGCGCCGCCTGGATGCGTTCGCCCAGCAGCGGCTGGGTCAGCGAACCGATGCCGCCGGCGCCGTAGAGGCCGCCGAACTCGGTGACGGAGAAAGCCGCGAACTGGCCGCGACTGGGTGACGGCAGCACTCCCAGTGCGGTGAGCTCAGCCAGGGGCCCCAGCCACACCGCCCCAACGCAAGGGGTGAGCAGCGCCGGAGTGGTGGCCGAGACCGGCCGGATGCCGCTGGTGCTCCAGCTGATGTCCGTGGCCAACCAGTCCCAGGGTTGGGACGGTGTCAGCGGCAGCACGGCGCCGCGGGTGAGGTAGCCCTCGTAGGTGAAGTCACCGGTATCGAGCCCCGGAGCGTTCTCCTTGCTGGAGATCCCCCGCAGGCGCTTGATGAACCCCTCAAACAGAAAGCGGCCGGTGCGCTCTGAATCCAGCACCCCCGGCAGCGCATTGGAGAACAGCAGGATGCGGGCGTTGGCGTAGGGCTGCAGCGCCGACGGGGGCAAGGCCCCAGGCGGCAGAGCCCCAGAAGCGGGAGTGCCCGTCACGGCTCAGCCCCGCTCAAGAGCGGCAGTGAACCCACTGCCCTGGCCGCTGAGCTGCGGGTCGCGGCTCCAGTTCGCCAGGGTGGGGAACATCAGCAGCAACGCTTGGGTATGGCTGCCCCGTTGCCGGCGCAGGGCCTGCTCGATCGAGAGGCCACTGCCGTAGCGGGTGATCGTCTCCTCGCGCAGCAGCTCCGTGTCGAACTCGATCACGTCCGCCTTCTTGACCGGCACTGTTCCGTCCTCTGGCAGAGCATCGGGACTGACGGCCTTGCGGCGGGTCTCGATCGGCGCCTGCAGCTGATCAGGGCTTAGCCCCGCCAGTTCGGTGTCGATGGTGCTGATCGCATCCAGCTCGCGCCGGGCCGTGGGGATGGCATCCGGGTAGAGCTGCTCCAGATCCGCCATCGCATCGTTGATGGCGCGGATCGCCGGCATCAGGGCCGGGATCGAGAGGGCAACGCGGATCCCCTCCAGATCAGCGGCACGCCAGCGATAGGGCGAGTCGGTGGGTGTCTGGCTCATGCGGCTGCAGACGCGGCTGACTCCTCTTGCCGCAGAGGCACCGGCGCCGAGCCCTCACCGGCCCTGGTGGCCGGGCTGTCATCCAGCGTCGGGCTGCTGATCGCATTGGCCGTCGCGAGAGCCAGCTGGTGCCGCAACTCCTCGCGGCTAATCACCCCCCTGTCGAACAGTTCGATCCACTCCTTCACCTGGGGCTGCGGCTGGATCGGCGGGGTGAGCGGGCTCACCGTGACCTGCAGGCCGGCGCCTGGATCGAGGGGCTCACCGGTCAGGGCGCACCAGTGCTGCAGCAGGGTGGAGAACAGCGAGGCCTTCTGGATCGCCATCGCTTGCAGCAGCGCATAGCTCTGGCTGGCGGTGAGGCTGATTTCCATTTCGGTGCGGGCCGCGCCGCGGTTCTGGGATGGGATCAGGGCATCGCGGCGCATCGTGTCATCGAGGATCTGCAGCCAGGCCCGGTGCTCGGCGAGCGAGCGGGCCCTGATCTCCACGAACTCGAAGGAGGCATCGGCCGGCAGATCCATGCAGGTGTTCGGGCCAAGCACCACCGGGCCGGCCTGGCTGTTGCCCATGGCGTCAACCATTCCCTTGCGCACGCCCACTGGCAGGGCCGTGCGAGAGAGCAACTCCTCGTACTCGCTCTTGCAGCGAAAGTGGTTGAGGTACTGGTGCGCCAGGCCGAGGTGCGGCAGATCGCCTTCCCCAAAGGCCGAGCCATCGGAGGTGTACCAGCAGGCCGGCAGCCGGCTGATGCCCTCGTAGGTCGTCACCACCGGCTCATCGCAGCGCCAGCCGCTGCTGGCCTGGGGGTCGGCGCAGACCGGGTGGTGGGCCAACTGCAGACCGGTGATCGCATCCCCGTCAGTGAGCAGCTGCAGGCTTCGGTAATGCCAGCGGTCGGGGGCGTCGGCATCACCCAGCAGGGCCTGGATCTGCTCCGTGATGGCCCCCTCGCTGCCTGGGGCCTCAGTGCTCATGGGCCGGTTCACCGGTTCCCGCCAGATGATCCGCCCCGGCAGGCCGTAGGACACCGGCAGCTCCCAGTTCAGGCAGTTGGCCCGGGGCACCAGCTGCAGGCGGGGCAGTGACAGGCGATCGCCGCGGCGCAGGGCCTCCTGGCGGTCCCCCTCACTGGGCCAGCTGTGCTCCGGCGGCAGCACCAGGACCAGGGCAGCGCCATCGCGGAGCACGAGCAGGTCAGCAGCGGCCAGGAACACGCCCAGGTCCGTGCCCCGGCCATCCACGTCGGTGAGCACCGAGCTCAGGCTGGCGGGGAGGCTGATCCAGCTCCCTCGGCTGAGCATGCCGGCGTAGGTGCGGAGGGCATCGCGGAAGAAGCCCGAGGGACGGGCAGCATCCAGGCGCTTGCGGTAGGCGGTCTCCGGCTCCCGCTCCCCCTTTGGCAGGTAGTGCTCTTTGCGGCTGCTGCCGTCCGGGCCGGCGAGCAGGGCCCAGCAGTCGGCCGTGATCTGCAGGGAGGGCTGCAGGGCGGACAGGGTGGGGTGCAGATGCCATGCTTTGTAGACATGGGCACTGGGGGAGGCGGTCTTGAGGCTCGAGGACATCTCAGCCAGGCATTCCTGCCCATTTGCCAGGCAGGCGCACTTCCTATTCAGAAGAGCTGAAATACAAAAAATAGATCAACTCACTTGCCAGAAAAGAATTTATTCCCATACGGATAGACATTTGCTGTCAACAATGGAAGAGACTATTTCCTGCCGTGCCTTGCATTGGTCGAGTCAGCTTGAAAGGCAATGATCGAAAAAGTCAGGCTTTCACTTTGGGATGTCTTTTCGTTCTTCTTGAGTGGCTTTCTAGCAATTGCTGTTTCCTTTATTCTCTCCACTGTTTACAGGCCCGGATTGACTCAAGCACTTGTCGATGATATCGAAAGAGCTCCATCGGCGTTGGTGATTGCTGCAGCGCCAATCGTATGCACTCTTCTAGGACTTCTTATCGAACCATTCGCGAATTACTTCGACAGGTTTGTTCTTAACTGGATAATGTGGTGGACATCGCGGCCAAAAGAAAAGTACAAAGAAGAAGAGGAGGTCTTGAAAAACTGCATACTTCAAAATCAGCTGGGCCCTTTGGCTGGCTCACTTGCGAATCCCTACGGCTTTTGCAAGGACTACGTGGAGGCCAAACAGCTAGGCACAAATTTCATGGTCTTTTTGTCCCGATATGGTTTCTATCGCAATTGTGCTTTTCTTTCGTTTGCAGGCGGCATTGCGTGCTTCTGCCTCTCATCAGATCGAGAAGCCGGGACTCTTGAGCTCGCTATAAGTTATGCCATCTCAGCCTTGTTTAAGAGAAGAGCGGAAGATTTCTACAGCCTGCTTGCGCCAACAGTGTACCGTGCTTTTCTAATCGACAAGCTTAATCACACTTAAATTAGAAGCATGGCATGAATGACCTGCAATTCCAGCAGCTTCTATCGGAATATCTGGCACCAATGCTTGGAGCCACCCTGACCGGCAGCACTGCCTCGACTCCTCGGGAGAAGCTAGTCGCCTATTATCAGGCCCCCAATCAGATAGCAATCAAACTTACAAAAGGAAGTACAATCAGGTTTATACTGAAAAGAGATAGAAAGTTTGAAGAGGAAGAATCTAGGCTTGCCGAGGACTTCCTGGACGTAGTCAATATCATCTCGGAAGCTGGCGACAGATCATATTTTGGAGAGCTTGTTAGAGCACTTCCTCGCTGGGTCATAGCTCGCCACCTGAAACAAGAAACAACCCTTGCTGCGATCCTAGAGCAGCTAGACAGCTGGTCATCTGAGACTTATGAGGGTAGGCGCATCACGTGTGCACTAGGCCTAATGCAGAACCCATCAAATACAGGCGTCCTGCTAAGTGAGTACTGGTCAAACAGTTACGCTCCAGTCCTGTCAAATGGATATGACACAATTTTAGAAATAGGTTCTGATGGGCAACTCGCTGGTCTCAATTGCTTGGCTGCATCTGGCCTCTCCGGCTTTGCGCCATTTCGCTTGAGCTCAATTGCCGACTGGTCAAAAGAAGATGGCAGGCTTGCCGCAACTCTCAATACGCAGGGAGAAATACTTCTTTTCAAAGGCGGCGAGCTGCGTTTTGCTCGGCGCGCCGGAAAGTGGACTCACGTAGTACATCTTAATGCAGTTCAGATTATGAATCCTTATGGCAGCAAAGAGCTCCGCACCGAGATCTATAAGAGCTGCCTTGATGCCTCGTTTGCTCGCACTGGCGCCTGCATAGCGGTCGTTGCGAAGGAGAACCTGCCCAAAGTCGCTAATATTGTAAACACCATCGACAGGATCAAAGGTGGCAGTAGTTACAAGTCGCGATTCCTTTCCCTTAGTCTTGATCGAAGCTTTGACAAGATAGAAAGGCCACTGCGCCAAGAGCTACTTGCACTTGATGGAGCCTGTGTTTTGGATTATCAAGGAAACATATTGGCGGTGGGTGCAATCGTCACTGTCCCTTCTGGCAGCCCCAATGGAGGTGGGAGGCGAGCCGCCGCTGTCGCTTTAAGCAAGCTGGGTGTTGCTATAAAGGTTTCCGCCGATGGTCCGATTTCCATTTTCAAAGGAGCAAATGATAAGCCACTGTTGGGAATTTTTTAAATCAGCTTTTCATATTTCGCGTAGGCAATCCCCTCGGCAATATGCTCTACAACTTTTAGGCAGCATGCTTCGCCAATTTCCCGCCATCGCTCCGGACTGACCCCCAGCCTTTCTGGAACCTCAGCCACCGCAGTCCCCAGCCTCAATAATTTCTGCCCCCTCGCATGCAGCTCCCTCCAGCTGGCCGGCACCTTGATCAAGAACCCCTTGTCCCGCAGGAAGTGATACACCTCACCGTTGGCGTAGGTACGTGCATAGGGCCGAAATGATCCCCGCTCCGGTGAATAGCGACGTGCGGCCTGGAGAATCCCAAGCATGGCGATCTGCTCCAGGTCCTCTTTGGGGTGGCCAGTGCGGCGGGAGATGTTGCCAGCCACGGTCTTGGCGATGTCGCGGTGCTGCAGCGCCAGCGCATTGGCCGCGGCATGGGGGTTCACTGGCCGGTGTCGACGCGGCTTGGCCGGGAAGGCGATGACCAGCTGAACCGCCTGCTGGCAGGGCGCGGGCCGCGCGCGCTGGGGGCGGCGCGGACGGCGCGCCACACAGGTCGCCACCACCGGCGGCCGCAAGGGCAGGGCCAACTGGCCTGTTGCACCTACAACGCGGCAGGCCGGGGTGCGTAGGGGCCGGGCGATGGCGTCGGTCATGGCTCAGCGGCTGAACACCATCGGCACCGGAGAGCTGCCGTAGCCCCGGCCACGCCAGAACTGGGTCTCGATCCACAGCACGCCCTGGCAGAAGGCATCCACCTGGTCGTCGACACCGCCGCGCGGTGAGAACGCCAGCAGTTCTTCCACGAGCGAGTCGGCCTTGCGGGCAAACCTCACCTGGCCCGCCTCCACCAGAGGCGCCACGGCATGGGCGCGGGAGGCCTTACTGCCTTTGGGCGGGATGGCGATCAGCCCCGGCACCTGGCGTTTAAGCAGCTGGCAGACCGCCGGGCCGTTGGCGGCGTCCTCGATCAGAACGGCGTTGGGGCGCAGGCCCTGCCGCTCCAGAGATGCCAGGGAAGCCAGCAGAAACTTGATCACCCCCGGCAGATCGAGCCGCTGCCGGTGCGCCCAGAGCGCCTCGATCTGCAGCTCCGCCCACGGGTCCGGGGCGCCAGCTGGGGGGTGAGTGGCATTCACACCCCTTTGCGCTCCTTGAGCCACTGCGGCGTTGGTGGCCAACGCCAGGCCCTGTCGCCGCGCCTCGGTTGCCGGGTGGCGCTGAGGCTCCAGCAGGCCCAGCAGGGCAAAGCCACAGGCGTCGTTCTCCTTGCCGTCCTTGAAGCTCAGGTCGCAGCTCAGCACCAGCGGCGCGTAGCGACGGGGCTGGCCCGGAGCGACCAGCAGCGGCGGCTGGATCCAGTCCTTGCGGAACAGCAGGCCTTCGGCAGGACTGGGCCGCTGCTGGTAGAGGGCGTTCCACCAGTAGGAGCCCAGGCGAGTGCGGATGCGCTGCAGCACTGCCAGGGGCACCCGTTCCGGGCAAAGCGGTTCGCCCGGCTGGCGCCAATCAGGGACTTTCGAGCAGGTATGCGGAATCTGCATAGAAATGGTCTCCGGCTCGGCGATCGCCGGCAGGTTGAGCACCGTCCAGTGCTCGGGGTTCTCGTGTGCCTCCTGCTCGAGCAGCCAGGCGGTCATGTCGTGGTGATCCCAGCGGGTCTGCACCACCACCTGCGCCGCCGGGAGCAGGGCTCCATCGGCCGTGAGGCCCGGTTCGGCCCGGGTGAACCAGACACTCTTCAACCAGTCGATCAGCCGCTCGCGCTGCAGGGCGCTCTTGGCGTCTTCCGGGCCCTTGTAGGGGTCATCGATGATCCCGAGGTTGTAGCCCTTGCCTGTGAACGGGCCCTTCACGCCTGCAGCGATGCAGCCGCCGCGCTGGGGCGTCAGCCAGTTGCCCACCGCGGCCGAATCCTTGGAGAGGGCGTGGCCGGTCAGGCGGTAGTAGTGCCGCGCCTCCCTGGAATGGGCGTAGGCCAGCTCGCCGGAGTAGCTGGCGATGGCGCAGAACAGCTCCGGGTGCCGGCTCACCCAGTAGGCGGGGAACAGCCGCGACACCAGCTGGGATTTGCCGTGGCGAGGCGGACAGCAGACGATCAAACGGGTCAGCTGCCCATCAGCCACCTGCTGCAGCAGATCGATCAGCAGCTCCGACAGGCGGTGGAACTGGAAGCTCGGGAAAGCAGAGCGGATGAAGTCGCGGAATAGCAGGCCTTGGCGGGTAGTTGTCGCCCGGTCCGGGTCCGGGACGCCGAGCAGGCCCCAATCCGCCCAGTGGTCGGTGGCGGGATCCAGCAGCAGGCCGCCGTCCTGAACTGACGAGGCAGGCGGTCGCAGGGTGGCAGCGATACGCCCCATCAGGTCTTCGCCTCCGGGGGCTTGATCGGCGCCCGCAGCAGCCCACCGATCTCGGCGATCACGCGGAAGGCGCCGACGGCGGCGTTGAACTGGCCTGCATCCATCGCCCGGCGAGCGCAGTCATTGAGGGCAAAGATCTGCTCGGCCTGGTGGCGGCGCCTGTCGGAGATCAGTTCCAGCACCATCCGCTGCCGCGCCAACGCCAGGTATTTGCTGACGGTCTTGATGTTGGTGATTCCCCAGTTCTGGGCAGCTTTTTCCCTCATCTGCGCCAGGGGGAGCCGCTGGGCGATCCACAGCTGGGCCTCGGCGATGCGCGTCTCCACTTCCATGTGGGTCGCACGCGGTTTGTGGCTCTGGCTGCGGCGTCCCCGCGGCGGGTTGCCCTTGCCCACTGGCCGGCTGGGATCCACCGCCAGGGGCGGCCACAGCGGTTGCCCATCGGCGTCCTGCTCGGGCGCTGCGTGACGCAGCTCCTCCAGCAGCGTCTGCTCGGCATCCACCGGCGCCTCGGTCGCAGGGGCCTTGCGGCTCACAGCAGGCCCTCCCGCAGGAGCAGCCGCACGTAGGTGGCCCACTGCTCGGGGGTGAGCACCACCCGCCAGGTGCCGCCACGGAAACGCACCAATGTCGCCGCGAACGGCACGGCAGCGTGCTCGGCCTGCAGGGCGGCCTCGTCTGGCTTGAGGCGGGCTGCTGCGGCGGTGTTGGCCCAGCTGGCCACCTGGATCACATGGGCCGGCACACCATCGAGATCGCCGGTGTCACCCCCGGCACTGGTGGTGCGGCCGGCCCCGAGCTTGCGCCGCACCGTGATCCCCAGAAGGTCGCTGAGTAGCTGGGCCGCTTCGCGTTCGGCCGCATCCCCTTTGCGCTTCTGGGGATTGGCCATCTTTCAGCTCCGGCCCGGCTTGATCGTCCAGAAGGCCTTGCCGTATTTGGCGGTGGCGGTGCCGGTGGCGACCGCCAGCCGCTGAGCCTCCTTGAGCGCCTGCTCCTGCTGTTGCAGTGGCTCGGGATAGGCGTAGCTGGTGCGCCCAGCCGACCAGCAGAAGCTGCAGCCGTTGTGGGAGAAGGAGGCATCCAGCTCGCCGGCCTCCAGGGCACCGCTGAGCTGCTCCAGCAGCGGGGAGAGCTCGGCTTCGAGCGCCTTCTGCTGCAGCTTGAGGACCGTGATGCGATCGAGCAGCGCATCCAGAACGGCGCCGGCCAGGGGAGCGTCAACGGTGGTGGTGCTGGCAGCCATCGGCGAAGAGAAGCGCGGCGTCGTGCGGGCCCAGCGATAGAGGCCTGCTTTGCAGAATAGCGGCTCGATAGTCCGAACACGGCAATTCGGATAGCGGATCACCACGGCCGAAAGCGGCTCACATAGCCCGCCCACGCCGCTGCCCAGGCCGCCAGGCAGTCCTCCCGGGAGTACAGCGGCGAGAAGCGTGTCTCCCCCGGCCGGGCCCAGATGGTCTGGCCGGCGTCGTAGTGCACGCCCCAGGTCGACTCCATGGCCATGTAGCCGCCCAGTTGGGCACGGGTGCAATAGCTGCCGGACCCGGGGCGCGAGAGGGTCTTGAGGTCGGCGAGCACCCGCAAGCCGTTGGTGTGCTGGATGTAGCCGGTGTCGTAGGTGCCGGCCAGGTTGCGGACCAGGCAGCAGGTGGGCCGCTCGGAGGCGATCACCGTCACCTGCTGCCAGTGGGGGTGGGCCAGCAGCGGCTCGATCCAGGCCCGGTAGTCCGAGGCCCGCAGCTCCTCCAGCAGCTGGGCCGCCTGCTGCCGGTTTCGGGGCTGCGGATGGAAACGTGCATTGAGTAGGGCCTCCAGCGCCAGGTGCACGGTGTGGCCCCGCGGCTCCCAGACGTGGCGGGTGGCCTCGATGCGGGCCATTGCCCAGTCGCTCTTGCTGGAGCCGATCACGCCGGTGACCGACACCGCGAACAGGTGCTCCCCCAGCCAGTAGCGGTGCTCCGGGTCGGTGCGCCGCAGGCCCGGGATTGGCGGCAACCAGTCCCTGGTGGAGGCGATGGCAGGGCTTGTTGTCGTATGCGACGCCATCACCAGAGCCTCACGTGAAGCACTAAAAACTTGTGATTCTTTAGAACCCGTTGCGGCGCAGGGGATCTCGGGAGATTTAGAGCGGGTGAAACTTTGAGATTCTTGTGGAACCCTTGCGGCGCAGCGGTTTCACAAGTTTCCAGGTTGTTTCTACCCGCCGCGGAGCGTAAGAACGCCGTACCCATTCAGGGGACGGGACGGCACACCGCGAACTTCCCCCCTGCTGAACA
>JANWUS010000001.1 GCA_024958715.1 Cyanobium sp. FGCU52 | reverse complement strand
TGCGAGGCCAGAGCGCCTCCTGAGGGACGCGGAGCTTGCTACCTAATCAAGTTGCGGGATGTCCATGCGTCCTCCCTGCAGGACGGCCCGACGCGGCTGACGGATCAATCCCGATAAGATCGCGGGGTTCCGTCAGCAGTGATGCGGGGCCGCTCGTACCTTCGGGTACGGCCGGTTCCGAAGGTATCGCCGGCTGGCAACCATCCCACCAGGAGGAGGTGTCCGTGAGCCACAGTCATTCCATTCAGGGTCTGCTGATCGCGGAGAACGCCGGCTGATTCACGGCCCGGTTCCCCGGATCATTCGGTTCCGCGCCATGGCGGACCCGGCGAGAGCCCCCGGTGAGCCCCGTGCCCACCGGGGGCATCGTTGTTTTGGCGTTGTTGGAGGCCCCCCTGCCGGGTGTTGCCGGGGATCAGAGGTAGCCTCGGACACCTTCGCCGCTGTCGCCTTGCACCAGCCGCCACCGTCAGCCGAGAGCCCCATGCGCGTGATTGCCACGCCCTGGGGAGAGCTCCGGCCGCAGGTGGACATGCTGCCGGTGGTGTACCTGATCGTGCTCTACGGCCTTGTCTGGTTTCTGCCGTTCGGCGTGTTCGAGTTCTGGCGCAAGGGTGAGGACGGCCCCGTCGAATGGCTGCAGTTCCTCGGCTACGCCGGCGCATGCCTTGGGGCCTGGGTGGTGGTTTGGCACCGCCGGCGGTTGGGGTTTTCGATGGCCCTGCTGGGTTGGGTGGCCCTGGCGCTGTTCTGCTTCCTGATGGCCGGCGAGGAGATCAGCTGGGGCGAGCGGATCACGGGGTTCGGTCTGGAGACCGTGCGCGAGATCAACGCCCAGGAGGAAACGAACCTGCACAACATCCCCCTGCTGCAGGGGTACATGCATTTCGCCTTCATCTTCTTCAACCTGCTGTTCGGCTACATCGGCTGGCGCTGTTTCCCGCGGATCGATGCCTTGCCCGCCCGTCGCTTCAGTCTCTATTTCCTCCCGGTTGCTCTGTTCTACGCCTGGTTCGACCTCTCCTGGATCACGCGTGGCGACCGGATTCGCAACGATCAGGAGGCGATCGAGCTGCTGATGGCCTTGGGTCTGTTCCTGCACGCCTGGGCCGTGGCGCGCCGCAGCCGAACCCTCAGTCCTGGGCCTTGAGCGCTGCCTTCACGTCGGCGATGGCCGCCTCCACGCTGGCCCGGGCGGCCGGCAGGCCATCCAGACGCCCCCCCAGCACCCGGGCCAGATCCCCGAGAGCCTTCACCACGGGGTCGCGCCGCGCCGATTCCGGCAGGGTCTCCAGGGCCTGGCGGGCCCGGACCGGCTGGCCGTCGATCAGTAGCACTACCGCCCGGTAGCTGGCCGGCCAGGGATCTGAGGGGCTGTTCGCCGCCAGGCGGCCGAACCACACCTCCGCCTCGGCCGGTCGGTTGCGCAGCACCTCGATCAGGGCGAGGCTCCAGAGCGCATCGGGATCGTTCGGGTTGCGGGAGAGGCGCTCCATCGCCCAGTCCCGCACCCGCCGCTGGTAGAGGAAGTGGCCATCAAGGAGGTGCTCCGGGCCGATGTGGCGGAAGATGGCGGCGATGCCGCGGGGGCCCTGCTCCATGCCCCGCGCCAGGCGGATGAAGTCCGCATCGAACGGCTCGGCGGGCCCGGCCTGGTCGCCCATCCCCCCCCGCCTGCGCCACAGTTCCACGCTGCGCCCGTCGGTCCAGGGCCAGGTGCCCACAGGCTCGAAGCGCCCATCGGCGCGCACCCGCTGGCTGAGCTGGCGATGGGAGGCGCGCCGGGTCCCCTGATCGCCGCTGGCCAGCAGGATCCAGCTGCTGCGCCGAAGGATCTGGTCGTGCTCCCGCGGATTCCTGCCCACGCGCCGGCCCACAATCCGACCCCCGCCGAGGCGGCCGAAGTAGGTCACGTTCTGCTCGTTCAGATCGCCGGTGCCCGGCACCATCGCCAGGGTGACGGGCCGATCGCCCTCCGCCCGGCGCAGGCGATCGATCACCGCCGGGATCGGCGAGGGATCCGGGTGCTCGAGGGCGGCCAGGCGGTCCTGGGTGGCGCCGGCGGTGGCCGACATCAGGCCCGCGGCCAGGGCGCCGCCGGCCACCAGGGAACCCCACCGGCGCGCCAGCTGCTGGCCGATCCACCACCAGCCCCGGGCCAGCAGCAGGGTGAGCAGCGGCAGCACCGGAGCGATGTAGCGGGCGTCCTTGTTGGGGCTGAGCGTGGTGGCGATCAGCCCCGCCAGGGTGCAGCCGATCAGCCAGGGCCAGCCCGCCGGCAGCGACCGCATCGCCCGCACCAGGGCCCGCAGGCCCCCGCGCCTGGCCTGCCAGAGCGCCAGCAGGCCGGCGGCCAGGGCCGGCCCCAGGAGCGCGATGCCGATCTGTTGGGGCCAGAGCCGGGGATACCAAAGCAGGGCCTCGAGCGCCAGTCCCGTGGGATCCCCCTCCGCTGCAGCCGATTCCACCACGGCCCGGTTGGTGCCGCCCAGGGTGGTGATGCCGTTGTGCCGCAGCCAGGGCGCCAGCAGCGCCAGCACCAGGACCAGGGCCGCCAGCACCTGCAGCCGCCGCCCCCTGCGGCCGAGGCCCTGGCCCGCCGCCCACAGGCAGGGCAGGGCCACCACCAGCAGGGCGCTCTGCTTTACCAGCAGGGAGGCGGCCACCGCCAGGGCGGCCGTGAGGGCCTGAACCCAGCGCCCCCCCCGGGGGGCGGGGGCCTGCCAGCAGCCCAGTCGCCACAGGGCCAGGGTCGTGGTGGCCGTCAACGGGATGTCGAGGGTGTAGTCCACCCGCAGGCCCGCCAGGGCCGGCAGCAGCGCCACCAGCGCAGCGGCCAGCAGGCCGAAGCCCCGGCCCTGCAGCTGGCGGCCCCACAGGGCCACCACCACCAGCAGCAGGCCATGCCAGAGCGCCAGCGCCCAGCTGGCCTCATCCACCCCATCCCCGGCCACGGCCATCACACTGCCGTTCACCAGGGAGGCCAGGGGAGGGATCTTGGGCGAGAGATCAAGCAGATCGGCCCAGCTGCTCCATCCGCCCGCCGGCAGCAGGCCCAGGGCGCGGCCGTGATCCACCGCACTGTTGAGGTAGTCGGCCTGGTCCCAGCTCGGCACCCTTCCATCCGCCCGCAACCAGAGGCGATCGCCGATGGTGGCCAGGGCCCAGATCCCTGCCAGGGACAGCCACCAGCTCCGCAGAAAGGCCAACCGTCGCATGGCGGGCAGAGAGGGGAGCGGAACGATCGGTCCACTGTGAACCATCCCCTGGGGCGTGCATTCGGCGTTCTGTCACACCAGCGCAGGTGCCTTTGGCTACAGGGGGGCAAACTCCCGGGTGGCGCATTGCGCCTATCCGTGTGAGGACCCCATGAAACTCTTCCAGCAACTGCTGCTGGCGCCTGCGGCGCTCGGCCTGCTGGCTCCCGTGGCCGTCTCGGCCGCCGAGCTCAACCTGGATGGCGTCAATCAGTACGCCTCTGAGGAGCAAGTCACCAGCATCAGCCAGTTCTCCGACGTCAAGCCCACCGACTGGGCCTACCAGGCGCTCTCCAACCTGATCGAGCGCTACGGCTGCGTGGCCGGCTACCCCAACGGCACCTACAAGGGCGGCCAGGCGATGACCCGCTACGAAGCGGCCGCCCTGCTGAACGCCTGTCTCGACCGGATCACCGAGGTGACCGACGAGCTCAAGCGCCTGATGAAGGAGTTCGAGAAGGAACTCGCCGTGCTGCGCGGCCGCGTGGATGGCCTCGAGGCCCGCGTGGGTGAGCTGGAAGCCACCCAGTTCTCCACCACCACCAAGCTGCGTGGTAAGGCCACCTTCGTGATCGGGGCCAACAGCTTCAGCGGCAACCTCGACTCCACCCCGGCCACCGCCCTCTACAGCGGCATCCCCGTCGGCACCAACTACGCCGAGGGCGCCCGTGCGCTCGAGGGTGCCACCACCTTCAACTACGACGTCCAGCTCGACTTCGACACCAGCTTCACCGGCAAGGACCTGCTGCGCACCCGCCTGCGCGCCGGCAACTTCGGCCAGAGCGCCTGGTCCGGCGGTCCCCCTGTGGGCCTGAACGCGATGGAGATCGCGTTTGAGGAGGGCTGCGGCACCGGTACGGACTGTGGCGACGTGGTGGCGATCAACCGCCTCTTCTACCAGTTCCCGATCGGCAGCTCCTTCACCGCCACCATCGGTGGTCGGGTCCGTCAGGACGACATGCTGGCGATGTGGCCCTCGGCCTACCCGGCTGACACTGTTCTCGACATCTTCACCTACGCCGGTGCCCCCGGCACCTACAGCCTCAACCTGGGTGCTGGTGGTGGTCTGTGGTGGAAGAGCGGTGGCTTCAGCATCAGCGCCAACTACGTCTCCGCCAACGGTGACAACTCCAATCCCTCTGAGGGTGGCATCGGCACCGCCGGTGCCCAGGAAACTGGCACCGTTCAGGTGGGCTACGCCGGCGCCAACTGGGGCCTGGCAGCTGCTTACACCTTCAGTCAGCCCAACGGGGCTGCGGGCATCTACGGCGGCAACGGCACTCCTTTCGCCAACACCCTCTGGTACGCCTCCGACAGCGTGAACTCGGTGGGCATCAGCGCCTACTGGTCGCCGATGTCGGCGAGCTGGTTCCCCTCCATCAGCGCCGGCTGGGGCATCAACTCCTACACCGATAGCGGTGACGACCTCGCCAACTTCGATGGCGGCAACAGCCAGTCCTGGTACGTGGGTCTCCAGTGGGCCGACGTGTTCTGGAAGGGCAACTCCTTCGGTATGGCCGTGGGTCAGCCCACCTTCGTGGTCAACACCGGCGAGTCCGACATCGAAGCCAACGACGGCAACTACGCCTGGGAGTGGTGGTACAAGTTCCAGGTCACCGACAACATCAGCGTGACCCCGGCCATCTACTACCTCAGCGCTCCCCTGGGTCAGTACCAGAAGGTCAACAACGAAACCTTCAGCAACTTCGGCGGTCTGGTCAAGACCACCTTCAAGTTCTGATTGTGTGCGGGGTGCCGCGAGGCACTCCGCCTCATCTTGCCTCTGTTCTTCTCATCCCCGGCTGCTGTGCAGTCGGGGATTTTTTCTTTAGTCTTGCCATCACTTCGGCTTCTGGTGGTGGTTAAGATCCGTCGCGTTTGCCTTGCCGTACCTCTCGCCCTGGCCATGTTCTGCGATGTGGGCACAGCCGACGCCAAGGCAGCGGAGGCGGGCCCCGATGATCTCGCCCGCTATGCGGTGAGCCTTGAGGATTCCCAGGTCACCAGCATCAGCCAGTTCTCGGATGTTCAGCCCACCGACTGGGCCTACCAGGCGCTCTCGAACCTGATCGAGCGCTACGGCTGCGTGGCCGGCTACCCCAACGGCACCTACAAGGGCGGCCAGGCGATGACCCGCTACGAAGCGGCCGCCCTGCTGAACGCCTGTCTCGACCGGATCACCGAGGTGACCGACGAGCTCAAGCGCCTGATGAAGGAGTTCGAGAAGGAACTCGCCGTGCTGCGCGGCCGCGTGGATGGGCTGGAATCGCGCGTGGCGGAACTGGAAACCCTGCAGTTCTCCACCACCACCCGGTTGCGCGCCGATACGCGCTGGGTGCTCGGCGGCCTCGACTACAGCGGCAACACGGTGAATGCCTCCCGCTATACCGATCGCTCGGCTCCTGGTTATGTGCCTCTGCCCGAAGCGCTCACGTTCAATTACGACGTGCGTCTCAACTTCGACACCAGCTTCACCGGCAAGGACCTGCTGCGCACCCAGTTGCGGGCCGGCAACTTCGCCCAGAGTGGATTCGGCGCACCGCCCACACCGATCACCCAGCTGGATGCCGGTTTCGAGGAGGATTGCGGCACCGGAACCGACTGCGGCGATGTGGTGGCGATCAATCGCCTCTACTACAGCTTCCCGCTCTCCTCCACCCTCTGGGCCGTGGCCGGCCCGCGGGTGCGCCAGGACGATCTGCTGCCGGTGTGGCCGAGCGTCTACACCGGCGACAAGATCCTCAAGTTCTTCCAGTACGCCGGCGCCCCCGGGGCCTACAGCCAGGTGCTCGGCGCCGGCGGCGGCATCTGGTGGCGCTCCAGTGGGCGCCCGGACCGGACCGGCGGCTGGAGCCTGGGCCTGGCCTATGTGGCGGCCAACGGTGACAACGCCGATCCCGCCGATGGCGGCCTGGCCACGGATGGATCCGTGGCCACCGGCACCGTTCAGCTGGCCTACACCGGCCGCAACTGGAACCTCACCGCCGCCTACACCCGCAGCGGCGAGGGCGTTCGCTTCCCCGGCACGCCCCTGAGTGTGGAGATTCTCCCCACCCGCGGCATCGACAACGGCTACACCGATTCCTTCGCGCTCTCCGGCTACTGGCAACCCTTCAACAGTGGCTGGCTGCCCTCGATCAGCGCCGGCTGGGGCACCAATCGCATCTATTACACCGGCGGTGACACCCAGGTGCCCTCGGATGAGCGCGGGTTCCGGACGGCCAGTCAGTCCTGGAGCGTGGGCCTGGTCTGGAGCGACGTGCTGGTGAAGGGCAACAGCCTGGGCTTCGCCTTTGGCCAGCCCACCCGCACCACCAACTCCGACGGCGACACCGTCTGCACCGTGTGGTTCCCGCCGGCCTGCCGCAGTGTGGGCGTGCATCCGGAGGGCAATTTCCACGATCCCGACGACGGCGGCTTCGCCTACGAGCTCTATTACCGCATTCAGGTCACCGACAATCTGGCGCTCACGCCCTCCCTGTTCTGGTTCAGCCGGCCTCTGGGGCAGTACACACTCAACTCCGGCCCCGGCACCGACAACTCCGGCAGCCTCCGCACCCTCGGCTATCTGGTGCAAGCCACGTTCCGTTTCTGAGCTTGCGCGGGAGCTCATCCGCAGATCGCTGGAACTGTGTTCCAGGGCACAGCGGCCTGTGTCGAGGCCTGAGGGGGGCAACCGCCTGGGATCACTACAATGCCGCCGATTCCCCCTGGGAATCTTTCCTCTATCGGTGTGAGGATCCGAATGAAAATCTTCCAGCACCTGCTGGTGGCGCCCGCGGCGCTTGGCCTCGTGGCTCCCATGGCGGTCTCGGCCGCCGAGCTCAACCTGGATGGCATCAATCAGTACGCCTCCAAAGACCAGGTCACCAGCATCAGCCAGTTCTCCGATGTCAACCCATCGGATTGGGCCTACCAGGCGCTCTCCAACCTGATCGAGCGCTACGGCTGCGTGGCCGGCTACCCCAACGGCACCTACAAGGGCGGCCAGGCGATGACCCGCTACGAAGCGGCCGCCCTGCTGAACGCCTGTCTCGACCGGATCACCGAGGTGACCGACGAGCTCAAGCGCCTGATGAAGGAGTTCGAGAAGGAACTCGCCGTGCTGCGCGGCCGCGTGGATGGCCTCGAGGCCAAGGTGGGCGAGCTGGAGGCCACCCAGTTCTCCACCACCACCAAGCTCCAGGGTGATGTGGTCTTCGTTCTCGGTGCTCCTTCCTTCGGGGGCAGTCAGGACGCTCCGTCCCTGGCCAGTGGTGCCAGCTCCTCGAACCGCAACAAGTACGCGGCGACCAACCGCGAGAACTGGGGCGCGACGACGTTCAACTACGACGTTCGCCTGAACCTGAATACCAGCTTCACGGGTAAGGATCTGCTCTACACCCGCCTGCGTGCAGGCAACTTCGCCAACAGTGCCTTCAACGGCAATCCTTATAACCTGATGGCCCTGGATCGTGCATACAGCACGAATGGCCAGAACGAAGTCATCGGTATCGATCGTCTTTACTATCGCTTCCCGATCGGTAGTTCCTTTACGGCACTCATCGGTCCGAGAGCGCGGAACACCGAATTCCTGGCGATCCGTCCATGGTTCTATGACTCCGGTATTCTGGATGTCTTTACTCTGCACGGCGCCCCTGCCACCTACAACAAGGCCACGGGTGCGACGGCCGGTCTGATGTGGAAGCAGAACGTGAAGAAGGGTAAGCCCTACTTCGCGGCGTCCACCAGTTATGTAGCTCCCAACGGCGATAACAGCAATCCCAACGAAGGCGGTCTCTTCAACGACGCCAGCCGTGCCAGCTTCACGACCCAGCTCGGTCTGGCTGGACGCCAGTGGGCCCTCGCTGCGGCTTGGCGTTACGGCCAGTGCGGCGACAACATGACTCGTCGCGGCACCCAATTTGCTCGCCAGGCCCTCGACTGTGCCTATGACTTCTCGGGCTCGGCTTACTCCAACAACTTTGCTGTAACCGCCGCCTGGCAGCCCGTCAGTTCCGGTTGGATCCCTTCGATCAGCCTGGGCTGGGGCATCAGCACCATCAATCAGGCTGATTTCGACGTGCCCCAGGCCTACGGAAGCCGCACCAACATTACAGAGACTCAGTCCTGGTCCGTTGGCCTGCAGTGGAGTGACGTCCTCATTAAGGGCAACTCCCTCGGCATGGCCGTTGGTCAGCCAACCTTCGTCACTGCTCTCGACAACAACGATGGCTTTGATGCCCCCAACGACGGCAACTACGCCTGGGAGTGGTGGTACAGGTTCCAGGTGACTGACAACATCAGCATCACCCCGGCGCTCTTTTACCTTAGCCGCCCCAACGGCCAGTACACTGCCAACGGCGAGACTAACAGCGTCTTCGGGGGATTGGTACAGACTCAGTTCAAGTTCTGAGCCAGCTGCCACCCTGTACACATCCTGACACTGTCCCGGTTGTCCTCAGCAACCAGGACCTTCTACCAGGATTCTGGCTCGGACATGGGGCATCGCCCTTTGCCTCATGCGCTTGAGTCCCCCGCTCCAAGGGTGGCTTGACTCCGCTCCTTACACGGTCCTCCTTCAGCGGTTAGCTGCAAGCCATTTATGCGCTCTCTACATCAGGGGGCGCTTTTTTTTGGCTGCAGCCTCTGGGGAGACAGGCCGAATATTGACGTCTACGACGGCAACTATGCCTTCGAGCTCTATTAAAAGTTCCAGGTCACCGACAACATCGCCGTCACTCCGGCGCTGTTCTGGCTCTCCCGCGCCCGCGGCGCCCTCACCTTCGCCGGTGCCACCGCCGGTGGCGCCATCGCCGGTGGCGCCATCGCCGATCCCGGCATCAGCAACGGCGACACCCTGGGCACCTTCGGCGGCCTGATCCAGACCACCTTCCGGTTCTGATCCCTCCGGGCTCCTCCCATGGCCCTGGCCCTCCCTGCGGGGAGGGCCTTTTTCTTGGCGCTGCGCAGCGCCGATGATGGTGGGGTCCGCAGCGCCTGCCTTGCCGTCGTCCGAGCCCGATCACTACGCCGCGCTCGGTCTCACCCGGCAGGCCACGGCGGCTGAGATCAAGGCCGCGTACCGCTCTCTGGTGAAGCGTCACCATCCCGATGCCGGCGGCGACGAGCGTCGGATCCTGGCCCTGAATGCGGCCTGGGAGGTGCTTCGCGATGGCGAACGCCGCCGCCGCTATGACGGGATCACAGCGGCTCCCCCGCAGCCTTCGGCTGCCTCCGCATCGCAGGCAACGGCAGCGGCAGGCGGAGCCCGGCGCTCCAGCCACCACGATCAGGACCTGGCCGCCTGGCTGCAGCAGGTGTACGCGCCTGTGGATCGGTTGCTGGGCCAGGTGATCAATCCTTTCCCCGCTGCCCTGCGGGCCCTGTCGGCCGATCCCTACGACGACGAGCTGATGGATGCGTTCTGCCAGTTCCTCCAGCAGAGTCAGGCCCGTCTGGACAAGGTGGAGACGCTCTACCGCTCCCGCACCTGTCCGGCCTCCGCCCGGGGTTTCGGCCTGAGCCTCTACCACTGCCTCAGCCAGGTGAAGGATGCCCTCACCGAACTGGAGCGCTACACGATGGGCTATGTGGATGGCTATCTGCGCGATGGCCGCGAGATGTTGCGGGAGGCGCGCCAGCGGCGCAGCCGGCTGAAGGAGGAGCGGCGCCGCCTCGACCTCTGACTGAGGCCCGCGGCTTGGGCCGCTGATTCAGGCCGCGCTCCAGGGCTCCAGCTGGTCGAGCCGCAGCCAGACGTCGGGAACGGGCCGTCGCCAGCGCAGCTGGGCGTACGCGCCCTTCACCGCCAGGATCTCGCCGGGGCCTTCGAACAGGTAGGCGGGCGGGGCCGGATCGCTGGCGGCGGCCTCCAGGCTGCCGCCGTAGGCCGCCCGGCTCACGCGCACCAGGGCCCCCTTCTTGAGGGCTGCGGGCGCCGCGGTCTTGGCCGCGGGCTCGGCTGCGGGCGTGGAGATCTGCGCGGCAGCGGGAGTTTCGGCCATGATGGAGGCACCGACTGGCCGGCAGGCTAGAACCGCCTCCCCGCTGGTTGCCGGTGAGTTCCAGCCTTGCCCTCTACCTCACCGTCTTCGGGGCGCTGCTGCTGGTGGCGGTGCTGCTCGATGACATGGCCGATCGGCTGCGCATGCCCGGCATCCTGCTGGTGCTGGTGCTCGGCCTGCTGAGCGAGAACGACATCGATCCGGTCCCCGGGGGCGGCCACCGGCTGCTGAGCCTCGTGCAGGCCGACGAGATCGCCCAGCTGGCGCTGGTGCTGGTGCTGTTCTTCGGGGGGCTCACCACCAACTGGGCCTCGATGCGCCCGGTGCTGCGTCCAGCCTTCCGGCTGGCGTCGGTCGGCTCCCTGCTCACGGCCCTGCTGCTGATGGGGTTGGTGGTGGGGCTGGGGGCCCTGCCGGTCGGGAACCTCAATCCCTCCATCTCCGTGGCCCTGTTCGTGGGCGCCATGCTCTGCAGCACGGACGCCTCGGCGGTGATGGCCCTGCTGCGCCCCCTCGCCGGCCATCTGCCCCGTCGTCTCACCGATCTGATCGAGTGTGAGTCGGCGTTCAACGATCCGGTGGCGGTGCTGCTGGCGGGCCTGGCCCTGGCCATGGCGTCCGGCCATGCCGCCGCAACCGGCCCCGAGCTGATCACCGAGGTGATCCGCCAGTTCCTGCTGGGGGCCCTGCTGGGCTTCCTCGGCGGCAGCCTGGCCCGTCAGCTGCTCGAGGGCCGGCGCTCCCTCACCGAACCGCCGATGCTGCCGGTGGTGAGTCTGGCCATGCTCTTCCTGCTGGTGGGAGCCACCGAGCTCCTGGGGGGCAGCCCCCTGCTGGCGGCCTATCTCGCGGGTCTGGTGCTGGCCAACGGCGCCGAGGCCGATCGCAGCGTGCTGGTGATGGCCCATGCCGGCTTCGCCAAGATGGCCGAACTGATGCTCTTCCTCTGCCTGGGGCTGGTGGTCCGGCCCGACCACGTGGTGGCGTCCCTCGGCTGGGCCGTGGTGTTGTTCCTGGCCATGCAGCTGGTCCGCTGGCTGATCGTGGAGGTGCTCCTGGTGCGTTCGGGATTCGCCCGGCCCGCCAGGGTGATGATCACCTTCGCGGGACTGCGCGGAGCCGTGCCCATCGCCCTGGCGATCCAGGCCGCGGCCAGCCCGGTGCCCTGGGGCCGGGCCATGCCCCCCCTGGCCCTTGGTGTGGTGCTGCTGGGACTGCTCCTTCAGGGCTTCGCGCTCGTCCCCCTCGCCCGACGCCTCGGCCTAGCCTCTGCCGGTTGATCGGTGGGGAACGGCATGCGTCTGCTGCTGCTGGGCTGTTCGGGCTTCGTCGGCCGCGAACTGGTGCCGTTTCTGCTGGAGCTCGGTCACTCCCTCACCCTGATGAGCCGCAAGGAGCGCCCCTTCCCCTCCCTGATGGGCGATCGGTTGGTGGGCCTGCGCCTCGATCCCGCCGATCCCGCCTCCTGGCAGCGGGACGATCTGCGGCGGGTGCTGGCGGAGGCCGAGGGCGTGGTGAACCTGGCCGGGGAGCCGATCGCCGAGAAGCGCTGGACGCCCCAGCATCTGCAGCTCCTGCTGGGCAGTCGGGTGGCGACCACCCGCCTGCTGGTGGAGGCGATGGCCTCGCTGCGGCAGCCCCCGGGGGTGCTGGTGAACGGCTCGGCCGTGGGCTTCTACGGCACCGATCCGGAGGCCCGCTTCGATGAGGAGAGCCCAGCGGCCGATGACGTTCTCGGCCGGCTCTGCCGGGCCTGGGAGGAGGCCGCCGACGCCGCCCCCGCGCCCTGCCGGGTGGTGAAGCTGCGGATCGGCATCGTGCTCGGGCCGGATGGCGGCGCCCTGGGCAAGATGCTGCCGGTGTTCCGCACCGGCTTCGGCGGGCCGCTGGGCTCCGGTCGGCAGTGGATGAGCTGGATCCACCGCCACGACCTCTGCCGGCTGATCGCCGCTGCCCTCGAGGACACCTCCTTCCGCGGGGTCTACAACGCCGTGGCCCCAGCCCCCGTGCGCATGGCCACCTTCGCCTCCACCCTCGGGCGCACCCTCGGTCGTCCCAGCCTGCTGCCGGTTCCCGGGCCGATCCTGCAGCTGCTGCTCGGTGACGGCGCCCGGGTGGTGCTCGAGGGCCAGCAGGTGCTGCCGCGGCGCCTCGAGGCCAAGGGCTTCCACTACCAGTACCCCGAGCTCAGCGCTGCCCTCGCCGCTGCCACCAGCCCAGGCCCCCGCTGATCAGGGCCGCGGCCATCAACAGGCCGATGGCGGGGGTGAACAGGGGTTCCCAGAGGCGCTGGAACACGTTGAGGGGCGCATCGATCCCGCGACCGTGCAGCACCACCGCCAGGCCGAACCACAGGGCCCCCGCCACCACGAGGAAGACATCCGCCACCAGGATCCGATCGATCAGGTCCCGGAGGCGGGCCAGAGGCGCAGAGGTGGGCGCGGTGGCGGATCCGGGGGGTGAGGGTTCAGCCATGGGTGGCCGGCTCGACGGGGGGGAGGAGCTCCATGATCGCCGCCGCCATCCGCGCACTGCCGCCGGGGCGGCCGATGCGTTCCTGCCCGTTCCGGGCAAGCTGGCGCCGCCAGAGCGGCCCCCGCTCGGGATCCCCCAGTTCGGCCAGCAGGTCCGCCACCAGGGCGGCGGTGGCGGTCAGCACGGCCTCGCTCCCCGGCTCTCCTTCCGCGCAGATCACCCCCGGGCCCAGCAACCGTCGCTGGGCTTCCGCGAAGCCTTCGGTGAACTGGGGGCCCCGTCCCGCCAGCTGCAGCACCGGCCGCCCCAGCCCCACCGCCTGCTCGGCGGCGGTGCCGGCCATCGACAGCAGCAGATCGCTGCCCGCGAGGATGCCGGCGAAGCCGTCCCACACCAGCTCCAGCACCAGCTCGCCCCGCCGCAGCACCGTGGCCGTGCCGCCGGCCCGTTCCGCGCGGGTCTCCAGCTGCCAGTGGTGGGACGCCGCCAGCTGCCCCACCCGCTCGGCGCTCAGGTCGCCCACCAGGGCGGCCCGGAGCCGCAGGGCTCCGGGCCCCTGCAGCGGCGCGGGCAAGCGGGCCAGCACATCCAGCATCAGTTCAAGGTTGGCCGCGGCCTCCGGAAGACGGCTGCCCGGCAGCAGTCCGAGGCTGGGGACGCCCTCGGCCTCCTGGGCCTGGGCCGGAGCCGCCTGGTGGGCCTTCGGTTCGATCGCCACGGGATCCAGGAAGGGGTTGCCCAGGAAGGTCACAGGCCTCCTCAGCTGCTCGCTCAGATCGCTCGCTGTGAGGGCGTCGCGGCTCCATACCCGCAGGCAGCGGCGACGTCGCAGCAGGGGGCCGGCGGGCCAGGGCAGCCGCAGCCGGCCCTCGTAATGGCTCGAGTAGGCCACCAGATACACCGCCGCGGGCAGGCCAGTGAGCCAGGCCCCCACCAGCGGCACCACATCCCCCACCGCCACCACCAGATCGAAGCGGCGCCGATGGCGCCACAGCTGCCAGGCTTTGCCCAGCATGTAGAGCACCTGTCCCTGGATCAGCTCCGTGAGCCGTCCCGCCAGGCTCGTGTACCCAAGGCCGCCGGTGCTGAACTCGCGCGTGCTTCCCAGCACCGGCACGCCTGCCTGCCGGTAGGCGCGGCCATGCCCCACCAGCGGCAAGGCCGCGACGGTCACCCCCCGCTCCAGCAGCAGGCGGGCCAGCAGGGAACCACTGAGGTCCTCCCCGTGGCCGTTGCTCAACAGCAGAACGCGGCTCAAGCCTCCAGCCAGGCTTTCACTTTCTCGAGGGCCTGCCAGCCGGGCCGGCGCCGCAGGCCGTCGGCGATCGAGTCATTGAGTTCGGCCGCCAGCTCGGGCGCGATCTGGATCACGCGCTGCACCATCTCGATGTGCTCGCGCACCCCCTTGGCGCCGGTCTCGAGCATGGCCACGCTCAGGTTGATGCGGGCCTGGGGATCCTGGGGGTTGAGCCGCACGGCGTTTCGGGCCGACTGCAGGGCGGTGCGGGGCTGGTCGAGCAGCAGCTGCAGCCAGGCCAGACAGGTCCAGCCGGCCGACTGGCGGGGTGACTGGGCGGTGATCGTGAGGAAGTCGTCGATCAGCTCTTCCGGAGCCGCCCCCTGCTGATAGCGGGTGATGGCCTGGTCGAACAGGGAGACGGGAGCGTCGGGAGTGGCCTCGGAGTCGACGGGGTTGGCGACGTCGGTGGCGGCGTCCGTCATGGTGGGGGCGGGCAGGGATCGCGAACCTCAGAATCCCACGCCGTCCGAGGGGTCAGACCGCGAAGGAGCTGCCGCAGCCGCAGGTCTGGGTGGCGTTGGGGTTGGTGAAGTTGAAGCCGCCGCCGATCAGGGCGGTGGAGAAGTCGAGCTGCAGGCCGTAGATGTAGAGGAGGCTCTTCGGATCGCACACCACCCGGAAGGCGGGCCCGCTCTCCGGCTCGTATGCATACACCTCATCGTCGGCGCGGATGTCGGCGGCGGTGACGAAATCCATGGTGTAGCTCATGCCGCTGCAGCCACCCGAGCGCACGCCCACCCGCAGCACCGCCTCCGGACCCTGCTGCTGCAGCAGGACCCCCAGCTGCTTCATCGCCGCCTCGCCGATGCGGATGCCCTTACCGTCCACGCCGGTGTGGGCCGGACCGGGGTCGGCCGTGGGGGGCACCGTGGGATCGAGGGTGGCGGGAGTGGCAGCGGGGGCCGCGGCGGTGTCGCTGCTCATGGGGAGAAGGGCGGGTTTCGGAACACCTGGCTGCACTCTATGGAGAGAAAGCCGTCACCGGCCGGGCGGCCGTCTCCATAGAGTCGTGCGCACGTGAACGGGAGCAGCAGGGTGCGCGTCGCCATCGTGGGGGCAGGTCTGGCCGGTCTGGCGGCGGCGGTGGATCTCGTCGACGCCGGTCACCAGGTGGATCTCTACGAGGCCCGGCCGTTCATGGGCGGCAAGGTGGGCAGCTGGGTGGATGAGGGCGGCAACCACATCGAGATGGGGCTGCATGTGTTCTTCTTCAACTACGCCAACCTGTTCGCCCTGCTGCGCAAGGTGGGCGCCTTCGAGAACCTGCTCCCCAAGGACCACACCCACCTGTTCGTGAACCGCGGGAGTGATCTGCGGGAGCTGGATTTCCGCTTCGCCCTCGGAGCCCCCTTCAACGGCCTCAAGGCCTTCTTCACCACCCCCCAGCTCGACTGGATCGACAAGCTGCGCAACGCCCTGGCCCTGGGCACCAGCCCGATCGTGCGCGGTCTGGTGGATTACGAGGGCGCCATGGGCGTGATCCGCGACCTCGACCGGATCAGCTTCCAGCAGTGGTTCCTGGGCCACGGCGGCAGCCGGCGCAGCATCGAGCGGATGTGGAACCCGATCGCCTACGCCCTCGGCTTCATCGACTGTGAGGCCATTTCCGCCCGCTGCATGCTCACGATCTTCCTGATGTTCGCCGCGAAGACCGAGGCCTCCAAGCTTAACCTGCTCAAGGGCTCGCCCCATCGCTGGCTCACCGGACCGATCCTGGCCTACATCGAAGCGCGCGGCGGACGCCTGCATCTGCGCCACCGGGTCACCGAGGTGCGCTACGAGGACACGCCGGCCGCGCAACCCGGCGGCCCCACCCAGACCCGCGTCACCGGTCTGACGCTCGGCACGCCCGAGGGCTCCATCGAGGTGGAGGCCGACGCCTATCTCGCCGCCTGCGACGTGCCCGGCATCCAGCGGCTGATCCCGGCGGACTGGCGCCGCCATCCTCTCTTCAACGACCTCTACCGGCTCGAGGCCGTGCCCGTGGCCACGGTTCAGCTCCGTTACGACGGCTGGGTGACCGAACTGGGCGACGAACCCCTGGCTGCGGCCCGCCGCACCGACCTCAGCCGTCCCGCGGGCCTCGACAACCTCCTCTACACCGCCGACGCCGATTTCAGCTGCTTCGCCGACCTGGCCCTGGCCAGTCCCGAGGACTACCGACGCGAAGGGCTCGGTTCGCTGTTGCAGTGCGTCCTCACCCCCGGGGATCCCTGGATCCCCCGCCGCACCGAAGAGATCGTGGCCCACACCGATCGCCAGGTGCGGGAGCTGTTCCCCTCCGCCCGCTCGCTCAACCTGGTGTGGAGCAACGTGGTGAAGCTGGCCCAGTCGCTCTACCGGGAAGCGCCCGGCATGGAGCCCTTCCGGCCCACCCAGCGCACCCCGGTGGCCAACTTCTTCCTGGCCGGCAGCTACACCCGCCAGGACTACATCGATTCGATGGAGGGAGCCACCATGAGCGGTCGGCTCGCCGCCGCCGCCATCCTCGAGCGTCCGGCCGTGCTGGCTTCCTATCCGGCCGTGGCGGCGGCGGGAGTGTCCTGAGATGGGCCGCTGGCTCGAGCACAGCGTCACCACCGAGATCGAGGCTCCGGTGGAGCGGGTCTGGGAGGTCTGGAGCGATCTCGAGGCGATGCCGCGCTGGATGCGCTGGATCGAATCGGTGATCGGTGTGGACGGCGATCCGGATCTCACCGACTGGACCCTGGCCGCCCAGGGGTTCCGCTTCCACTGGAAGGCCCGGATCACACGGCGTGTGGAGGCCCAGCAGCTGCACTGGGAGTCGGTGGGGGGGCTGCCCACGAAGGGGGCGGTGCGCTTCTACGCCGAGGGTCCGGAGCGAACGGCGGTGAAGCTCTCGGTGAGTTATGAATTGCCCGCCGTTCTGGCGCCCCTCATGGAACCGACCATCATGGGCGGCATCGTCACCAGGGAACTGCAGGCGAACCTTGATCGCTTCCGGGAATTGGTCGAGCGTGGCTAAGGCCCTCCCTCAGGCAGTCCCCGCCTTATTTGCCGTCGTGCTGCTGGGTGGTTGCGCAGGGTCTCCGACCGCCGACCCGGGGGCCCAGGCTCCGCCCCCTCCCCCGCAGGCCCCGGCGGCGGGAACTCCCGCGCCGCCTCCCCAGACCGGCAAACCACCTTCAGGAGCGCCGACCCGGGGCCAGCCCGCCGCCGCCGCCACGGGGCTGGTCCCCCTCCCCACGCCGCGTCAGGTGATCGCCGCCCTGCCTGTGGGCCGCCGCGATCCCTTCGGGTCTCCGCTCCCGCCACTGCCGCCTGTGCCCCCGGGGGCTCCGGCTGCGGCGTCTGCCGGCGGCGCCGGAGCGGCCGGGAGCTCTCCCGGCCGTTCGGTCCCGGGGGCGGCCGGAGCGTCCCTCCCGGGTGGGCGCCCATCGCCGCTCACCCTGCCACCGGGCTTCCGGGTCACGGGACTGATCAACAGCGGCGGCACCAGCGAGGCGGTGGTCGAGATCATGGACACAAGCGGAAATCTCGTCAACAGCGGCAGTCTTCGCCCCGGCGATCGCGGCGGCCGCACCACCGATCTGCTGCCGGGCGGCTGGAGCGTCGCCGCCGTCGACGTCAACCTCGGCCGCGTGACCCTTCAGCGCGGCCAGCAGCGTGTCACCGCGGAGCTCTGAGCACCGCCACGCAGGCGGCCACCAGTCCCTCCAGGTCGTGGGGGCTGGCCTCGGCATCCACCCGACCCAGCAGCTCCCGGCAGCGGGCGCTGGTCTGAGGGCCGATCGACACTACCCGGGTGTGCGCCAGGCAAGTGGGCCAGTCGTCGCCGAAGGCCTGCGCCAGCAGCTGCACGGTGTGGCTCACCGTCTTGGCGCTGCTGAAGGTGAGGGCATCCAGCCGCTCCTGGCTGAGGGCCGCCAGGGCGTCGCTGGGCAGCCCGTCGGGGCAGCGGGTTTCGTAGGCCGCCACCTCCACCACCCGGGCGCCTGCCTCGCCGAAGGCCTCCGCCAGCACGGTGCGGCCGCCGCTCTGCACCCGGGGCAGAAGCAGCCTCTGCCCCCAGCCCGAGACCGGGAAGTGCTCGATCAGGCTGTCCGCCACGAAGGCGGGCGGCACGAAGTCGGCGGGTGCGCCGATCTCCTCGAGGCAGCGCGCTGTCTTGCGGCCCACCGCCGCCAGCCGCAGGCCCGCAGGCCTGCGGGCCAGGCCGCTGCCCCGGCGCGCCAGCCGTTGCTCCACCGCCTCCACGCCGTTGGCGCTGGAGAGCACGATCCAGTGGAAGGTGTCCAGTTCGGCCAGGGCATCGTCGAGGGGCCCCCAGTGGTCTGGGGGGGTGATCACCAGGGCCGGCAGGTCGATCACCGCGGCTCCGGTGGCCGCGAACAGGCGACGCGCCTCCCCCAGCTGCTGTTCGGCCCGGGTCACGGCGATGGTGCGGCCGGCCAATGGCGTGTTCATCCGGCCGCCTCCAGCCGCACCAGTGCCCCCACCCGCCGGGCCAGATCGGCCGCTTCACCGCCGCGGCCGTGCCGTTCCAGCAGGCGGATCGCCGTGCGGAAGCCGCTGCGGGCTCCCGGCAGATCGCCGCCCAGCAACAGCGCGACCGCCAGGTTCTGGTGGGTTTCCGCATGATCGGGCTCCAGCTGGGCCGACCGGCGGTAGGCCGCGATCGCTGCCTCCAGCCGCCCCCGCTGCCGTTCGATCAGCCCGAGGTTGTACCAGCCCAGCGCCAGTTCCGGCCCGGCTGTGGTGGCGGCGGTGGCTGCGGCGGCAGCGCCCTCCAGATCGCCGCCGCGCAGCAGCAGGGCCGCCAGGTTGAGCGCCGCCGCCAGGGTGAGGCGCGGATCGAGGGGCAGGGCCAGGGCCTCCCGATAGAGGGCGGCCGCGGCGGCCGGAGCCTCCTGCGCCCGGGCGATCGCCAGGTGCAGCAGCAGCTCGTAACGCTCCGGATGGGCCTCCGGCGGGCAGTGGCGCAGACCCTGCTCCAGCAGGGCGATGCCGCGCGCCCGATCGCCCTCGCTCACCTCCAGGCCGCCGAGCTTGGCGCAGATGTAGGGATCCCCCGGCCGTTCCGCCAGATCGGCCTCCATCGCCGCGCGCAGCCGCCGGGCCTTGTCCCCGCCGGCCAGCACCTCCGGCCGGTAGCCCCCGTGGGTCAGGGCCGGCATCGGGCAGTGCCGGATCCGCCAGTGGGGTTCCCGTGCCAGCAGGTCGCTGACGCTGTCGTCGACCATCGCGTGGTAGGGCCGGCTCCAGTAAAGATCGGGATGGCGGCGGAACAGGCGGCTCACCGCCGAGTAGGGGGATTGCCGCGCCCCCTCCTCCCGCCGCAGCAGGGTGATCAGCAGGGTGTCCGGCTCGCCCATCAGCTGGCTCAGGGGCTCGCGGGCCTCCGGCAGCAGGCGCTCGTCGGCATCCAGCACCAGCACCCAGTCGCCCCGGGTGTGGGCGAGGGCATGGTTGCGGGCGGGGGCGAAGTCGCCTGGCCAGCTCAGGTGATGCACCCGGGCGCCCCAGCGTTCGGCCACGGCCACCGTGCCGTCGCTCGAGCCGGTGTCCACCACCACCATCTCGTCCACGAAATCCGCCACCGAGCGCAGGCAGGCGTCGAGGTTCTCCTGCTCGTCGCGCACGATCATCGAGAGACTGAGCATCGCGCCGCGGCGACCAGAACCTGCATGGCGCGAGCCTAGGCGGGCTGCCGGTTCTCCAAGCAACGCCTGCCGGCGTCGGCGCCCCGGGTCAGTCGGTGAAGCCCCCGGTGCCGTCGCTGCCCCCGAGCCCCAGCGCCCCGAGCAGCTCGGCCTGGGCCAGGGGCATCTGGCCCGGGCTCCAGCCCGCCGGCAGATCGGGCGGCAGCAGGGGCCTCAGCGCCTCCCACAGATAGGGACTGCCGTAGACGGCCAGGCCCGCCAGTCGGCCCGCGGCCAGCAGCTGGCTCACGGCGGCCGCCCAGGGTTCCCCGCCGCCGCCGGCGCTGCCCCGGAACGGATTGCCGCGCACGAACAACTGCAGCAGAACCGGCCCCGGCCCAAGACGCTCGAGATCGAGCGGAGAGGCTGGATCCTCCCCTGCCACCCGCCAGGGCGTGGGGCTGCGCCCCTCCAGCAGGCAGCTGCGGAAGCCCGCCGCCTCCGGCAGCGTCAGAGCAGGGGCGGTGGCCCCGAGGAAGGGACAGACCAGGGCCGTGTCCACCCGCACCAGGTTCACGCCCCCCGTCGCCGAAGCCGCCGCCCCGATCCGCCCGCCGCGCCGCTCCAGCCCCGTGCGCACCAGCTGCAGGGCCAGCTGGCGATCCGCCGGCTCCGGCCCGCCACTGAGCGGGCCCAGGGGGGCCTCCACGCTGGTGGCCTCCGGCGGCGCCACGGTCGCCAGCGCCCGGCGCCGCCGCTCCCGGGCGGCCTCGATCCGCTCCAGGGACAGGCGCCCCGTCTCCACGGCGGCCACGATCGCGTCGATGGCCTGGTCGGCATCGGCGGGCATCAGCACCAGATCGGCCCCGGCCGCCAGGGCCAGCACGGCGGCCTCGCCGGCCCCCCAGCGACCGGTGATCGCCTCCATCACCAGGGCATCGGTGACCAACAGGCCGCCGAAGCCCAGCTCCCCGCGTAGCAGCTGCGTGAGCACCGCCGGCGAGAGGGTGGCGGGCCGCTCCGGATCGAGGGCCGGCAGCAGCAGATGGGCCGTCATCACGGCGGCCACGCCCGCTTTGATCGCCGCGCGGAACGGCGGCAGCTCGATCGCCTCCAGCCGCGCCCGGTCGTGGGGCAGCAGCGGCAGCTCCAGGTGGGAATCGGCGGCGGTGTCGCCGTGGCCCGGGAAGTGCTTGGCGCAGCCCAGCACCCCCTCCGCCTGCAGGCCGCGGCAGAAGGCGGCCGCCAGGGCGCCGGCGGTGGCCGGGTCCTCGCCCCAGGCCCGCACGTTGATCACCGGGTTGGCCGGGTTGTTGTTGACGTCGCAGACCGGTCCGAGCACCCAGTTGAGGCCCACGGCCCGCGCCTCGCGCCCGGTGCAGCGCCCGTAGCGCTCCGCGGCCTCCACGGCCGTCCGTGGGTCGCGGGCGTGCAGCCGGCCCACCGCCAGGGGCGGCACCAGCCAGCTGGCTCCTTCGAAGCGCTGCCCCACGCCCTCCTCCACATCGGCGCACAGCAGCAGCGGCCTGCCGCCGGCCCAGGCCTGCAGCTGGCCCGTGCGCAGGCGCAGCTCGGCGGCGCTGGCCCCCAGCAGGATCACCCCGCCCACCCCGTCGGCCAGCAGGCGGCGCAGGTTGGCGTTGTCCAGCTCCCAGCGGGGCCAGCGGCGCTGGTCATCGCTCAGGTGGCCGCTGGCGCGCACCACCAGCAGCTCGGCCACCCGGCGGCGGAGGTCGGTGGGCAGGGGTTGGAGCGGCGTCATGGCGGCAGTGCCGGGGTCAGGCCTCGTCGTCCCCGATAGCGTCATCGTCATCGTTCTCGGCGTCGTCGTTCTCGGCGTCGTCATCGGCGTCCTCGCCGAGGTCGCTGCCGACCGGGATCTCGCCCCGTTCGCGCCGTTCCTCCTCCAGCCGGTTCAGCAGGCCCAGCACCGACGCCCCCCGCTCCAGGCCCCGGTCGATCTGGAACACCACTTCTGGCGTCCGGCGCATCTTCAGGCGGCGCCCGAGCTCGCCCTTCACGTAGCTGCTGGCGGCCTTCAACCCCTCCAGCACCTGCTGCTGCTCCTCCTCGCTGCCCAGCACGCTCACCCGGATGCGGCAGTGCTGCAGATCCCCCGCCACGTCCACGCTGGTGACGCTGACCATGCCCTGATGGACCCGCTCGTCGCGGATGCCGTTCACCAGCAGCTCACTCACTTCCCGGCGGATCAGGGCCGCCACCCGCTCGACCCGACGGCTCTGCGCCATAGCTATGCAACGGGAGCTGGACTCACCATGGCACGCAGCACCAGGCCCACACTCAGCAGGCCGCTCACCAGGGCCCCCACCATCGCCACCGCCGTGACCGGGTTGCGGCCCCGCTGGGCCAGGGGCTCCACCACCGAATTGAGCACACCCAGGCCGAAGGCGATCAGGTAACGCGGGTAGCGCGTCACGTTCACGAAGAAGTCCCTCATCCCGGCTCCGTTCCGTCGGCGTGGTGCTGGCTACTCTGCCGCCCGAAGGCCCCGCGGCGCCGATCGGCTCCTCCCCTCCCCATGGACCTGTACCAGTTCCGCCACTCCGCCTTCTGTGAAAAGGTGCGCCTGATCCTGCGGGTGAAGGGTCTGCAGGCCACCTTCAAGGAGGTGGTGCCCGGCATCGGCCAGCTCGAGCTGTTCCGCCTGTCCGGTCAGCGCCAGGTGCCGGTGCTGGTGGATGGCACCACGGTGATCGCCGATTCCACCGCCATCGCCCTCCACCTCGAGGACGCCCACCCCCTGCCGGCCCTGCTGCCGGCGGATCCGGCGGCCCGGGCCCGGGTGCTGCTGCTGGAGGACTGGGCCGACACCGCCCTGGCGGCGGGAGCGCGTCTGGCCCTGCTGCAGGCGGCCGCCGCCGATCCGGTGCTCCGGGGCGCCCTGCTGCCCGAGACCACCCCCGCCCCCCTGCGGCGGCTGGTCGGGGGGCTGCCCCAGGGGGTGCTCGCCCCCCTGGGCGAGGCGGTGGGCGAGGTGCTGGGCCAGAGCGAGGCCCGCCAGCTGCGCCGCAACCTCGAGCAGCTCACCGCTCTGGTGGGCCGCCAGCCCTACCTCGAGGGAAGTGCCCTGAGCCTGGCCGACCTGGCGGTGGTGGCCCAGCTGTCGCTGCTCCGCTTCCCCGCCTCCGCCGGGGCACCGCTGGCGGGTCGGGGCGTCCCAGGCATCGCCGACCACCCCGAGCTCGCCCCCCTGTTCCAGTGGCGTGACCGCATCCTGCTCGAGGCGGGCATCGACTGATCCGGACCCCCGCCGCCAGGATGGAGGCGCTCCGCAACCTGGCATGTCCGATCCCCTCCTGCGGGAACTCGATCACTACGTGGTGCTCGAGCCCGGCGGCCAGGAACGCATCCTGACGGCGGCGGAAACCCGGGAGTGGCTGGAGGGCCACCTGGCCGCCCTTGAGGTTGTGCCTGGGGATCTGGCCCCTCTCGCCGATGTCCGTGAGCAGGCGGCCCGTCTGCTGGACACGGCCTGCGAACTCGATCTGGGGCCTGGCCTGGCGATCCAGTGGTTCGCCGTGCGGCTGGAGCCACCCAACTGAACCCCGGCACTGAGCCGCCTCAGTTCAGCGAGGGGGTGATGCGGCCTTCCCCATCCACCAGGGTCACCGGCTCCTGCGGGGGGGCCGGCAACTCCCGCAGGATCGACGGCAGGGCGGTCAGCACCTGGGCGGCCACGTCCTCCGCGGGCCGGCCGTCCTGGCGGATCGTCAGGTCGGCCTGGGTGTAGAGGGGCCGGCGCCGGCCGAGCAGCTCGCTCAGGCGGGCGGCGGGATCGGGATCGTTCAGCAGGGGACGTGGGGTGGGGTCGTTCCTCAGCCGCTCCAGCAGCAGATCCTCCGGGGCGTCGAGCCACACCACCACGCCCTGGCGCAGGTGCCCCCAGTTCTCCGGACGGGTCACCACCCCCCCACCGGTGGCCACCACCAGCCGCTGGATGCAGGCGATCTGGTTCAGCACCTGGGTCTCCAGGCGGCGGAACCCCTCCTCGCCGTCCTCGGCGAACACCTCCGGAATTGAGCGCCCCGCAGCCCGCTCGAGGGTGTCGTCGGCATCGATGAAGGTGTACCCCAGGGCATCGGCCAGCGGACGCCCCACGGCACTCTTGCCGGTCCCCATCATCCCCACCAGGTAGAGATTCAGCCCCTGCAGCCGGCGGGCCAGCTCCCTGGGATCGGAAGGGTCGTCACAGGGCTGGTCGGCGGGAATCATCGTGCGGTCGGCGGCCCATCAGCCCCCGTTTCTAGGATGGTGCTCCCAGGTCCGTCCCGTCATGACCGCCACCGGGGCGATCCCGACCGCCCGCCCTGCCGATGCGCCTCCCGGCGCCCATTCCCACCTCCACGCCCATGGCCGGGGTCGCCCCTGCGTGATCACCCGTCGGGCCACCTTCAGTGCCAGCCACCTCTACCGGTTGCCGGAACTGAGCGAGGAGCAGAATCAGGCCCGCTTCGGGCCCTGCAGCCGGGCCCCCGGCCACGGCCACAACTACGAGCTGATCGTGGCGATGGGAGGCCCCCTCGATGGCGACGGCATGGTGCTCAACCTCTCGGAGGTGAAGCACGCCATCCGCCGCGAGGTGATCGAGCCGCTCGACTTCCGCTTCCTCAACGAGGCCTGGCCGGAATTCGACCTCTCCCTCTCCACCGGCCGCCTGCCCACCACCGAGGCCCTGGCCCTCGCCATCCGCGACCGCCTGCTCCCCCATCTGCCCGTGATGGGGATCCGCCTCCACGAACAAGCCAACCTCTGGGTCGACGTGCTCGTCGGCTCCTCACATCCGCCGATGGAAGCCTTCCTCTCGATCCGCACCCACTTCGCCGCTGCCCACCGGCTGGCCCGGCCCGAGCTGAGCCAGGCCGAGAACGAGGCGATCTACGGCAAGTGCGCCCGTCCCCACGGGCACGGTCACAACTACCTGCTCGACGTCACCGTGCGCGGCTCGATCGATCCCCGCACCGGCATGGTCTGCGACCTCGCCGAGCTGCAGAAACTGGTCGACGACCTGGTGGTGGAGCCCTTCGATCACACCTTCCTGAACAAGGACGTTCCCCACTTCGCCGACTGCGTGCCCACGGCCGAGAACATCGCCCTGCACATCGCCGACCTGCTCGCCCAGCCGATCGCCGCCACCGGTGCCCGGCTGCACAAGGTGCGGCTGCAGGAGAGTCCCAACAACGCCGCCGAGGTGTTTGCCGAAACCCCCCGCCTGGAGATGGTGCCGGCGGCCCTGGAAGCCCTCGCCGGGGCCTGAGGCCCCTCCCCCCCGTGCCGCAACCCCCTGGCCGCCCCTGCCTCAGGCTCGTGCTGGCGGTCAGCCTCGATGGTCGGTTGGCACCGCCTGAGGGGGGGGCGGCCCAGCTGGGGGGCAGGGGCGACCGCAGGGTGCTGGAGGAGGCCCTCGCCTGGGCCGATGGCTGTCTGATCGGTGCCGAAACCCTGCGCCGCCATGGCACCACCTGCCTGATCCACGCGCCCGATCTTCTTGAGCAGCGGGCCCGGCAGGGGCGCCCCCCCCAGCCGGTGGCCATCGCCGTGAGCCGCCTCGGCTGTCTGCCGCCGGAGCTGCCGTTCTTCCGTCAGCCCCTGGAGCGCTGGCTGCTGGTGGCCGGGCAGCCTGCCGAGAGCCCCCTCGGCTTCCTTCGCACCCTCCCCCTGCCCAACTGGCCCGAGGCCCTCGCCCAGCTGGCCCGGCTCGGACTGGAGCGGGTCGCCGTGCTGGGGGGGGCGCGCCTGGCCCGCTCCCTGCTGGAGGCCGATCGGCTCGATGAGCTCCAGCTCACGCTCTGCCCCCGGCTGCTAGGCGGAACCCATCTCTGGCTGCCGCCGGGGGCCACCGGTGCGGGCGTTTCCCCCTGGCGGCTCCTGGAGCAGAGAACCCTCGGCGGCGACGAGGTGCTGCTGCGCTACGGGCGCGGTTCTGGAGGCTCAGGCCCGGACAGATCCTCCTCCTGAGGTCCGATCTCCCGGTAGTAGTCATCGAACTCCTGGTTGAGGGTCCAGAGCCTTGGCTCCTCCCGCAGGGGGGCCTGCCGCGCCGGGGCTTCCGGGTCCAGGGTCTCCCGGCCCTGCTGCTCCAGCCAGCGCTGGTGCTGCAGCCGTTCCATCTCCTCCTCGCGCATGGCCCGGCGGCGGGCTTCCTCCTGGGCTCGCCGCAGCTGGGCGATCCGATCGAAGGTCTGCCGTTCCTCGAGTTCCTGCTCCCGCTCCAGGGCCTGCAGCGAGCGGCGGGCCTCCCGTTCCATCAGCAGCTGCCGCAGCGCCTCGCTCCATTCGCCCAGCAGGGTCAGGCTGTTGCCTCGACGCCGCGCTCCGGCCGCGAAGGCGACGGCCATGAACGCCGCGATGATGCCGATCCTCAGGCTCTGGGCGATCCCCGTCCAGATCTTGGCGGGTGTGCGGCCCGTCAGTTGCCTCCTGGCCGTGGTGCGGGCCTGCGACAGAACCTCCAGCAGATTTCCGCGGAGCTGGGGCAACGGACGGGCCAGGTCGGAGGGGGCCAGCTGCGGACCGTCGTTGAGGGCGAGGTTCCGCTGCAGTTCCTCGGGGCTGCGGGCCGCCAGGATCACCTGGCGCAGCTGGGCGTAGCGCTGCTCGGCCTGCCGCAACTGTGCGGCCTGGGCAGCCGCCTGCCTTTCGAGGATGTTCAGGGTGGCGGCCGCGTGCAGTGGGATCAGCAGCAGCATCAGCAGGGCTGCAACCACGGCCAGCTGCTGCACGGTTCTCGTGAGCCGGGCCAGTCCCGGCTGCTCGGGCAGCAGGTAGCGGGCCAGGTGGATCAGCACCAGGCCGAGGAGCGGGAAGCCCACGTTGTTGAGCACGGACCCCACGAACAGGCGCTGCCACTGGGGATCGAGCGCCTGGACCGGAACCACGTCGCTCAACACCGTGGTGGCGTAGATCACGAAGAAACCGAGGGCCGCGGCCGTCAGCAGGGCTGCCACACTCGGCTTCGAGGGCCGGGGCTCCAGCAGCGGCGGTGCGTCGGTCGGGTCCTCGGAAACGGGCATCGCAAGGGGCCGGTAGTGCCCGACCCTATCGAACCCTCAGGGGGTCCTCCGCGCGGCGAAACGGCGGCCCAGCTCCCGCAGGGGCACATCCCGCAGGCTGTCGCTGGGCAGGCCGAACATCCTGGCCAGACAGCGCTTGACCACCACCTCGCTGTCATCCCCGAAGTGTCCCCCGAGCATCTCCGTCAGCACCCCCAGCCCCCGCCCGGTGGCATCCGTCTCCTCGATCAGGCAGCGGCTGGTGGGTCCGGCGATCTTGCGGCACGGATCCCGCAGGGACCGCTCCAGATCCGCCTGGCCACCGGCGGCGGCCTCCAGGCAGATCTCGGCCAGCCTTGCCTCCAGCTGGGGCCGGATCAGCATCAGCACCGGACGCATCAGACCGGCCTGGCCCGGGGAAACCGGCCCCAGCACCAGCAGCAGGGTGGCCAGGACCGGCAGGGAAGGGGACAACGGCCGGGCCATCGGGGTTTCCTGGGGCGCTCGAGCGGGACGTTCCCGTTAGTTTTGCGCGCACCCGATCCCGCCGCGTTCCCGGCCATGGCCGAGCTTCACATCCGCTGGCATCGGGCCACCGGCGCGCTTCCCCGGGAGCGCTGGCAGGAGCTGCTGGCCCTCAGCCACGGAACGGGCGCCGACGCTCTGCCCTTCTTCGGCTGGGACTGGCTGGATCACCTCGAGCGCAGCGGCAGCATCGTGCCCAGGGAGGGCTGGCAGCCCTGCCATCTCGGCATGTGGCGTGGGGATCGGTTGGTGGCGGTGGCGCCGCTCTATCTCAAGGGCCACAGCTACGGGGAATTCGTCTTCGATCAGTCGTTCGCCCAGCTCGCCGACCAGCTCGGTCTGCGCTACTACCCCAAGCTGCTGGGCATGAGCCCGCTGAGCCCGGTCGAGGGCTACCGCTTCCTGATCGATCCGGGCGAGGACGAGGCGGCGCTCACCGCAGCCATGCTGGAGGCCATCGATGCCTTCTGCCGGCAGAACCGGATCCTCAGCTGCAACTTCCTCTACGTGGACCCCGGTTGGCGGTCCCTGGCCCAGGCCGCCGGTTGCGCCACCTGGCTCAACCAGCAGGGGCAGTGGACCAATCCCGGCTACGCACACTTCGACGACTACCTGGCCGGCTTTAACGCCAACCAGCGCCGCAACATCCGCCGCGAGCGGCGCGCCGTGGAGGCTGCCGGTCTCACCGTCACGCCGGTGACGGGGGACGCCATCACGACGGCCCTGCTGGAGCGCATCCACGCCTTCTACGCCCGTCATTGCAGCCGCTGGGGCCCCTGGGGCAGCAAGTACCTCACCGAGCCCTTCTTCACCGAGGCCCCGGATCCGGTCCGCCGGCAGCTGGTGATGTTCAGTGCCCATGAACAGGGGGCCGATCCGCTCCAGCCCCTGGCGATGTCGCTGTGCGTGCGGGGCGGGGATGCCCTCTGGGGGCGCTACTGGGGCAGCGCCATCGATCTGGAGAATCTCCACTTTGAGGTCTGTTACTACGCCCCGATCGCCTGGGCCATCGCCGAAGGGATCCGCTGCTTCGATCCCGGCGCCGGCGGTCGCCACAAGCGCCGCCGCGGGTTCGTGGCCGAGCCGCGGGTGAGCCTCCATCGCTGGATGGACCCGCGCTTCGATGGTCTCCTGCGCCAGTGGCTGCCGGAGGCCAACCGCGCGATGGAACTGGAGATCGAGGCGGTGAATGCCGACCTGCCGCTCACCACCAGGGCGCCGCGTCACCCGGGCGAGGAGCTCTGAATGGCCGGCCATCCCAGCCTGCCGCCCCCCTGTCGACTCCCTCCACGCCCCCCATCGCTCTCGGATGCGGGAAGGGAGGCCCCGGGTGAACCCACAAGGGTCCGGGCGAAGCGTTCGCGGTAGCTGGTGGCAGGGCCGATCGGGGAGAGAGCCCCTCCCCCTAGGCCGAATCCGTCCTGGTTTGAGGTGCTGGATCTCGCCGGCTGAACGAGACGGAACTCACTCAGGCTCAGGGGCTGGAAGTCGGGGCTGTTGGGATCGATCAGCTGCCTGATCCCCAGTTCGGCGGAGAAATCGTTCACCGATCCGAAGGCCGATGGCGGTGCTCCGCCTGCCCCCACCCCCGCGGCAGGGCTCCCGGCGGGAAGTCCCTGATCTGGAGCGGCCGGGCTCTCTGAGGGTTCTGCGGCTGTGGGCGCCTGGGGTGCGCCGCTGCCGGGCCCACCCGGCGTTGACGGCGCGAAGTTCCCCTGTGGATCGGCAGAGGGTGTGCCGTTCGGCGGGGGGGACGTCGTCGGCGACCCCAACCCTGGGGATGGGAAGGGAACGGGCTGGATCTGGGCGATGGCCGCAGGCAGGACCCAAAGCCCCAGGCCCATGATCATGGGTGCCGGTCGAAGCCGGGGCTGGGACGGCATGGCTCAGGGGATCCGCTCAGTCCAGGCTAAGGCCCCTGCCGGGCTCGGGGCGCTGGCCTGGAGCCGGGGAGTCGGCGCACCCTCCCTACGATTCGCCCATGGCTCAGACCTCCAGCCCCCGCTCCCGTGAGGAGCTCGACGACGCCCTCTCCCAAAGGTTCATCCATCTCGATCCAGCCGGTTACTTCCTGATCCGGGTGGATGCCGAGGCATGCGAACTGGTGGTGGAGCACTTCGGCAACGGCATCGATGACCGCGGCCGCGCCACCGACCCCGACACCGGTGAGATCCTGGCCTGCCGCGGGGGAGGGCCCCGCAAGCCTCTGGCGGTGTTCAGGGGACGCACCGCCAAGGAGGTGGGCATCCTGCTCACCGAGGGCGAGGGGGAGCCACCCCTCAGTCGGCTCGACCATGCCCTTTATCTGGGGCGGGAGCTCCAGAAGGCGGAGCTATGCCTGGTGCAGGGGCTGCCCTATGTGCAGGATTGAGGGCTGCTGAGCCTGTTGCCCGTCAGGCCGGCTGCAGTTCGCGGTCGGGCTGACGAGGAGCGGTCGGGGGGTCCGGAGGCAGGGCGGCCAGCTGCTCCTGGATCTCCCGGGTGACCACGCCGCGGTACTCCTGGAAGTGCTCGTTGTGGGCGAGCGTCACCACGAACTGCTCGAAGTTGTCGGGGTTCTGGCGGGCGATCTTGAACAGCGACTTCCAGAACCGGAAACGGGTGTCGCGCACGAATCCCTGACGCCAGATCACGATCGCCAGGGCACGGATGTCGGTCCAGGTGGGGAGGCTGGCCTTGCCCAGGGCCGCCCGCTTCACATACTGCTGCCAGCGGGGTTTACCCACCTTGGTGTAGTAGTGCGTGACCCGATCAATGTAGGCGTTCGGTTCGTACAGCCGGCAGAAGGCATCCACGTATTCGTTGGCGATGTCGCGGATCGGCCGGGTGGGCACGAAGTTCAGCAGGTTGGTCTGGTTGACGCCCTTGGCATCGGTCTTCTCCTGGATCAGGCGGCCTTCCTTCTCCAGCCGGTGCCAGAGGCCGGTGTTGGGCAGGGCCTGCAGCATGCCCATCATCGCGGCGGGAATGCCGGTGCGGCTCACGAAGGTCACGATGCGATCGCCCGCGCCGGTCTTCTCTCCGTCGAAGCCGATGATGAAGCCGGCCATCACCCGGATCCCGTAGGAGGTGATGCGGTCGACGGATTCCTCAAGGGAGCTGCGGGTGTTCTGGTGCTTGCCGGCGATCGACAGGCTCGCCTCGTCGGGGGTTTCGATGCCGAGGAACACCGAATCGAAGCGGCATTCGGCCATCATCAGCATGAGCTCCTCGTCGGAGGCCAGATCCACGGACGCTTCGGTGGCGAAGCTGAACGGATAGCCGTGCTCGATCTGCCACTGCTTGAGGGCCGGCAGCAGCAGCTTGGCGTTGCGCTTGTTGCCGATGAAGTTGTCGTCGACCAGGAAGATCGAGCGGCGCCAGCCGAGGTCGTAGAGGTACTGGAGCTCGGCGATCAGCTGCTGCGGCGTCTTGGTGCGGGGTTTGCGGCCGTAGAGCACGATGATGTCGCAGAACTCGCACTGGAACGGGCAGCCCCGCGAGAACTGCACGCTCATCGAGTCGTAGGCATCGAGCTCGAGCAGATCGAAGCGGGGGATCGGGGTGCCCGTCACGTCGGGCTTGTCGCCGTTGGCGCTGAAACGGCCCGTCTTCTCGCCGCGTTCGATCGCCTCCACGAACTGGGGCAGGGTGATCTCACCCTCGTCGAGCACCTTGAAATCGGCCAGATCGAGCTCGGGGGCATCCGGGGTGGAGCTGGCGAAGGGCCCGCCCACCGCCACGGGCAGGCCCCGGGCCTTGGCCTTGGCGATCTGCACGGCCATGTCGGCCTTCTGCACGATCATTCCGGAGATCACCACCAGCTCCGCCCACTCCCATTCGTCGTCGCGCACCTCGCGCACGTTGCGGTCGACCAGCTTCATCTCCCAGGTCTGGGGGAGAAGGGCGGCCACGGTGACCATGCCGAGGGGCGGCAGCAGAACCTTGCGGTTCACCAGTTCAAGGATCTTCTCGTAGCTCCAGAAGGTCTTCGGGAACTCGGGATAGACGAAGAGGGTGCGCATGCGGGTCGGCGGCGATCGTGTCGGCAGAGAACGGAGCCTGCGCGGCGTCGGCGTAGCCGGATCCGGAGTGTGGCAACCCTAGGTGGTCCTGCCCGGGTCCGCCGTTAACGGGCCTGCCTTCTGCTGTAATACCCCCGTCTTCGCTTTGAGGGGCCATGGGCGCCGCGATCTATTTCGCTCTGGTGGGCGGCGGTCTGGTGGCCGCCTTCGCGATCACCGTGGTGCTGCGCGGCATCAAGCTGATCTGAGCTCGGCTGGCCTCAGGCGCAGTCCGCCATGGCGGATGAGCTCCGCCACCCCGATCACCAGGCCCGTTCCCCCCAGCAGGCCGAAGCAGGCCGGCAGCCCCAGGGTTCCGGTGAGGGCAGCCGCCATGAGCCCGCTCAGTCCACCGCCGCCGAGGAAGGCGATCTGGCCCAGTCCGGCCATGCGTCCCCGGATCGCCATCGGGGCCCCCACCTGACCGATCAGATTCACCCCCGCCAGCAGACTGGCCGTCCCGGCCCCGATCAGGAAGGCCATCGCCAGGGCCAGGGGCACGGCCAGCCACCCCAGCCGCTGCGGTTGGGCCGCCGCCATCCCCAGCTGGGCCAGGGCCGTGAGCACGGTGCAGGTCCCCATCAGCAGGCCCGGCCGCTGGCTGAGCCAGCCGCTGTTCTTCTGCAGCACGATTCCGCCAACGATGCTGCCGGTGGCCAGCACGCTCGTGAACCAGCCCAGGGCCTGGGGCGAGGGGCCGAGGATCTGGGCCGCGATCAGCGGGGCCAGCCCGGGGTGGAAGAAGCCCACCAGGCAGCTCAGGGCCGTGAACCGCAGCACGTGTCGCAACGTGGCTCCGCAGCTCCGCCAGGCGGTGGCCAGGCTGGCCGCCGCCCCGCCGCCGCTGCGCCGTTCCATCGAGCCGTGAGGCTGGAGCAGCCACAGCACCGCCACGATCGGCAGCAGGTAGGTGGCGGCGTCGATCGCCAGCGCTCCGGCGGGTCCCTGGAGTGCCACCAGCCAGCCGCCCAGGGGTGGGCCCACGAGCTTGCCCACGTTGAACACCACCGAGAAGCTGGCCAGGTAGGGCGCCAGCTCATCGGAGTGCTCCACCAGCAGGGCGGCGTACTTGTTGCGGGCCGTGAGCTCGTAGCTGCTGGCCAGACCCACCAGCAGGGTGCTGAGCAGCAGGGCGGCCATCTGGGCGGTACCGGCGAGCAGCGGGATGGCCAGGGCCCCGAGCACGGCGGCGGTCAACAGTCCCCACTGAGCCCGGATCAGAACCGTGCGGCAGCCCAGCCGATCGGTGAGCACGCCGGCCGGTCCGCTCACCACCAGACTCGGCAGCGAGAGGGCGGCGAAGTGCAGGGCGAGCAGCAGGGCACTGCCGCTGCCGTGCATCAGGATCCAGCCCTTGGCCGTAAGCCCGGCGAACGATCCGGCGGTGCTCAGCCCCGATACCAGCAGGAACAGGCGTCGCTGGTGGGCCGGGGTCAAACGCCCGTCCGACGGGCGGCGAGCGCCTCGCCCACCATCGCCTTCGCCCCCACCACCTCGCCGATCAGGTCGTAGGTGTCGGCGGCGGTGATGCGCACCGGCACAAGCGTGCCGGGGGCGGCGCAGAGGCCTCCTTCGCCGGGCAGCACCCGAACCTCACCATCCACCTCGGGGGCGAAGCGGGCGCAGCGCCCGAGCATCTCGCCGGTGGCGGGGTTCTCCTGCTCGATCAGCACATCCACGATCCGGCCCACCCAGGCGGCGTTGCGCTCGGCGGCGATCGGTTGCTGCAGGGCCATCAGCCGATCCTTGCGCTCCTGGGCCACCTCGGCAGGCACTTGGTTGGGCAGCTGGGCGGCCGGCGTGCCCTCCTCGGGCGAGAAGGTGAACACACCCACGTGGTCGAAGCGCTGCTCCGCCACGAAATCGAGCAGATGCTGGAAGTGTTCCTCGGTTTCGCCCGGGAAGCCCACGATGAAGGTGGTGCGCAGCACCGCCTCCGGCAGCTGCTCGCGGATGCGGGTCAGCAGGCCCCCGGTCACGTCGGCCTGCCAGGGCCTGTTCATGGCCCGCAGCACCTCGGGGTGGCTGTGCTGCAGGGGCAGGTCCAGATAGGGCAGCACGTTGGCCACCTCCCGGTAGGCCGCCAACACCTCGGACGTCAGGCCCGTGGGATAGGCATAGTGCACCCGGATCCATGGGATCTCCACCTCCCCCAGGGCCCGCAGCAGCTCCGCCAGCTTTGGCTTGCCATAGAGATCGAGGCCGTAGTTGGTGGTGATCTGGCTGATCAGCACCAGCTCCTGCACGCCCTGGGCCGCCAGCTGGTGGGCTTCGGCCACGATGCTCTCGATCGGGCGGGAGCGCTGGTCGCCCCGCAGATGGGGAATGATGCAGAAGGCGCAGCGGTAGTCGCAGCCCTCCGCCACCTTCAGGTAGGCCACCGCCTCGCTGGTGGTGCGGTAGCGGGGCAGGTGCTCATCGCCAACGAAGGTGGGGACGGCGCTCACCTGGTTCACCCGCTCGCCGGCCTCCACCCGCTCCAGCACGCTCACGATGTGCTGGTAGTCGCCCGTGCCCACGATCGCCCGGGCTTCAGGCAGCGACTCAAGCAGCTCCTCCTGGAAGTGCTGGGCCAGGCAGCCGGCGATGATCAGCTCCTTGCCCTGCTCCGCCAGCTCCACCAGGGTGCGCACCGATTCCTCGCGGGCGTCCTGGATGAAGCTGCAGGTGTTCACCACCACCACCTTGGCCTCGCTCTCGTCGGCGCTGACGCCGTAGCCCGCCTGGGCCAGCAGGCCGAGCATGTGTTCGGTGTCCACCCGGTTCTTCTCGCAGCCCAGGTGCGCGAAGGCCACCGTCGGGCGTGGCGTGGACGGGCCTTCGGGCATGGTGACGGATCCGGCGACGGGCCAATCACCCACCCTATGCAATGGCCGGCGGCTGCGAGAATGAGGCGTCTGTCGCCTTCGCTCGTGACCTCCACCCGTCTGGCCAGTCGCCTCCAGACCCGCCGCCGCGGCGACCCGGGCCTCCGCTGGGCCCGCGTCGCCATGGCTGTGCTCGCCACCGTGGGTGCCATCGACACCGGTGCCATCACCCTCAAGCGCTGGGGCCTGATCGGTCCGCTCACCTGTCCGGGTGGTGCCGAAGGCTGCGACAAGGTGCTCAACAGCCCCTGGGGAAGCCTCTTCGGTCAGCCCCTCTCGCTGTTCGGTTTCCTCGCCTACACCGCCGTGCTGTTGATGGCCGTGCTGCCGCTGGTCATGCGGGGCGATGCCCGCAGCGCCCTGCATGAGCGCAGCTGGTGGGGTCTGTTCCTGGCCAGCACCGGCATGGCGATCTTCAGCCTCGTGCTGATGGGCGTGATGGTGTTCCGCATCCAGGCCTTCTGTGCCTTCTGCGTCCTCTCCGCCGTGCTCAGCCTGGCGCTGATGGTGCTCTCCCTGATCGGGGGCGAATGGAGCGACCGGGGCCCGCTGATCTTCCGCGGGGTGCTCACGGCCCTGGCGGTGGCCCTGCTCGGCCTTGGCTGGGCCAGTGCGGTCGGTCAGCCCGACAGCGGCGGACTGGCCAAGGGCATGCCCATTCCCGTCACCAGCCCCAGCACCCCCGCCACCCTGGCCCTGGCGGAACACCTCACCAGCAAGGGCGCCGTGATGTATTCGGCCTACTGGTGCCCCCACTGCCACGAGCAGAAGGAGCTCTTCGGCAAGGAGGCCACGGCGAAGCTCACGGTGATCGAGTGCGCTCCCGACGGCTACAAGAGCCAGGCCCAGCTCTGCGAGACCAAGGGCGTGAAGGGTTATCCCACCTGGGAGATCGACGGCAAGATCGATTCCGGCGTGAAGCCCCTGGCCAAGCTCGCGGAACTCAGCGGTTACCGCGGGCCCAAGCTCAACTGATCCCCTCTGACCCTCCCTGATCGTCCACCGGGGCGGTCCAGGGTGGGCCGCCCCTGCTCTGGAGGGTGTGGCAGCGCCAGAAGGGCTGGGGGGCAGGGGCATCGATGCGGAAGTGGCCGCCCCGGCTTTCGCAACGGAACAGGGCGGCTTCGATCAGTTGCTCGGCCAGCACCAGTCGCTGGTGGAGGTCCTGGGCGCGCATCAGATTCCCGCTCGCCCCTCCCAGGCTCAGCTCCCGCCCCGGCTCAAGCTCGAGGGCACGTCGCAACAGCTTCTGCCGTTCCCAGCCCCGCCGTTGCCGGCGCACCCGGGCAAGGGCGGCCGCGAGGGCGGATCCGCTGCGCTCCACCCCCGCCACCTGCCAGCAGAGCTGACGCAGGGCGCTGACCGCCTCGTCGGTGGGAGGACATCCCGCCTCGTCACTCTCCAGGCGATGGGTGGTGCCGGCCCTGGGCACCGGGGCCATGGGCTGCAGCCGCAGGTGTCTCAGCCGACGGGCGAAGACCAGGCATTCCATCAACGAGTTGCTCGCCAGACGGTTGGCGCCGTGGACCCCGGTGCTGGCCACCTCGCCCACGGCGTAAAGGCCCGGCAGGGAGGTGGCGGCGTCCAGGTCGGTGGCGATCCCTCCCATCCAGTAGTGAGCGGCAGGGGCGACCGGGATCGGAGCGGTGGTGGGCTCGAGCCCCAGATCCCGGCAGCGGCCGAGAATCGTCGGAAACTGACGCTCCAGGCGCTCGCTGCCCACCGGCCGCATGTCCAGCCACAGGTGCTCAACCCCCTCGGCCTGCATCCGACGCGCCAGGGCCCGGCTCACCTGATCCCGCGGCGCCAGATCGCCGCCGGCCAGGTCCGCCACCGGACTGAGCCCCCGGTGGTCCACAAGCCGCGCTCCCTCCCCGCGCACCGCCTCGCTGATCAGGAAGTGGGGCGCTCCAGGCAGCATCAGCGCCGTGGGATGGAACTGCACGAACTCCAGGTCGCGAAGGCGGGCGCCGGCGGCCCAGGCCATGGCCACGCCGTCCCCACTCGCCTGGGAGGGATTGGTGGTGTGGGCGAAAAGATGACCGCCGCCGCCGCAGGCGAGCACGACGGCCCCGCAGCGCAGCCAGCGCAGATGCTCCCCGTCCAGCACCTGCAGACCCACGCAGCGGCCCGCCTCGATCCACAGCTGAAGCGCCGGCATGCCCTTGCGCAGCACCAGTCCGGGGCGATGCAGCACCTCCCGCTCGAGGGCATCAACGAGCGCGCCGCCGGTCCGGTCCTGGGCGTGGAGCACGCGCCGATGGCTGTGGGCGGCCTCCAGGGTGGTGCTGAGCGCTTCGCCGTTGCGGTCGAACGCCATGCCCAGGGCCAGCAGCCGTTCGACGCAGGCCGGAGCCTCCCGCACCAGCGCTTCCACCGCAGGACGGTCGCACAGGCCTGCTCCGGCCCGCAGGGTGTCGGCGATGTGGCTCTCGAAGCTGTCGTCGGCCCGGGTCACGGCCGCGATCCCACCCTGGGCCCAGCGGCTGGCGGAGGGGGGGTCGCTGCTCTTGCTCAGCAGCAGCACCCGCAGACCGTCCGGCAACTCCAGGCAGGTCATCAGGCCGGCGGCGCCGCTGCCCACCACCACCACGTCCCAGTCCGACGCAAGGGGTGCTGCCGACGGCGAAGCTGCCGCGTCGTCGACCATCGGGCGCGAACGGAAGAAAGCCGAGCCTATGGGAGCGTGTGCCCAGGCACACAGCCATGAAAAAGCCGCCGGCGGAAGCACGGCGGCCTGGCTTTGTGAACCGGCGGAAGGGTCAGCGATAGACGCCGTCGTTGATGCGATCGAACCCCTCGTTCAGTGCGATGGAAGGGGGGGTCACCGTGAAATTGCCCTTGTACTTCTCAAACAGCTCCTTCTGGCGCTCAGTGAGATCAAGCTTGAGGACATCGTCGACACTGTCGTAGGGACCGCCCAGCACGATCTTGCCGGCCAGGGTGGGGTACATGCCCGGGTACTGCTGGAAGCGGCGCACCGAGGAGTTGTTCAGGTCAACCTTGCCCGCGCTCTCGGCGATCTTGTCGTCGGCCACGTTGCGCCGCACCTCGTCGGCGAAGGCCGCACCCGGCAGGGCCAGGCCCATGAGCAGACCCACCATCACCACACCACTCATCAGCCAGGCAAGCAGCCGCTTCATCACGAACTCCGCAGGAGAAGGGACAGAGAAACCAAGGGACAGGCGGTCCCTGAGGAGCGCCGGAAGTCAACGTTACCGACCTCCCGGCTTTCCCCCGCCGGCCGGTTCTCCGCCTTTTGCAGTTCTTAGGACCGGCAGGCGGCCGGTCCATGCCGTCAGATCAATCCGCTCAACCGGGGAGCCACCAGGGCCGCCGCCAGGAAGACCCCATCCACCGCCAGGGTGGTGGCCAGGGTGGCGGCCGCCACGTCGGAGGCCTGGCCCCGCCCCCGCAGGCGCCGGCAGAGGGCCAGCAGCAGCACCGCGATTCCCGTCACCAGGCTCAGGGCCAGCGGAGCCATCACCTGATCGGCACAGATCTGCAGCAGGCCGGCGGCCTCATCGGGCGACGCCTGCAGCACCGCGACCCACGAGGGCATCAGGCCGATCAGGGCGATGGCCCCGTCGGTGGCGGCCGTACCGAGCAGGGAGGCCAGGTAGAAGGCCCCGGCCAGGCGCCAGCGACCTCCGAGCCCCGCCACGGCCAGCGGCAGGGCGAAGGCTTCGATCGGCAGGTGCCAGAGCGGATGCAGTCGGAACCAGCCCCAGAACAGGGTGCCTCCCAGCCAGCTGCCCGCGAAGCCCACCAGCAGGGCCCCCATGCCGCGCCGCCGGTCATCGTCGGATCGCTCCAGCAGGATCCCGGCGCTCAGCAGCACCACGGTGAACAGGGCCGCGGCCATCGGAGCCTGTCGCACCCAGGGAGCCTGGACGAACACCGGCCCTGCCACCAGGAGGGCGGCTGTGCCGGGCAGCACGGACGCGCCCTCGCTCCGCGAGGAGGGGAGCACGGCCCGCAGGGCGTCCGTCGTGGAAAGGCTGGGCGGGACGCCGATCACCCGGGTGTGAAGAAAGTTGGCCAACCTTAAGGGGCCCGGGGGTTGGCGCCGCGCCTGGCGCGGCCATAGGGTCAGCGTCCGCGTCCTTCGCTCCCATGCCCCTCGTCGCCACGGCCGACCCCCTTCCCCTGGGGGTGGCCTGCTGGCATGCCCTGGTGCTGGGTGTGGTGCAGGGGCTCACCGAGTTCCTGCCCATCAGCAGCACGGCCCATCTGAAGGTGGTGCCTGAGGTGCTGGGCTGGGGGGATCCAGGCGTCGCCTTCACCGCGGTGATCCAGCTGGGCAGCATCGCGGCGGTGCTGGCCTACTTCCGCCAAGACCTCCAGGAGGTGTTCAGCGGTATCGGGCGGGCGTTCCGCCATGGGCAGTGGTCGGATCCCTCAGCCCGGCTGGGGGTGGCAATCGTGCTGGGGACGGTGCCGATCCTGCTCGCAGGCGTGGCCCTCAAGCGCTGGCTTCCCGATTACGAGTCGTCGGGTCTGCGCAGCATGGCTTCGATCGGCATGGTTTCGATCGTGATGGCGCTGCTGCTGGCCCTGGCCGAGATGGTCGGCAGCCGGCGGCGGCAGCTCGATCAGGTGGCACCCCGCGATGGCCTCCTCGTCGGCCTTGCCCAGGCCCTGGCCCTGGTTCCCGGTGTCTCCCGCTCCGGCAGCACCCTCACGGCGTCCCTGTTCGATGGCTGGCAGCGCCCGGCCGCTGCCCGTTTCTCCTTTCTTCTCGGCATCCCGGCCATCACCCTGGCGGGCCTGGTGGAGCTCAAGACGGCCTTTGCCTCCCAGGTGAATGGAGGGCCGATCCCCACGCTGGTGGGGGTGGTGTCCGCCGCGCTGGTCTCCTGGGCCGCCATCGCCTGGCTGCTGCGCTTCCTGCAGCAGCACACCACCTGGGTTTTCGTGGTGTACCGCTTGCTGTTCGGGCTCACGATCCTGATCTGGTTCCGCGATCTCGGCGTCCCCGCGACCTGAGGGCGGCCCGCCACACTGGGGTCTGCCCCCCAGTCGCCTGCCCCCCGTGTGGAACGAGCCGTCCGCTGGCATCGCCCTGGCCCAGGTGGATCTGGGATCGGGATCCCGTCTTCCCCAGCCGGCCGTTGTCGCCCATGTCGAACCGGGTTCGATCGGCGAGGAGCTCGGCTTCCAGTCGGGTGATCGGCTGTTGAGCATCAACGGCATCCGGCCGCGCGATCTGATCGATTTCCAGGTCCTCCAGGGCGGCGAGGAGCTCACCCTGGAGGTCGAGGACCCCGACGGCAGCCTGCACGTCGTCGAACTGGAGAAGGACCCCGACGACGGTCTCGGTCTGGCCTTCACCGAGGCCCTGTTCGACGGGCTGCGTCAGTGCAACAACCACTGCCCCTTCTGCTTCATCGATCAGCAGCCCCCCGGTCATCGCCGCAGCCTCTACCTCAAGGACGACGATTACCGCCTCAGCTTTCTTTACGGCTCCTACCTCACCCTCACCAATCTCACCCCCTCCGACTGGCAGCGGATCGAGGAGCAAAGACTCTCCCCCCTGTTCGTTTCGGTGCATGCCACCGACCCGGAACTGCGCAGCCGGTTGCTCGTGAACCCCCGGGCCGGCCAGCTGATGGACCAGCTGCGCTGGTTCGCCGAACGCCGCCTGCAGATCCACGCCCAGGTCGTCGTCTGCCCCGGTCTCAACGACGGCGCGGCCCTCGAGCGCACTCTGCGCGACCTGGCGGCCTTCGGATCCGGCGACTGGCCGGCGGTGCTGTCGGCCGCCGTCGTTCCGGTGGGGCTCACCCGCTTCCGACCTGCCGGCGACCAGCTTCGTCCGGTGACGCCCGCCATCGCCGCCGCCGTGATCGACCAGGTCGAACCGCTGCAGCAGAGCTTCCGCCTCACCCTGGGCAGCCGCTTCGCCTGGCTGTCCGACGAGTGGTATCTGATGGCGGGGCGTCCCCTGCCGCCCCGCCCCGACTACGAAGACCTGCCCCAGCGGGAGAACGGGGTCGGCAGCATCCGCGGCTTCCTCGAGGAACTCGACCAGGCCACCCGACGTCTGCCGGAGTCCGTTCCCGTTCCCAGGCGCTTCAGCTGGGTGGTGGGCGGGCTCGTTGCCGGAGCGCTGCGGCCGGTGGTCGACCGGCTCGATGCCGTCGAGGGACTCGAGCTGATCCTTCACGGGCTGCCCAGTCCCTACTGGGGGCAGGATCAGGTGGTCACAGGCTTGCTCACCGGCGCTGATCTGATCGAGGGACTGGCTGGCCGGGACCTGGGCGAGAGGTTGCTGCTGCCCCGCGTGATGCTGCGGCAGGGGGAGGATGTCTTCCTGGACGATCTCTCCCTCGCCCAGGTTCAGGCCGCCCTGCCGGCCCCCATCCAGCTGGTCGGTGGGGCGGACGATCTGGTGGCTGCCTGTCTCGGAACCAACGATTGCGTTGCCTAAGCTCTCCGGATTCGTTCGGGTCCAGTCGTGAGGCGACACCAGCTTCTGCTCGCCGCCTTGGTGCTGACGCCGGCCCTCACGGCCCTCCCCCAGCCGGTGCGCGCGCAGGGCAACCAGGCTGCTCCCCCTGCCGCTGAACCGGTTGCTCCAGGAGCTCCCCGCGCCCCCGGTTCCGGTGATGCCCTTCCCCTGGCGCCGGTCACCAAGGGTGAGCGGCCCCGTTCGGATCCTTCCGTCCTGCCGCCGGCGGCCACGGAGCTTCCTCCCGGCCTTGGCGATCTCAAGGGACCCCGTTCCCTTGCTCTTCCCAATCGGCCGGCCCAGGTGCGCATCCGCGAACTGCGCCCCCTGGGGCTCACGGAGGTGGAGACCCTTGCCGAGGTCAACAATCCCAACCTGAAGGCCCTGGCCACGCAGGTGGACCAGGCCCAGTCGTTTCTGAGGGCCCAGATCGCCCTCTGGTACCCCACGCTCGACCTGCGGGGCAGTTCCTTCCCCTCCTACACCGGAGGAGAGAACTTCCAGACCACCGGGGGGGGCACCTCCTTCAACCGGACCATCACCAGCATCTGGCAGATGCAGACGGTTCTCGAGGCGCGCTGGGGCCTGATCGACCCGACCCGGACGCCCACGATCGCGGCGGCCCGTGATCAGTTCGAGAAGGCCAAGAACCAGTACCTGATCGGCCTCCGCGACCTTCGCCTGCAGGCAGCCCAGATCTACTTCGATCTGCAGCGCGCCGACGAGCGTGTGCGAATCGGTCAGGAGTCGGTGCGCGCCTCCCTGGTGAGCCTGCGCGATGCAAGGGCCCGCTTCCAGGCCGGGGTGGCCACCAAGCTCGAAGTGCTGCAGGCCGAAACCCAGCTCTCCCGCGACCAGCAGCTGCTCACCACCAATCTCGCGGAGCAGTCGGTGGCACGCCGCACCCTCGCGGCGCTGCTGGATCTGCCCCAGGACGTCAGCCCCACCGCCAAGGATCCCTCCGTCGTGGTCGGGACCTGGCTCCCCTCCCTCCAGGAGAGCATCGTGGCGGCCTACGCCTTCCGCGAAGAACTCGATCAGGCCCTGCTCGATATCTCGATCGCCAACAGCCGGGCCAACGCCGAGCTGGCCCAGGTCCAGCCCTTCCTCAACATCGTCAACGCCTTCAGCACCGGCCGTTCCTTCGGCTACCAGAACGTCAACGCAATCCCTTCCTTCGGGCAGCAGGGGCCCACCAATGAGGAGGGCTGGAACGTCGATAACAGCATCGGCATGACCTTCTCCTGGCGGCTGTTCGACGGGGGCCGTGCCCGTGCCCTCTATCGCCAGCAGAAGCAGGTCGCCCAGGAGAACCGTTTCCGCTTCGCCGATCGCCGCGACACGATCCGCCGGGAGGTGGAAACCAGCTTCTACGAACTGGAGAAGAACAACCGCAACATCACCACCACCGCCCAGGAGGTGGTCTCCGCCCGGGAGTCCTTGCGTCTGGCCCGTCTGCGCTTCCAGGCGGGAGTCACCACCCAGCGGGAGGTGGTGGACACCCAGCGCGACCTCACCCAGGCCGAGGTTCGTCATACCGATGCCATCGCCGACTACAACCTGCGTCTGGTCGAGCTGCGTCGTCGCACCGGTCTGGATCAAATCGCCCTCTGCCGTCAGCCCGAGCTCCCCTCCGGCAAGCCCCGGGTGGAGGGCGTCGGGGATGTGCCCATCGAGCCCCGTCCGCTTCTGCCGGCCTGCAACGCCGACAACTCCCGGCGTCAATCGCCGTTCTCCGCCCCTTGAACGCTTCCGCCCGCCCGGGTCTGACCGTGGTCTCGACCCTGCGTCTGGGACTGTTCCAGGCCTGTCTCGGTTGCCTGGCGGTGGTCTTTGCCGGGATGCTCAACCGGATCATGATCAGCGAACTGGCGTTCCCCGGCCTGCTGGTCGGAGGTGCTCTGGCCTTCGAGCAGTTCGTCGCCCCCGCCCGTGTTCTGTTCGGCCAGGTCTCCGATCGGCATCCCCTGGCGGGTCGTCGCCGGGTTCCCTACGTGCTGCTGGGAGCTTCGCTCTTCTGTCTGCTGGCCGTGGTGGCCGTGCCGTTGATCTTTCACGTGGGGGCCCTCCTGCCCACCGGGGAGCAGCCCCGTGTGGCCTTCGCCATCGCCGCCCTCTGCGGGCTGTTTGCCCTTTATGGCCTGTCAATCTCCCTGGCCAGCACGCCGTACCTCGCCCTGGTGATCGATCGCACCAGCGAAGTGGAGAGGCCCAGGGCCGTGGGGCTGATCTGGTGCATGCTCACCCTGGGCATCGTGGTCGGGGCCATCGCCATCTCCATCAGCCTGCGCTCGCTCGATGGGGTGACGGATCCGGCCGTGCTGCAGCCGGCGCTGATGCGCTTCATGGCCACCCTCGCCCTCATCGTCTTCGCCCTCACGGTGGTGGCCACCTGGGGCATGGAGCGGCCCCGGGAGCCCCGCGCCTCGATGGAAGGACAGGCCTCCAGCCGCGACGACTCCGTCACCCTGCGCCAGTCCTGGGCCCTGATCACCTCCAGCCGCCAGGTTCTGATCTTCTTCGGCTTTCTGATCCTGTTCACACTGGGCCTGTTTCTGCAGGATCCGATCCTGGAGAGCTACGGGGCCCAGGTCTTCGGGATGCCGATCGCCGCCACGGCTCAGCTCAACGCCTTCTGGGGAATCGGCACCCTGGTGGGGCTGCTGGTGGCCGGTCTCTGGATCGTTCCCAGGCTGGGAAAGCTGCCCACGGCACGCCTGGGCTGCCAGCTGATCGCCGGGTCCCTGCTGTTGCTGCTGCTTTCGGGCCTCTCCCGCAGCGTTCCCCTGCTGCAGCTGGTCATGCTGCTGTTCGGTCTGGCTGCCGGGGTGGGCACCAACAGTGCCCTGTGCCTGATGCTTGATCTCACCCTGCCCGAGGCGGCTGGCACCTTCGTCGGGGTCTGGGGACTTGCCCAGGCACTCTCCCGGGCCCTGGGGAAGGTGCTGGGGGGGGGGCTGTTCGATCTCGGTCAGGCCCTGCCCTTCGGCCCCGGCCCCTATCCGGCCTTCGCGCTGGTGCTGCTGGTCGAGCTGTTCATCAGCCTCGCTGCCCTGGTGTTGCTCGAGCGGGTGAACGTCCATCGATTCCGTCAGGACACCGGTCGCAGCCTGGAGCGCGTCCTGGCCCTGGAGATCGGATGAGCACCCTGCCCCCCGTCCTCGACCCCTCCCTTGCGGAGCTGATCGACCGGGTGGCGGATCGCCAGCGCCTCGACTTCGGGCATATGGCCTCGGAGGCCAAGGCGGATGGTTCCCTGATCACCGCCTGCGATCGCTGGAGCGATGCCGCCATCGTCGAAGGGCTGGCTCGCCTCTGTCCGGGTGAAGGGGTTCTCAGTGAGGAGGGGCAGCAGCGGGTTCCCACCACCGAGGCCTTCTGGGTGGTGGATCCGCTGGATGGGACCACCAACTTCGCCGCCGGGATCCCTTACTGGGCCATTTCCGTGGCCCGTTTCGAGCGGGGGGTGCCGGTGCTGGCGATTCTCGATGTCCCGCCCCTGCGCCAGAGGATCGTGGCCATTCGCGGTAGGGGTGCCTGGCGCAATGGCAAGCCACTCCAGCCCCCCGGCCTGCATGACAATCCCGCCGGCTGCGCTTCCCTGTGCAGTCGTTCGATCGGTGTGCTGCAGAAGCTTCCGCACCAGCGCTTCCCGGGAAAGATCCGTCTTCTGGGGGTGGCCAGCCTCAATCTCGTGAGCGTCGCCATGGGGCAGACCGTGGCGGCCCTGGAGGCCACGCCCAAGATCTGGGATCTGGCCGCCGCCTGGCTGGTGCTGCAGGAGCAGCATTGTCCGCTTCGCTGGCTGGCCCGCCATCCGGACACCCTGATCCCGGGCGAAGACCTCGGTCTCACCGACTTCCCCCTGCTGGTCGCCGACCGCCCCAGCACCCTTGAGCGCTTTCTGCCCTGGGGCGAGGCCCTGGTGGAGGGCTCCAGTGCCGCCTCATCCTCCGGGGGTTGACACCCCCCGGCGAGCGTGTGATACGTTGGAGGACTGCTTGGGCAACCGAGCAGCACCGGGACTGTTGTGAG